>NZ_JBEZKB010000044.1:0-54472 GCF_040651475.1 Streptomyces sp. NPDC048442
GGGGACCCTGTGGGAGAGTAGGACGCCGCCGAACAATTATTGTGGGATTGCCCCGCACCAGGAAACTGGTGCGGGGCTTTTCTGCGTTCACAGGCCATTCGCCATTCGGGTCGGCAACTCAGGCGGTCCTGCCAGGAGTTGAGGCGGGAGGCCCCTTGAGGCGGAAGGCTTCCTGCCTCAGGGCGGCTGCTCGGTGTCCGTACCGCCGCAACCGGTTGCGGGCCCGTGGGACGGCCGGCATGGCCGCCCGGAGGGATGGATTGATGAGTGGTTCGAAGTTCCGCAGTTTTATGGGTATGATCTATCTCGTTGCTGCAGAGCAACGAGGCCCCAATAGCTCAGTCGGTAGAGCGTCTCCATGGTAAGGAGAAGGTCTGCGGTTCGATTCCGCATTGGGGCTCAGCAAACAGAAAGGCCCCCGCCGGTTGGCGGGGGCCTTTCGTGTATGCCGGTGTGTGCGGGCGGACCAGCTCCGCCCGCACGGGAGTTACTGCTTCAGGGGCTCCGGGACGCGCATCGCGAGGATGGCCATGTCGTCAGAGGCGGGCTCGGCGGCGAAGCGTTCCACGGCGCGCAGGACGCGTGCGGCGACGGCGCCGGCCGTCAGACCCGTACAGCCGGCGAGGACTTCGGCCAGGCCGTCGTCGCCGAGCATGCGGGTGCCCTCGCGGCGCTCCGTGATGCCGTCCGTGACGCACAGGAGGACGTCGCCGGGGTCGAGGGTGATGGTCTCCTCGTAGAGCTCCAGGTCCTCCATGACGCCGAGGAGAGGCTGCGGTTCGGCGGCGGGGGTGACCGTGCCGTCCTGGCGGAGGCGGAGCGGGAGGGGGTGGCCCGCACAGACGATCTTGAGGATGGAGCTGCCGTCCTCCTGGGGCCACAGCTCGCCGTAGAGAAGGGTCAGGAAGCGGCTGCGTTCGCCTTCGTCGAGGATCGCCGCGTTGAGACGCTCCAAGACCGCCGGGCCGCCGAAGCCCTCGCGGGCGAGGAGGCGCAGGGCGTGACGGGCGAGGCCGGTGACCGCGGCTGCCTGGGGGCCCGTACCGCAGACGTCGCCGATGGCGAAGCCGTACGCGCCGTCACGGATCGGGAAGAGGTCGTAGAAGTCGCCGCCCACCTCGTTGCCCTCGCCTGCGGCGCGGTAGATGACCTCGACCTCGACGTTGGGGACGTGCGGGAGCTCCGGGGGGAGCAGGCTGCGCTGGAGGGACTGGCTGATGGCCATGCGCTCCGAGTACAGGCGGGCGTTGTCCAGAGCGAGAGCGGCACGGCGGGAGAGGTCCTCGGCGAGCTCGAGGATCTCCTGGCGGAAGTGGTCGTCGGTGGGCTTGCCGAGGGTCAGCATGCCGATGACGCGGTTGCGGGCGACCAGGGGGAGGACCACGGTTTCGCCGCCGACCGCTGCGGCCGTGGCGAGCGTGGTGCCGATGCCCGAGCCCAGGTGCGGGGTCGAGCCGAGTCCGAGGCTGCGCATGGAGGTGCGCAGGGCGGCCTGGTGGGCGGCCTCGCCCGGGGCGTTCCAGATGCGGGCGCCCGGGGTGGGTACCGGGTCGGGCGGGTTGATGCGGGAGAGCAGGGCCTTGAGGCCGTCGATGCGCTCCTCGTCCTCGTGCAGGACGTAGGAGAGGTACGGGTCAGAGGCCTGGTCGGCGATCGTGTAGACGGCGCACCAGGTGGCGAGGGTGGGGACCGTCATCTGCGCCATGAGGGCGAGGGTCTGGTCGCGGTCGAGGGTGCCGGCGAGGAGGTCGGAGGCTTCGACGAGGAAGGAGAGGGAGCCGCGGCGGAGGCGTTCGAGCTCGCCGAGGCGGGCGGACTCGACGGCGAGCGCGATGCGGTCGGCGGCGAACTGGAGGCGCAGGGCCTCCTCGTTGGTGTACCGGCCCGCTGCTTCGGCGGCGACGCCGAGGGAGCCGGTGAGGCGGCCCTCGACCTTCAGGGGAACGGTGACGACGGAGCGCATGCCGGTGCCGTTGAGGAGCGGAACGGCGCCGGGGACGGCCGCGAGGTCCTCGTGGACGGCGGGCATGCGGGCGGAGCCGTATCTGCCGGTGCCGGCCTCGACGGGGACGCGGGCGAAGCGCTGGCGGGCGGAGGGCAGACCGGTGGTTGCGCGTACCTCCAGCTCGGTCTCGTCGTCGGTGGCGAGGAGGAGGAAGGCGGAGTCCGCGTCGAGCATGTCGCGGGCGCGCTCGACCGTGCGCTGCAGGAGGCCGTCGAGGTCGTCGGGGGCGGGGGAGCCGATGAAGACCTCGAAGGGGTCGGTGGCCCGGCCCTCGACGTGGCTGCCGCCCGCGGCGTCGACGGACGGCGGGCGCTGCGGGGTCTGCAGGACGGCGCGCTCGACGTCGCGCACCAGCAGACAGACGGTGGACGGCTCGCCCTCGTTGTCCCGGACGCGCAGATGAGAGGCGTACACGGGGACGACGCGACCGTCCTCGCCGCGAATGCCGTAACTGCCCTCCCAGCGGGACATCTGGAGGGCCTCGGCGATGCCGGTGCCGATGCCGGGGGTCTGCGGCCAGGCGGCGAGGTCGGTGAGGGGCTTGCCGGTGACCTGCTCGGGTGCGTACCCGAAGAGGTCCTCGGCGTCCTCGTTCCAGGAGGCGATGGCGCCGATGCGGTCTATCTGGACGACCGCGACGCGGATGCGGCCGTCGGCGACCGGGAGCATCGCGTCGGTGAGGACCGGGCCGGCGAGGCGGGTGCCCACCGGGCGCTGCGGGAGGTCGAGTTGGAACCAGACGTGCTTCTGGGTGGGCGTGTACTCGACGCCCCACTTGGAGGCGAGGGCCGCGCAGAGGAGTAGGCCGCGGCCGCCTTCGCGGTCCGGGCCGCCGAGGGAGAGTCCGGTGCCCTGGAGGGGTACCTCGCGCTCCGGATAGCGGTCGCCGACCTCGACGCGGATGCCGTCCTCGGTGCGCAGGCACAGGACGTCGGCCTGGGTGCCCGCGTGGACGACGGCGTTGGTGACGAGTTCGCTGGTGAGGACCACCGCGTCGTCGACGAGTTCGGAGTGCCCCCAGCCCTGGAGTGTGTCCCGTACGAATGCACGGGCAGTCGCGACCGACCGCCCGACAGGGTCGAAAGTGGCAGCCGCCCGCGCCGTGATCACAGCACTCCCCATGTGGTGTTCGTCGCTTCCCCGAGTCCTGTGCCCGTTTCTCGCGGCTTCGATTCGCCCTGCCAGGCTAGACCGTCGGCCGCGGTGGTGTGCCACTGCGTCCTGACTGGGTGCGGCTGGGTGTGCGCGGGAGGATCGGCGCGGTCACTGTACGCTCCAACGATTTGACGTCGGGGGCGTCACGCACCGACTGTCGGACACAGCGGTGCGTCAAGGTGGAAGACTGGGAAAGCTTTAAGCGAAGACCTGGGAAGTACGGTCGATCCCTGCGGGAGGGACACGGTGGAGTCTGGCGTGGCGGCGCGGGGCAAGAGCACGCGCACAAAAGGCGGACGGTCCCGGAACAATGGGACAACCGAGGTGGATACGGCTGCGCTGAACCGCATGCTGACCGCCTTGGTGTCGATGCGGGACGGCAATTTCCGGAAGCGGCTGACGGTCTCCGGCGACGGAGTGATGTCGGAAATCGCCGCCGTTTTCAACGAGGTGGCCGATCGGAATCTGCATCTGACGGGCGAGTTGGCACGGGTACGGCGGATGGTCGGCCGGGAGGGCAAGCTGGCCGAACGGCTGGAGACCGGGGCCTGCGAGGGCTCCTGGGCGACGGCGATCGACGCCTCCAACGCGCTCGTCGAGGATCTCGTACGACCGGTGTCCGAGGTCGGCAGGGTGCTGTCAGCGGTGGCGGAGGGCGACCTGGAGCAGCGGATGGAGCTGCGGTCGCAGGGCGGGGAGGGCACCGGGCACCCGCTGCGGGGAGAGTTCCTCAAGGTCGGGCGTACGGTCAACAACCTCGTCGACCAGCTGTCCGCGTTCACCGACGAGGTGACGCGGGTCGCCCTTGAGGTCGGTACCGAGGGCAAGTTGGGCGGGCAGGCGCAGGTGCGCGGCATGTCCGGGTCGTGGAAGGACCTCACCGACTCCGTCAATACGATGGCCTACCGGCTGACCGCACAGGTCCGGGACATCGCGCTGGTGACGACGGCGGTCGCCAAGGGCGATCTGTCGCGGAAGGTCACGGTGCACGTGGCCGGCGAGATGCTGCAGCTGAAGAACACCGTGAACACGATGGTGGACCAGCTGTCGTCGTTCTCCTCCGAGGTGACCCGGGTGGCCCGCGAGGTGGGCACCGAGGGCGAGCTCGGCGGGCAGGCGCAGGTGCCGGGTGTGGCCGGAGTGTGGAAGGACCTCACCGATTCCGTAAATCTCATGGCCGGGAACCTGACGTCCCAGGTGCGGGGTATCGCCGAGGTGACGACGGCGGTCGCGAGCGGCGATCTGTCGCGGAAGGTCACGGTGAACGCGCGCGGCGAGGTCGCACAGCTGGCCGAAACGATCAACCAGATGACCGAGACGCTGCGTACGTTCGCGGACGAGGTGACCCGGGTCGCCAGCGAGGTCGGCGGCGAGGGGCTGCTCGGCGGTCAGGCGCAGGTGCCGGGTGCGGCGGGTACGTGGAAGGACCTGACCGACTCGGTCAATACGGCCTTCCGCAACCTCACGGACCAGGTGCGGAACATCGCGCAGGTGACGACGGCGGTCGCCAACGGTGACATGTCGCAGAAGGTCACCGTCGACGTCTCCGGGGAGATGCTGGAGCTCAAGAACACCGTCAACACCATGGTGGAGCAGCTGCAGTCCTTCGGTTCAGAAGTGACGCGGGTGGCGCGTGAGGTCGGTGTCGAGGGGCAGCTGGGCGGTCAGGCGCAGGTGCCGGGTGCGGCGGGTACGTGGAAGGACCTGACCGACTCGGTCAATACGGCCTTCCGCAACCTCACGGGCCAGGTGCGGAACATCGCGCAGGTGACGACGGCGGTCGCCAACGGCGATCTGTCGCAGAAGGTCACCGTCGACGTCTCCGGGGAGATGCTGGAGCTCAAGAACACCGTCAACACGATGGTCGACCAGCTGTCCGCGTTCGCCGACCAGGTCACGCGGATGGCGCGCGACGTGGGCACGGAGGGACGGCTCGGCGGTCAGGCGCGTGTCGACGGCGTCAGCGGTACGTGGAAGGAACTCACCGACTCCGTCAACTTCATGGCCGGGAACCTGACGTCGCAGGTGCGGCAGATCGCCCAGGTCACGACGGCGGTGGCGCGCGGTGACCTGTCGCAGAAGATCGACGTGGATGCCCGCGGCGAGATCCTGGAGCTGAAGAACACCATCAACACGATGGTCGACCAGCTGTCCGCGTTCGCGGACCAGGTGACCCGGGTGGCCCGTGAGGTGGGTACGGAGGGACGGCTCGGCGGTCAGGCGCAGGTGCCGGGCGTCGCCGGTGTGTGGCGCGACCTGACGGACTCGGTGAACGGCATGGCCGGGAACCTCACCGCCCAGGTGCGCAACATCGCGCAGGTCGCCACGGCTGTGGCGCGCGGTGACCTGTCGCAGAAGATCGACGTGGATGCCCGCGGCGAGATCCTGGAGCTGAAGAACACCCTCAACACGATGGTCGACCAGCTCTCGAACTTCGCGGAGCAGGTGACCCGGGTGGCCCGTGAGGTGGGCACCGAGGGCATGCTCGGCGGGCAGGCCGAGGTCCAGGGCGTCAGCGGCACCTGGAAGGACCTCACCCAGTCCGTCAACTTCATGGCCAACAACCTGACTTCGCAGGTGCGCAACATCGCCGAGGTCACGACCGCGGTGGCTACGGGTGACCTGTCCAAGAAGATCACCGTCGATGCGAAGGGTGAGATCCTCGACCTCGTCACGACCGTGAACACGATGGTCGACCAGCTCTCCAACTTCGCCGACGAGGTGACCCGGGTCGCCCGCGAGGTGGGTACGGAGGGCATTCTCGGTGGTCAGGCCCGGGTGCGCGGGGTCACTGGCATCTGGAAGGAACTCACCGACAACGTCAACTTCATGGCGAACAACCTGACGTCGCAGGTGCGCAACATCTCCCGGGTCTCGTCCGCGGTCGCCAACGGCGACCTGACGAAGAAGGTCACCGTGGAGGCGCGCGGCGAGGTCGCGGAGCTGGCCGACACGGTGAACACCATGGTGCGGACGCTGTCGTCGTTCGCCGACGAGGTGACCCGGGTGGCCCGCGAGGTGGGCACGCAGGGCGAGTTGGGCGGCCAGGCGCGCGTACCGGGTGTCGCCGGTACGTGGAAGGACCTCACCGAGTCGGTGAACTCGATGGCGTCCAACCTGACCGGTCAGGTGCGGCAGATCGCGACCGTCACCACCGCCATCGCCAAGGGCGACCTCACCAAGAAGATCGACATTGATGCCCGCGGCGAGATCCAGGACCTGAAGGACACCATCAACACGATGGTCGACCAGCTGTCCTCGTTCGCCGACCAGGTGACCCGGGTGGCCCGCGAGGTGGGCACCGACGGGCAGCTGGGCGGTCAGGCGCGGGTGCGGGACGTCGACGGCACGTGGCGCGACCTCACCGAGTCCGTGAACGAGATGGCGGGGAACCTCACCCGCCAGGTGCGCGCCATCGCTAAGGTCGCGACGGCGGTCACCCGCGGCGACCACAGCCTGAAGATCGACGTGGATGCCAGGGGCGAGATCCAGGAGCTCCAGGACAACATCAACACCATGATCGCCAACCTGCGCGACACCACCCAGACCAACCAGGAGCAGGACTGGCTCAAGGGCAACCTGGCCCGGATCTCCGGTCTGATGCAGGGCCGCCGGGACCTCGACGACGTGGCGTCGCTGATCATGAGCGAGCTGACGCCGGTGGTCTCGGCGCAGCAGGGCGCGTTCTTCCTGGCGCTCCCCTCGGGGGCGTCGTCGGCCGCCAAGGGAGCCGAGGTCGGCACCGAAGTGGACGGCCTGTACCAGCTGCGGATGCGCGGGAGCTACGGCTACTCGGCGGGTGCGATGCCGACCGTCTTCCGGCCGGGGGAGACCCTCATCGGGACGGCCGCGGAGGAGAAGCGGACCATCCAGGTGCGGGTGCCGGAGGGGTACCTCAAGATTTCCTCGGGGCTCGGAGAGGCGCCGCCCGCTCATGTGATCGTGCTGCCGGTGGTCTTCGAGGGGCAGGTGCTGGGGGTGATCGAGCTGGCGTCGTTCCAGCCGTTCACGCACATCCAGAAGGACTTCCTGAACCAGATCGCGGAAATGATCGCGACCAGCGTCAACACCATCAGCGTCAATACGAAGACCGAGGTCCTGCTGGAGCAGTCGCAGGAGCTGACCGAGCAACTGCGCGAGCGCTCCGAGGAGTTGGAGAACCGGCAGAAGGCCCTCCAGGAGTCCAATGCCGAACTGGAGGAGAAGGCCGAGCAGTTGGCCCGGCAGAACCGCGACATCGAGGTGAAGAACACCGAGATCGAGGAGGCCCGGCAGGTGCTGGAGGAGCGGGCCGAGCAGCTCGCGGTCTCCATGCGCTACAAGTCGGAGTTCCTGGCGAACATGTCGCACGAGCTGCGTACGCCGCTCAACTCCCTGCTCATCCTGGCCAAGTTGCTCGCCGACAACGCCGACGGGAACCTCTCCCCGAAGCAGGTCGAGTTCGCCGAGACGATCCACGGCGCCGGTTCCGACCTGCTCCAGCTGATCAACGACATTCTCGACCTGTCCAAGGTCGAGGCGGGCAAGATGGACGTCTCGCCGACCCGGATCGCCCTGGTCCAGCTTGTCGACTACGTGGAGGCCACCTTCCGGCCGCTCACCGCGGAGAAGGGGCTCGACTTCTCGGTACGGGTCTCGCCGGAGCTGCCCGCCACCCTGCACACCGACGAGCAGCGCCTCCTGCAGGTGCTGCGCAACCTGCTGTCCAACGCGGTGAAGTTCACCGACACCGGCGCCGTCGAGCTGGTGATCCGGCCCGCCAACGCCGACGTACCGCACGAGATCCGCGAGCAGCTGCTCGAAGCCGGGTCGCTGCGGGACGTCGACGGCGACTTGATCGCCTTCTCGGTGACCGACACCGGCATCGGCATCGCGGCCAGCAAGATGCGCGTCATCTTCGAGGCGTTCAAGCAGGCCGACGGCACGACCAGCAGGAAGTACGGCGGTACGGGCCTGGGTCTGTCCATCAGCAGGGAGATCGCCAGGCTCCTCGGCGGCGAGATCCACGCGGCGAGCGAGCCGGGCCGCGGCTCGACGTTCACGCTGTACCTCCCGCTGCACCCGAGCGAACTGCCGCCCCAGGGCTACCCGCAGCTCGCTCCCGGCGGGCTCGAACTGCCGCGCCGGGCGGCGGCGCAGGACGCCCCGGAGCAGGCGGAGTCCCCGTACCACCTCGGTGTCGTACGCAACGATCCGCAGACCGGGCCCGCCGGGCTGTTCCGGCGCCGCCGCATGGCACTCGGCGCGACCGAGCAGCGGCCCGCGCTGTCCGGCCAGCCGGCGGCGGCCGCGAGCGGCAGTACGCCGCAGGATCCGTGGGTGGGGCAGCAGAACCAGGACTCGGCGCCCGAGGAGCGGCGGACCTTCGGGTTCTCCGGCGAGAAGGTGCTGATCGTCGACGACGACATCCGCAACGTCTTCGCGCTCACCAGCGTCCTGGAGCAGCACGGGCTTTCGGTGCTGTACGCGGAGAACGGGCGCGAGGGCATCGAAGTCCTGGAGCAGCACGACGATGTGACGGTCGTGCTGATGGACATCATGATGCCGGAGATGGACGGCTACGCGACGACGACGGCGATCCGCAGGATGCCGCAGTTCGCCGGGCTGCCGATCATCGCGCTCACCGCCAAGGCGATGAAGGGCGACCGGGAGAAGGCGATCGACTCCGGTGCTTCCGACTACGTGACGAAGCCGGTCGACCCGGACCATCTGCTCGGTGTGATGGAACAGTGGATGCGCGGGGAGGAGTGAGCCCGCCCGCGGTGCGGGTGCTCGGGTGACCGTACGGTGGGGGCAAGCGGGCGTCGGCCGCGGGCAGTCGTGTTGACTGACTGTGGCCGACGGCGTGTGAGAGCACGGTATTCGGGGAACCTTCTGGTCTCCCGATGCGTTTCTGCTACGTGCACAGTGACATCGCGGTGACAGGGTGTGGCGACCGGGTGGGTACGGCTACCATGACCGGCACAAGGACGGGCGACGCAAGGGAGTCGTCCTCCGGGGCGGCGCCCGGTGCACTGCCGGGGCGAGGAGGACGGGCCATGGTGCAGAAGGCCAAGATCCTCCTGGTCGATGACCGGCCGGAGAATCTGTTGGCGCTGGAGGCCATTCTCTCCGCGCTCGATCAGACACTGGTGAGGGCATCGTCAGGGGAGGAAGCGCTCAAAGCACTGCTTACTGATGACTTCGCGGTCATCCTGCTGGACGTACAGATGCCGGGCATGGACGGATTCGAAACCGCCGCGCACATCAAGCGACGGGAACGGACGCGGGACATCCCGATCATCTTCCTCACCGCGATCAACCACGGCCCGCACCACACCTTCCGGGGTTATGCGGCCGGCGCGGTGGACTACATCTCGAAGCCCTTCGACCCGTGGGTGCTCCGCGCCAAGGTCTCGGTGTTCGTCGAGCTGTACATGAAGAACTGTCAGCTGCGGGAGCAAGCAGCGCTGCTGCGCCTCCAGTTGGAGGGTACGAACCGGGCGGACGCGGGGGCGGTCAAGGAGCCTGTCGGGCTGCTGGCCGAGCTGTCCGCACGGCTCGCGGCGGTCGAGGAGCAGGCGGAGGCGCTCTCCAAGCAGCTCGACGACGACTCGGCGGATGCCGCGGCCGTCGCCACCGCCGCACACCTGGAGCGCAAACTCACCGGTCTGCGCCGGGCGCTCGACGCGCTCGAGCCGGGTACGGGTGGCGGTACGGGGACACTCCCGTCGCAGAACTGACGGTGCGGCAGTCCCGTGGCAGGCGATACGTCAGCTGCGGGGCAGTCGTGGCATCGGATGCGGGACTGTCGGCATGTCAATTTCCCGCTGTGCAAAGGGCGACACGTCCGGGTGATGCCGTAGGCACACGTGTCGCTCGGCGTCTCCACCGGTAACCTCTAGCCCCATGGCCTCACGTACGTCCGGCAAGGGTTCCCAGGGCACGACGGGCACCGCGAAGCCGCGCACCGGTCGTACGCCGGGCGCTGCGAAGAAGGCGGCGCCCGCCAAGGCCGCCGCGAAACCACCGGTGAAGAAGAGCGCGGCGAAACCCGCGGCGAAGAAGTCCGCTCCGGCGAAGAAAGCCCCTGCCAAGAAGGCGGCCAGGCCGGCACCCAAGCCCGCGCCGTCCCCGACCGGGGGCATCTACAGGCTTGCGCGCGGCGCCTACCTGGGCCTGGCCCACGGCGTCGGTGCGATGTTCCGCGGCATAGGGCGTGGCGCGAAGGGCCTCGACCCGGCGCACCGCAAGGACGGGCTCGCCCTGCTGCTGCTCGGCCTCGCGCTGATCGTCGCGGCCGGGACCTGGGCACATCTGCGCGGTCCTGTCGGCGACCTGGTGGAGATGCTGATCACCGGCGCCTTCGGCCGGCTGGACCTGCTCGTACCGCTGCTGCTCGGCGTCATGGGCATCCGGCTGATCATGCATCCGGAGCGGCCCGAGGCCAACGGACGGATCGTCATCGGTCTTTCCGCGCTGGTGATCGGCGTGCTCGGGCAGGTGCACATCGCGTGCGGGTCGCCCGGTCGTGGCGACGGCAGCGAGGCGATGCAGGACGCGGGCGGGCTGATCGGCTGGGCGGCCTCGGTGCCGCTGACCTTCACGATGGGCGAGGTGCTGGCCGTACCGCTGCTGCTGCTGCTCACCGTGTTCGGGCTGCTGGTGGTCACGGCGACACCGGTCAACGCGATTCCGCAGCGGCTGCGGCAGCTGGGCGTCCGGCTCGGGGTCATCGAGGCGCGGCCGGAGGCGGCCGCCGTGCAGCACGAGGACGACGAGCGGTACGACGAGCAGTGGCGCGAGGCGCTTCCGGCAGGCTCGCAGCGGCCCTCCGTGCGCCGGAGCGAAGCGCCGGAGCACGACCCGGACGCGGCGGAGGAGGAGGCGCTGGGACGGCGCCGCAGGCCCCGCAGGGCGCCGTCCGTGCAGCCCTCGCAGTTCGCCCGGCCGCTGGACGCGGTGGACGTGGCCGCGGCCGCTGCCGCCGCGCTCGACGGGGCGGTGATGAACGGACTGCCGCCGTCGCCGATCGTCGCCGACCTCACGCACGGGGTCTCGCAGGAGCAGGAGCGGACGTCGTCCGTGCCGTCGGCGCGGGAGGCCGTGCCGTCGGCCCTCTCCGGCCCGTCCGCCCCCTCGGCCCCGTCCGCCCCCTCCGCGCCGTCGGAACCGCCGGCCAGGGCGCCGGAGCGGGCGCGTCCGGTCGGAGCCAGGCTGGACTCCCCGCCGTCCCGCGCCGCCGACCTCACCAAGGAGCCGCCGAAGGAGACCGCGTCGCTGCCGCCGCGGGCCGAGCAGCTCCAGCTCTCCGGCGACATCACGTACTCCCTGCCCTCCCTGGACCTGCTGGAGCGCGGTGGCCCCGGCAAGACGCGCAGCGCCGCCAACGACGCGGTCGTGGAGTCCCTGTCCAACGTCTTCATGGAGTTCAAGGTCGACGCGGCCGTCACCGGCTTCACCCGCGGCCCGACGGTCACCCGGTACGAGGTCGAGCTCGGCCCGGCCGTCAAGGTCGAGAAGATCACCGCACTGACCAAGAACATCGCGTACGCGGTGGCCTCACCCGACGTACGGATCATCTCGCCGATCCCCGGCAAGTCCGCGGTCGGCATCGAGATCCCCAACAGCGACCGCGAAATGGTCAACCTCGGCGACGTGCTCCGTCTCGCGGACGCGGCCGAGGACAACCACCCGATGCTGGTGGCGCTCGGCAAGAACGTCGAGGGCGGCTACGAGATGGCCAACCTGGCGAAGATGCCGCACGTCCTGGTCGCCGGAGCCACCGGTTCCGGAAAGTCGTCCTGCATCAACTGCCTGATCACCTCGGTCATGGTCCGGGCCACCCCCGAGGACGTACGGATGGTGCTCGTCGACCCCAAGCGGGTCGAGCTGACCGCGTACGAGGGCATCCCGCACCTGATCACCCCGATCATCACCAACCCGAAGCGGGCCGCCGAGGCGCTGCAGTGGGTCGTACGGGAAATGGACCTGCGCTACGACGACCTGGCGGCCTTCGGCTACCGGCACATCGACGACTTCAACGCGGCCGTCCGCAGCGGCAAGCTCAAGACGCCCGAGGGCAGCGAGCGGGAGCTCCAGGCCTATCCGTACCTGCTCGTCATCGTCGACGAGCTGGCGGACCTCATGATGGTCGCGCCGCGCGATGTGGAGGACTCGATCGTCCGCATCACCCAGTTGGCCCGTGCGGCCGGCATCCATCTGGTGCTCGCCACCCAGCGGCCCTCGGTGGACGTCGTGACCGGTCTGATCAAGGCGAACGTGCCGTCCCGGCTCGCCTTCGCCACCTCCTCGCTCGCCGACAGCCGGGTCATCCTCGACCAGCCGGGCGCCGAGAAGCTGATCGGCAAGGGGGACGGGCTCTTCCTGCCGATGGGGGCGAACAAGCCGACCCGTATGCAGGGAGCCTTCGTCACCGAGGACGAGGTCGCGGCCGTCGTCCAGCACTGCAAGGACCAGATGGCCCCGGTCTTCCGGGACGACGTGGTGGTCGGCACCAAGCAGAAGAAGGAGATCGACGAGGATATCGGCGACGACCTGGATCTGCTGTGCCAGGCCGCTGAGCTGGTGGTTTCCACCCAGTTCGGGTCGACGTCGATGCTTCAGCGCAAGCTGCGGGTCGGCTTCGCGAAGGCGGGTCGGCTCATGGACCTGATGGAGTCCAGGGGCATCGTGGGGCCGAGCGAGGGGTCCAAGGCACGCGACGTTCTCGTGAAGCCGGACGAATTGGATGGCGTACTGGACGTGATCCGGGGAGAGTCTCCTTCGTAGGGCTCATTTTCGTACGGCCACACTTCGTACGGCCATACGTCGTACAGCCATACGTCGTACAGCCCGACAAGACTCACTCGTAAGAGAAACAGAGGCAACCGTTTCCCTTGCGCGTACGTCCAGTTGAGGGGAGGGAGTCGTCATGGTCCGTCAGCGGTGGAACCGTGGGTGGCCCTGCGGTGCCTTCGGGGTGCCCGGCCGTTCCGATGGCGTACAAAGACGGCTCTCCCGCTTGCCCCACCCTTTCGTCACCCCCCTAGACTGAACCTCCAGCAGGTGGCTCACGCTCGAAAGGCGCCCCCGTGTCCATCGGCAACTCTCCAGACTCTCCCGGCAACGCTCCTGAAGACGACCGGCCCCCGATCGGTCGTACCCTCCAGCAGGCCCGGATCGCCGCAGGTCTGACGGTCGATGAAGTCAGTACGTCGACCCGGGTGCGCATTCCGATCGTCCACGCCATCGAGGCGGACGACTTCTCCCGCTGCGGCGGCGACGTCTACGCCCGCGGCCACATCCGTACGCTCGCGAGCGCCGTCGGACTCGATCCTTCCGCCCTCGTCGCGCAGTACGACGGCGAGCACGGCGGGCGGCCCGCCCCGACCCCGGCCGCCCCGCTCTTCGAGGCGGAGCGGATCAGGCCCGAGCGGCGCAGGCCCAACTGGACCGCCGCGATGGTGGCGGCGATCGTCGCGGTGGTCGGCTTCGTCGGCTTCACGATGTTCAGCGGCAACGACAAGCCGAGCAGCACCCGGAGCGTCGCCGAGGGTGCCACCGCCACCGCGCCCGCTCCGAAGCCCACTCCCACGAAGACCCCGGTCAGGCCCGTCGACCCCAAGCCCGACCCGACGGACAGCGCCATCGCGGCAGCCCCGAAGGACCGCGTCACGGTCAAGATGGTGGCGACCGGCAGCAAGAGCTGGGTCTCCGCACGCGCGCGCAACGGCCGGCTGCTCTTCGACGGATTCCTCAAGAAGGGCGAGTCGAAGACCTTCACCGACCCCGAGCAGCTCGACGTCGTGCTCGGCGACGCCGACGCGATCCAGCTGTTCGTGAACGGCAAGGAGGTCCAGGACGACTTCCAGCCGGGCCAGGTCGAGCGGCTCACGTACACCAAGGGCGACCCCGCGGCGGGCTAGTCGACGCTGTTCTCCGCAGGTCCCTCTCGTACGCCCCGCTCGTACGCCCCGCCCGTACGTCTTCGCAGGTCGGGAAGGGGTTGCGCCGTGAGGGGAGCGGTCGTGGCCCCTCGCGGCCCGGGTCTGCGCCGGGACAAAGTAGTCTTGAGTCCATGCCCGAACGCCGCACCGTCGCCCTTGTCACTCTTGGCTGCGCCCGTAACGAGGTGGACTCGGAGGAGCTGGCAGGCCGCTTGGCAGCGGACGGCTGGCAGCTCGTCGAGAACGCCTCGGACGCGGACGTCGCAGTCGTCAACACCTGCGGATTCGTCGAGGCCGCCAAGAAGGACTCCGTCGACGCCCTGCTCGAAGCCAACGATCTGAAGGATCACGGCAGGACCCAGGCCGTCGTCGCCGTGGGCTGCATGGCCGAGCGGTACGGCAAGGACCTCGCGGAGGCCCTGCCGGAGGCCGACGGAGTGCTCGGCTTCGACGACTACGCCGACATCTCCAACCGCCTCCAGACCATCCTCGCGGGCGGCAGCGTCGAGGCCCACACCCCGCGCGACCGGCGCAAGCTGCTCCCGATCAGCCCCGCCGAGCGCCAGTCGGCCGACGTCTCGCTGCCGGGTCACGCGCAGGAGGCCGCTCCGGCCCCCGCCGACCTGCCCGAAGGCGTCGCCCCCGTGTCGGGGCCGCGCGCGCCGCTCCGCCGCCGCCTGGGCACCAGCCCGGTCGCCTCGGTGAAGCTGGCGTCCGGCTGCGACCGGCGCTGCTCGTTCTGCGCCATCCCGTCGTTCCGCGGCTCCTTCATCTCGCGGCGCCCCAGCGACGTGCTCCAGGAGACCCGCTGGCTGGCCGAGCAGGGCGTCAAGGAGGTCATGCTGGTCTCCGAGAACAACACCTCGTACGGCAAGGACCTCGGTGACATCCGTCTCCTGGAGACCCTGCTGCCCGAGCTCTCCGAGGTCGACGGCATCGAGCGGGTGCGCGTCAGCTACCTCCAGCCGGCCGAGATGCGGCCGGGCCTCATCGACGTACTGACGTCGACGCCGAAGGTCGCCCCCTACTTCGACCTGTCCTTCCAGCACTCGGCGCCCGGAGTGCTGCGCGCGATGCGCCGCTTCGGATCCACCGAGCAGTTCTGGACGCTGCTCGAAACCATCCGCAGCAAGGCGCCGCAGGCCGGTGTGCGCTCCAACTTCATCGTGGGCTTCCCCGGCGAGACCGAGGAGGACTTCGCGGAGCTGGAACGCTTCCTCACCGGTGCGCGCCTGGATGCCATCGGCGTGTTCGGCTACTCGGACGAAGAGGGCACCGAGGCGGTCACGTACGAGAAGAAGCTCGACGCGGACACGATCGCCGAGCGGCTCGCGCACATCTCCCGGCTCGCGGAGGAGCTCACCACCCAGCGGGCGGAGGAGCGGCTCGGCGAGACGCTGGAGGTGCTCGTCGAGTCCATCGACGAGGAGGACGGTGCGATCGGCCGTGCGGCTCACCAGGCGCCGGAGACGGATGGCCAGGTGGTCTTCACGACCAGCCACGGCTTGACGCCCGGTCGTATGGTCGTGGCAAAGGTGGTCGGTACCGAGGGCGTGGACCTCGTCGCCGAGCCGCTGCCCGGTGCCGGTGACGGAAGCACCAGTGAGGTCCCTGAGGAGGCGGCCAGATGAGCGGAATCCCGGCGTCCGCGGCGGGCGGTACCGGCAGGTCGACGCCGGTGACCGGCGGAAAGCTGGGAGCTGCGGCGGTGAGCCAGGCCAGTCTGTGGAACATCGCCAACATCCTGACGATGCTGCGGCTGGTGCTCGTGCCGGGCTTCGTGATGCTGCTGCTCGCCGACGGCGGGTACGACCCGATCTGGCGGGCGTGGGCCTGGGCGGCGTTCGCCGTCGCCATGATCACGGACGTCTTCGACGGGCATCTGGCGCGTACGTACAACCTGGTCACGGACTTCGGGAAGATCGCCGACCCGATCGCCGACAAGGCGATCATGGCTGCGGGCCTCATCTGTCTGTCGGGGCTCGGCGACCTGTCCTGGTGGGTGACCGGGGTGATTCTCTTCCGCGAGCTCGGGATCACGCTGATGCGGTTCTGGGTGATCAGGCACGGGGTCATTCCGGCCAGTCGCGGCGGCAAGATGAAGACGCTCGCGCAGGGCACGGCGGTCGGCATGTACGTGCTCGCGCTGACCGGGCCGCTGGCCACCTTCCGGTGGTGGGTGATGGCGGTGGCCGTGGCGCTGACCGTGGTCACCGGCCTCGACTACGTACGGCAGGCGGTCGTGCTGCGGCGGGCGGGGCTTGCGGCAGAGCGGGCCGATCGGTGAGTTCCGGCTTTTCTACCAGTGCTTTTGAGCCTTCCGGTACTTCTGGTGAGCCTTCCGGTACTTCTGGGACCAGCGGTACGGAGGGTGCCGCCGGGGTCCTGGCGGTGCTCGGTGCGCGGGGTGAGACCCTCGCCGTCGCGGAGTCGCTGACCGGGGGGCTGGTGGCGGGCGAGCTCACGGGCGTGCCCGGCGCCTCGAAGGTCTTCCGGGGGTCCGTGACCGCTTACGCGACCGAGCTGAAGCGGGACATCCTCGGCGTCGCGCCGGACCTTCTGCGGGAGCGCGGCGCGGTGGACGCCGGGGTCGCCCGGCAGATGGCGGAGGGTGTGCGGCGGGTGCTGGGGGCCGACTGGGGGATCTCCACGACCGGCGTCGCGGGGCCCGACCCGCAGGACGGACAGCCCGTCGGCACGGTTTTCGTGGCGGTCGCGGGGCCCGGCGGAGCCGGGAAAGTGGCCGCACTGAGGTTGAACGGCAGCCGTTCGGACATCCGTAGAGAGAGTGTGCGGGGAGTTTTCGAGCTGCTCGCAGGTGAACTGGTCGAAAATGCGCGGGCACAGGATACGGAACACAACGGGGGAACTTGATGTTTGCAGCCCTGAGTGAACACGACATCGCTCCCCGCACGGCCGCACCGCGAGGCGGTACGGTGGGGCGTGAAGGATGCGGCTACGCGGTCCGAGGAGGGAGCCACCGATGATTCTGCTCCGTCGCCTGCTGGGTGACGTGCTGCGTCGGCAGCGCCAGCGCCAGGGCCGTACTCTGCGCGAAGTCTCCTCGTCCGCCCGGGTTTCGCTCGGTTATCTCTCCGAGGTTGAGCGGGGGCAGAAGGAGGCATCCTCCGAGCTGCTTTCCGCGATCTGCGACGCGCTTGATGTACGGATGTCCGAGCTCATGAGGGAAGTGAGCGACGAACTCTCCCTGGCCGAACTGGCTGCGTCGGCTGCGGCCGGCGAGACGCCGGTGCGCCAGCCAGTACGACCGATGCTCAATGCGGTCTCCGTGACGTCGGTGACCGGTGTGTCCGGTGTGCCGACCGAGCGAGTGACGATCAAGGCACCTGCGGAAGCGGTGGACGTCGTCGCTGCCTAGCGAATGAAGTGGTGCTCCGCCTGGCGAATGGCGTAGCACCGGCTGTGCCGGAGCCTCGGCCGATCCCGTTCTGCGGGTCGGTCGGGGCTCCGGTCTTTTGCGTATCCCGCCAATCGTTTTCATACCCTGTTTCCTGCCCTGTTGCATACCCTGAATGACCGAATTGGATCAGTTGTGGCAGGGTTGGAAGTGCTGATGCAGATTTCTGTGATGTCTGAGGAGGACACTCCATGGCTGTCGTGAAGAGCACCCTGCCCGAGGCGGACCTCAAGGTGGTCGGCGAAGCGCTGCAGGGCGCGCTGGCGGACCTGGTCGACCTGTCGCTGGTCGCCAAGCAGGTCCACTGGAACGTGGTGGGACCGCGTTTCCGTTCCGTACACCTTCAGCTCGACGACGTGGTGGCTTCGGCGCGTCTGCACTCCGACTCGGTCGCCGAGCGGGCCTCCGCGCTCGGGGTCAGCCCGGACGGGCGGGCCTCGACGGTCTCCGCTTCGAGCGCCGTCAAGGAGACGCCGACGGGCTGGATCAAGGACGTTGACGCGGTGCGGATCCTGGTGGACGCGCTCGGCGCGGTGATCGTCGGGATGCGCGAGCGCATCGACGTGACCGGCGACCCGGACCCGGTGACCCAGGACCTGATCATCGGGCTGACGGCCGACCTGGAGAAGCATGCGTGGATGTTCCAGGCGGAGAGCGCCGGATAGGGCGCGTGATGGTGGCGCCGCGTACGGCGCGTGATGGTGGCGCCGCGTAGGGCGCGTGATGGTGTGAGTCGTACGGGGCCGGGTGTGCGCCGGGTGCGCGGTGGGTGCTTCGAGCGCTCCCGTTGCACCTGGTGCGCCCTCCCGTACGGGAATGCCCAGGTCTAGCGTCGGCCGGAGGAGGCAGCGATGGTGCGGCGCGAGTTCTGGGGGAGCCGGGGGCCGCAGGGGCGTCGGGTGTTGCTGCTGGGGGCGCTGGGGCTGGTGCTCGGCGGGGTGTGGTGGTGGGCGGTGCTGCGGCTGCTGCTGGCACCCGAGGGGACGGGTGTGGTGGAGGGGGCGGTGGCTGCAGGGGGGTGGGGGCTGAGTCTGCTGCCGGTGCATGTGGCGGCTCGGGGGGCGGGGGCAGGGGTGAGGCGGAGGCAGGAGTGAGGCGGGCGGAGGGGTGAGGCGGGCGGAGGATTGTTCTGGTCGGGTGGGTCAGGGGTGGGGCTCGTTCACCAAGGCATGGCGACGCCGCCGTTGGGGCGGAGGATCTGGCCCGTTGTGAAGGCTGCGGCGTCGGAGGCGAGGTGCAGGACGGCGTGCGCGACGTCCTCGGGTTCGCCGACGCGGCCGAGCGGGGTGATGCGGGTCATGAAGGCTTCGGCGCTGTGCTGGAGCGTGGCGTCGTGGCGATCGGTCATGGGCGTACGGACCCAGCCGGGGGCAACCGCGTTGACGCGGATGCCGTGCGGGCCCAGCTCGGTGGCGAGGGTCTTCGTGAGCTGGACGACCGCGGCCTTGGCCGCGCTGTAGCAGAGCAGGCCGGCGTTGGCGGAGTCGACGGCGCCCGAGGCGACGGTGATGATGCTGCCGGGGGGCCTTTCAGGGCAGCTTTCCGGGCCGTAGGCGGTGCCTGGGGCCGCCGCGAGCATGGTGCGGGCTGCTTCCTGGCAGGCGTACAGGACTCCTTTGAAGTTGACGGCGAGGACCCGGTCGAGGTCCTCGTCGGTGGTGTCCAGGACGCTGCTGGAGTGCATGATTCCGGCGGCGGCGACGAGGATGTCGACGCGCTCGGCGGTCGCCATGGCCTCCCGGAGGCGGGTGCGGTCGGTCACGTCGAGGGTGTGGGTGGCCGCGGTGCCGCCGGTCTTGGTGATCCGGCGGGCGGTCTCGGCCAGGCCCGCCTCGTCGCGGTCCGCGCAGTGGACGGTGGCGCCCGCTTCGGCGAGTAGTTCGGCGGTGGCGCGGCCTATGCCGCTCGCGGCGCCGGTGACGAATGCGGTGCGGCCGGTCAGGTCGTACGCCTGGAGTCGTACGGGGAGAGCCATGGCCCGACCGTACGATTTGATCTGACGGTGCGTCAATTGGTGGGACCCGACTGGCAGTTCGGGCACCAGTAGGTCGGCCGCTCGCGGGTTCCGTCGCCCTGGTCGGCCTTGCGGACCGGCGTCGCGCAGCGGAGGCAGGGGCGGGACTCGCGGCCGTAGACGTAGAGGCGGTCGGAGGTGCGGGTGGTGGAGGCGCGGTTGGTGGTTGAGGTGCGGGTGGTGGTTGAGGTGCGAGGGGTGGTTGTCGTGCGGCGGTCGGGACGGTCCTTGTTCGCGTCGAGCAGGCGGTGGGCGGTCGCGACCAGGCGGGCGGGGACGTCGGGGTCGAGAGCGCCGACCGGGAGCCAGGGGGTGACCCGGGCGAGGAAGCAGAGCTCGGACTTGTAGACGTTGCCGATGCCCGCGAGATTGCGCTGGTCGAGGAGCGCTTCGCCGAGGGGGCGGTCGGGGGCGGCGAGGAGATTGCGTACGGCTCGGCCCTGGAGCTCCGTGCCCCAGTCGGGGGAGAGGAGGTCGGGGCCGAGGTGTCCGACGGCGGTGGCTTCGTCGGCGGTACGGAGGAGTTCGAGGACGGGAAGGCGGTAGCCGACGGCGGTGGCGTCGGCGTTCTGGAGGATGGCGCGGATCTGGTGGGCGGGGCCGCCGCGCCAGGGCTCGCCGGGGGTGTAGATCTTCCAGGAGCCGTCCATGCGGAGGTGCGAGTGGAGGGTGAGGCCGCCCTCGATGCGGGTGAGGAGGTGCTTGCCGTACGAGGTGACGTCGAGGACCGTGCGGCCGGCCAGGTCGGCGGTGGCGAAGCGGGGGACGCGCAGGTCGGCGTGGGTGAGGGGGCGGCCGGCGAGGGCGGTGTGCAGGCGGTGGGCGGCTTGCCGGACGGTGTCTCCTTCGGGCATGTGTCCATGATGGGGGAAATGGGGTGGTGGGGGCGGGTGGTTCCCTTCGCGTCTCCCCTCCTTGCACCGTGGCCGCTGTGGGCAGGCGTTTCGCCACTGTGTGGGTGGGGGTGAGCGTGGGCCGGGGTGGGGGGGCGCGCTCCGCGTGGGGGGCCGCTCCCTCGGGGGAGGGCGGCCCCGCTGCCCATGGAGGCTGGGGGAGCGGGGGTGGAGGGGCGGCTCCGCTGCCCAAGGGTGGCTGGGTGCTGGGTGCTGGGTGCTGGGGGTGGGGGTGGGGGTGGGTGAGTTCGGGGGCTGGGGTGAGTGGGTTCAGGGGCGCATGCGGAGGCCCTTGGGGGTGGCGTGGAAGCCGGCTGATTCGAGGGTGCGGCCCAAGGGGGAGGTGAGGGCGGGTGTGTTGTTGATGCGCTCGACGGTGACCGTGCCGAGGGCCCCTGCGCGGGCCGACGCGGTGAGGGCGTCGGCTGCGGCGCGGAGGCGGTCGTCGGGGGCGTCCGGGGCGGTCGAGGCGTGAGAGGCGTAAGGGGTGTGCGGGGTGTGCGGGGTGTGCGCGGAGGGTGGGGTGGGGTCGGTGCCGGGGGAGTCCGGCAGGTCGGGGTGGGTTGGCCAGGCGAGGAGGGATTTGCCGCCGCGCTCCATGTAGAGGGTCAGTTCGCCGTCGACCAGCACGACCAGGGATCCGGCCTTGCGGCCCGGCTTGTGGGTCACCCCGGCCGGTGGCTCGGGCCAGGGCAGGGCTGCGCCGTACGCATTGGCGGGGTCGGCGGCGGCCAGGACGACGGCCCGGTTCGGTGCGTCGCCCTCGGCGCGGTCGCGGGCCGTCGCCGCCGCGCGGAGCCGGTCGACCGCGCCGTCCATCGCGAACTGGGCGGCGCCCAGGCCCTCGACGACGTAACCCCGCCGTGCCTGCCCGCTGTCCTCGAACGCGGCGAGGATCCGGTAGATCGCAGAGAAGCCGCCCTCCACCCCCTCGGCGGCGACCGCGCCGCGGGTGACGACACCATGCCGGTCGAGGAGGGTGCGGGCGAGGGCGTGGGCCCGGTGGGTGGGATCCGGTTCGGGCGCGGGCAGCAGCGACCAGCGGCCTGCGACCGTGGGCGGCCCGGTGCGGGAGACGGGGCGGGCGGCTCCGGTGAGCGAGCCGTAACGGCCGCGCGGGACGGTGCGTTTCGCGCGATGCGCGGTGGCGCCCGCCGTGCGCCCGGAACCGAGGACGGCGCGCAGCGGGGCGAGCGTGTCATTGGTGAGGCGGCCTGACCAGGCCAGGTCCCAGAGGGCGTCGGCCAGTTGGGGGTCCGTGGCGTCGGGGTGCGTGGTGGCGCGGATCTGGTCGGCGATCTGGCGGAAGAACAGGCCGTACCCACCGGAGAGGGAGGTGAGGACGGACTCGTGGAGCGCGGAGAGTTCGAGGGGATGAGGTGGTGGGAGGAGCAGTGGGGCGGTGTCGGCGAGGTGGAGGGAGACCCAGCCGTCCTTGCCCGGCAGGGCGCCCGCACCTGCCCACAACACCTCGCCGGTGGTGGTGAGTTCGTCGAGGAGGGCCGGGGTGTAGCCCGCGACGCGGGAGGGGAGCACGAGTTTTTCCAGGGCGGAGGCCGGGACGGCGGCGCCCTGCAGCTGTTCCACGGCGCGGACCAGGCCGTCGATGCCGCGCAGGCCGTTGCTGCCGTAGTGCTGCCACTGGGGGAGGAAGGTGGCGAGGGCTGCCGGTGCGACCGGTTCGAGCTCCTGGCGCAGTGCGGCCAGGGAACGGCGGCGCAGCCGGCGCAGGACCGTCGCGTCGCACCACTCCTGGCCGATGCCGGAGGGGTGGAACTCGCCCTGGACGACCCGGCCGCCCGCGGCCAGCCGGTGGAGGGCGCCGTCCGTGACCGCGGTGCCGAGGCCGAAGCGGGCGGCGGCGGTGGTGGACGTGAAGGGGCCGTGCGTGCGGGCGTACCGGGAGAGGAGGTCGCCCAGAGGGTCCTTGACGGGCTCGGTGAACGCCTCGGGGACACCCACCGGCAGTGCCGTGCCGAGCGCGTCGCGCAGCCGTCCCGCGTCCTCGATCGCCGCCCAGTGGTCCGTTCCGGCGATACGGACGCCGATGACGCGCCGTGCGTCGGCGAGGTCGGCGGGCCATCCGGGGTCCGCGCCGCGCTCGGCCAGCTCGGCCCCGGTGAGCGGCCCGAGGACGCGCAGCAGGTCGGCGACGCCCTCGGCGTCCTTGATACGGCGGTCCTCGGTCAGCCACTGGAGCTCCTGCTCCAGCTGGGTCAGGACGTCCGCGTCGAGCAGCTCGCGCAGCTCCGCCTGGCCGAGCAGCTCGGCGAGGAGGCGGGAGTCGAGCGAGAGCGCCGCGGCGCGCCGCTCAGCGAGGGGCGAGTCGCCCTCGTACAGGAACTGTGCGACGTAGCCGAAGAGGAGGGAGCGGGCGAAGGGGGACGGCTCGGGCGTGGTGACCTCGACGAGTCGGACACGGCGGGCCTCGATGTCGCCCATCAGCTCGGTCAGGCCCGGCACGTCGAAGACGTCCTGGAGGCACTCGCGGACCGCTTCGAGGACGATCGGGAACGAGCCGAACTCGGCTGCCACCTGCAGGAGTTGGGAGGCTCGCTGGCGCTGCTGCCAGAGCGGGGTGCGCTTGCCTGGGCTGCGGCGGGGGAGCAGCAGCGCGCGGGCGGCGCACTCCCGGAACCTGGCGGCGAACAGGGCTGAACCGCCGACCTGGTCGGTGACGATCTGCGCGACCTCGCCCTTGTCGAAGAGGGTGTCGGCGGCACTGATCGGGGCCTGGTCGCTGTCGTACTCGGTACCCAGGGGCTTCGCCGGGGCGTCCAGCGGGTCCAGGCCCATCAGGTCGAGCCCCAGCAGGTCCGCGTCCGGCAGGCGCAGCACGATGCCGTCGTCGGCATGCATCACCTGGGCGTCCATGCCGTACTTCTCGGAGAGCCTGGCACCGAGCGCCAGTGCCCACGGGGCGTGCACCTGCGCGCCGAAGGGGGAGTGCACGACGACCCGCCAGTCGCCCAGGTCGTCGCGGAACCGCTCGACGACGATCGTGCGGTCGTCCGGTACGTGACCGGCCGCGCGGCGCTGCTCGTCCAGGTAGGACAGGACGTTGTCGGTGGCCCAGTCGTCCAGGCCTGCGGCCCGGAGCCGGGCGCGGGCCTTGTCGGGCTTCAGATTGCCGATCTCGCGGAGGAACGCGCCGAGCGCCCGGCCCAGTTCGAGCGGGCGGCCCAGCTGGTCGCCCTTCCAGAAGGGGAGCCGGCCGGGCACGCCGGGAGCGGGTGAGACCAGGACCCGGTCGCGGGTGATGTCCTCGATGCGCCAGGACGTCGTACCCAGGGTGAAGACGTCGCCCGCACGGGACTCGTAGACCATCTCCTCGTCGAGCTCGCCGACCCGGCCGCCGCCCTTCTTCGGGTCGGACCCGGCCAGGAAGACGCCGAAGAGACCGCGGTCGGGGATGGTGCCGCCCGAGGTGACGGCGAGCCGCTGCGCTCCCGGCCGGCCCGTGACCGTACCGGCGATGCGGTCCCAGACGACGCGCGGGCGCAACTCGGCGAAGGCATCGGAGGGGTAGCGCCCGGCGAGCATGTCGAGGACGGCGGTGAAAGCCGACTCGGGCAGGGAGGCGAAGGGGGCCGCGCGGCGGGCGAGCGCGAGGAGGTCGTCGGCCTGCCACGTGTCCATGGCGACCATCGCGACGAGCTGCTGCGCCAGTACGTCGAGGGGGTTGGCCGGGACGCGCAGGGACTCGATGGAACCGCTGCGCATCCGCTCGGTGACCACGGCCGCCTGGACCAGGTCGCCCCGGTACTTGGGGAAGACGACGCCGGTGGACACCGCGCCCACCTGGTGTCCCGCGCGGCCCACGCGCTGGAGGCCGGAGGCTACCGAAGGCGGCGACTCGACCTGGATCACCAGGTCCACCGCGCCCATGTCGATGCCCAGTTCGAGGCTGGAGGTGGCGACGACGGCGGGCAGCCGGCCCGCTTTCAGATCCTCCTCGACGAGCGCGCGCTGCTCCTTGGAGACCGAGCCGTGGTGCGCCCTGGCCAGGAGGGGCGGGGCGCCCTGGGCGGCCCCGGACTGCCCCATCAGCTCGGCGGGGGAACCGCCCTCGGGGAGGGCCTCGCCGGTGGCTCTCTCGTACGCGATCTCGTTCAGCCGGTTGCACAGGCGCTCGGCGAGGCGGCGGGAGTTGACGAAGACGATCGTCGAACGGTGCGCCTGGACGAGGTCGGCGATCCGCTCCTCGACCTGCGGCCAGATGGACGGCTTGTCACCCTGGTCGTCGTCCCTGGCGGGGGAGCCGCCCAGCTCTCCCATGTCCTCGACGGGCACCACCACCGACAGGTCGAAGACCTTGCCGGACGGCGGCTGGACGATCTCGACCCTGCGCTGCGGGGACAGGAAGCGGGCCACCTCGTCGACCGGGCGGACCGTCGCGGACAGCCCGATCCGGCGGGCGGGCCGGGGGAGCAGCTCGTCCAGCCGCTCCAGCGACAGGGCGAGGTGCGCCCCGCGCTTGGTGCCCGCCACGGCATGCACCTCGTCCAGGATCACCGTCTCCACGCCCTCCAGGGCGTCGCGCGCGGAGGAGGTGAGCATCAGGAACAGCGACTCGGGGGTGGTGATCAGGATGTCCGGCGGCTTGGTCGCGATCGACCTGCGCTCGGCGGGCGGCGTGTCGCCGGAGCGGATGCCGACCCGGATGTCCGGCTCGGGGAGCCCCAGCCGCACGGACTCCTGGCGGATGCCGGTCAGCGGGCTGCGGAGGTTGCGCTCGACGTCTACCGCGAGGGCCTTCAGCGGCGAGATGTACAGCACTCGGCAGCGCTTCTTCGCGTCCGCGGGCGGAGGCGTGGACGCGAGCCTGTCGAGCGAGGCCAGGAAGGCAGCGAGCGTCTTGCCCGAGCCGGTCGGGGCGACGACCAGCACGTCCGAGCCCTCGCCGATGGCCCGCCAGGCGCCTTCCTGCGCCGCGGTGGGCGTACGGAAGGCTCCCGTGAACCAGCTGCTGGTCGCGGGGGAGAACGAGTCGAGCGCGGTCTTGGCCATGTCCCCTATCGTGCACCGAGCCACTGACAATGCCCGGTCCACACCGTGGACGCGCAGGTCAGGGGCCAGGTGAGCAGGCGCAGAATGGACGGATGGAGAAGGGATCGACGGCCACCGAGCGACCGGGCGAGTGGGCGCGGCACTGGCAGTACGCCGGGGTGCCGGGCCTCGACCTGCTGCGGGCCAGGTACGTGCGGCACGCCTTTCCGCGCCACAGCCACGAGGGGTTCGTTCTCGGGGCCGTGCGCCGGGGCATCGAGGACGTTCTGATGCCTGACGGCACGATCAGTGCCGTGCCCGGCAGCGTCGTCATGATCAACCCGGAGGTGCCGCACGCGGCCCACGCCGGCGTTCCGGAAGGCTGGTCGTACGCCACCCTCTACCCGTCGAAGGAACTGGTGGCCGGCGTCGCGGCCGAGACCACCACACTGCGCGGCACCGCGGGGTTCGCCGAGACGATCGTCCACGACCCGGACACCGCGCGGCTCGTCCACGAGGTGCACCTGGCGGCCGAGGCGGGCAACGCGCTCGCCGCCGACACGGTGTTCCGCGTCGCCATCGCCAGGATGCTGCGGCGCCACGGCCGCTCCCTGCCCGCCCGCGGACCCCTCCCCGCTGCTGCCCGCACCGCGGCGCTGGCCAGGGAGATCCTGGCCGAGCGGATGACGCGGCCGCCGTCGCTGGAGAGCCTTGCCCGGGAGCTCGGCACCAGCCCCTTCGCGTTGCTGCGTGCCTTCAAGGCGGCTTACGGCATGCCCCCGCACACCTGGCTGACCAGTGCGCGGGTACGCCGTGCCCAGCACCTCCTGAATGCCGGGACGGCGCCCGCGGAGGCCGCCCTCGCGGTCGGTTTCACCGACCAGCCGCACCTCAACAGGCACTTCACTCGCATCGTCGGGGTGCCCCCGGGGGCGTACCGCCGGGAGCGTGCAAGAACGTACAAGACCGGTGGACCGGCCCGGCATAGCGTCCCGGGCGTGGCAGATCAGACAGCATCCGCAGAATTTCAGGACATACGGACAACAGCGGCAACAGCGGCAGGGGTGGCTGGGGCGCCCGGGGCGACCGGGATGGCTGGAGCGTCCGGGGCGACCGGGGCCGAGCCCAAGACCGACGCGGCCGTCGTGCGGGACGCACTCGGCGTCGGCTTCGCCGTCGGACTCTCCGGCTTCGCCTTCGGAGTGACCTCGGCGGGCGCAGGGCTCACCCTCGCGCAGACCTGCGCGCTCAGCCTGCTGGTGTTCACCGGAGCCTCGCAGTTCGCACTCGTCGGTGCGCTCGCGGCCGGCGGAAACCCGCTCACCGCTGCCGCGGGGGCCTTCTTCCTCAGCGTGCGCAACACGTTCTACGGGCTGCGGCTCTCGCAGCTGCTCGCCCTTCCCCGCCTCGTACGCCCCTTTGCTGCGCAGGCGGTCATCGACGAGACGTCGGCCGTCGCACTCGCCCAGCCCACCCGGCGCAGTGCGCGCCTCGGCTTCACCGTCACCGCCCTCACGCTCTACGTGCTGTGGAACCTCACCACGCTGCTCGGCGCACTGGGGGCCGAAGCGATCGGCGACACCAACGGCTGGGGGCTGGACGCGGCGGCCCCCGCCGTCTTCCTCGCACTGCTCGCACCCATGCTGCGTACGACCGCGGAGCGCGCCGTCGCGGGCATCGCGGTCCTGCTGGGGCTGGGGCTGCTGCCGGTCCTGCCGGGCGGAGTGCCCGTCCTGGCGGCCGCCCTCGCCGCGCCCCTGGTGCTCTTCTTCCAGGGCCGCACCGACAGCCGTCGTGACCGGCGCAGCAGCCCGAAGGGAGAGGTCCGTTGAGCGTCTGGATCGCCATCTTCGCCACCGCAGTGGGCTGCTACCTCGTCAAACTGCTCGGACTGCTGGTCCCCGCGAACACTCTGGAACGCCCGCTCGTCCGGCATCTCGCGGCCCTGCTGCCCGTAGCACTGCTGGCCGCGCTCACCGCCCAGCAGACCTTCGCCACCGGGCAGGAACTGGTGCTGGATGCCCGAGCGGCGGGTCTCGCGGCAGCAGCGCTCGCGCTCCTCTTGAGGGCGCCGTTCCTGGTGGTCGTCGGCGCCGCTGTCGCCGTCACAGCGGGGGTGCGTGCGCTGGGCGGCTGACAGCGCCCACATAGTGGCTGCGGCGCGTCGGACGGCGTAAGCCCCGGACGGTGGCACCCCGGACGGTGGCACCCCCGGGAGGTGGCACCCCTGGCCGGCGGCGCGCGTCCGCCTCAGTCGATCTCCCTGCCGTACGCGCGCAGCGTCAGCAGCGCCTCGATGGTGACGAGGGGACGCGCCTCCAGCGCCGATCCCGGTGCCCACGCCCGCCACCGGAGCGGCCAGCCGCCGTCCTCCTGCTGCTCCGCCGCCAGGAAGTCCAGGGAGCGCGCCATCTCCTCGTCGGTGAACCAGCCGCGTGCCAGGGAGTCGGGCACGCGCGCGTAGTCGTACGCGAAGTGGTGCTCACCCGGTGCGTAGCCGGGCGCCACCGGCACCCCGTCGCGTCCGGCAGGGTCCAGCACCACCAGCCCCTGCTCGCGCGCCAGCCGGCCGAGCCGGTCCGCGGCGGCCTGGGCGCGGGAGCGGTCCGGGACGCCGTCCAGGAACGCGACGGCGGCCTGGATCTCGTACGGATGCGACGTCCTCAGGGATTCCACGGCGGCCCAGCAGAAGTCGGTGGCCCGGAACAGCCAGGCGTGCCACACCTCGTTGCGGTGCAGCAGCCCCACTACCGGACCCGTCGCCAGCAGCTCGCTCGGCGGATCGTCCAGGACGGGGACGAAGGGCGCGGCCGGATACCCGCGCTGCGAGGGATGCACGGCGGGCAGTGCGCCGTCCTTCGCCGACACCTCGGTCAGATAGCGGCAGATGCGCTCCACGCGCGTGCCGCCGCACCGGCCGATCGATTCCAGCACGCGCAGCGCGTGCGCCGTGTGCAGCGGCTGGCTCACCGGGCCCCGCAGATCGGGTTCCAGCGCGTGGCCAAAACCGCCGTCCTCGCCCAGGTACGCGGTGAGCGCGGTCTCGACCTGATCCGCGCCGCCGCCGAGGAAGTGGTACGCGAAACGCCGCTGCTCCAGGACCCGGGCGGTCAGCCAGACGAAGTGCTCGGCGCGGGCGAGGGGGGAAACTCCAATTCCAGCCATGTGCCGACGGTAGGGCGGATGGCGCGGGAGGCAAGGTGTGCGGACCGCTCTGCACTCTCAGGGGCGCGATACTGGTGTCATGCGGTTGACGATTTTCTGGGAGCGGATGGCGGCGCACTTCGGCGAGAGCTACGCCGACTCCTTCGCCCGCGACCATGTGATGTCCGAACTCGGCGGCCGTACGGTGTACGGGGCGCTCGACGCGGGCTGGGACGCGAAGAGCGTGTGGCACGCCGTGTGCGGCGCGATGGACGTCCCCCGGGACAGGCGCTGACACCCGGCCCCGTGAGCCGCCTCTATGAGGTGCTTGGTGAGTTACTCCCTGTGAGTTACCCGTTGTGAGTTGCTCCGTGAGCTGCCTCTATGAGGTGACACGGGTGCGTCGTTGTCGTACTCATGAGTGACACTTGGCCCCGTGGCCCCGACTGATGAGAGCGCCGAGGACGTGGCGAAAGCCCCGGATCCCGCGCAAGCCCAGGCAACCGACCGGCCGAGCGCCGCGCCCCCCGGGGCCGCGCCCACAGGACTGGCGCGCATGCCCCGCTGGCTGCCGCGCGCCATGGTGCTCGCCCTCGCCCTCTTCGCCTGCTACCAGCTCGGCTCCTGGGCGTTCCACCAGCTCATCGAGCTGCTCCTGAACATCGTGATCGCCTTCTTCCTCGCCCTCGCGGTGGAGCCGGCGGTAGGGCGGATGGCGGCCCGGGGGATGCGCCGCGGTCTCGCCACCTTCCTGGTCTTCTTCGGCGTGATGATCGCGGGCCTCGGCTTCGTCGTGATGCTGGGGTCGATGCTGGCCGGTCAGATCGTGGAGATGGTCGACGAGTTCCCCAAGTACCTGGACTCGGTGATCAATTGGATAAACCACACCTTCAACACCCAGCAGTCCAGGGTCGAGGTGCAGGACAGCCTGCTGCGCTCCGACTGGCTCCAGAAGTACGTACAGAACAGCGCGAGCGGCGTCCTGGACATCTCCACGACAGTGCTGGGCGGCCTGTTCAAACTGCTGACGATCTTTCTGTTCTCGTTCTACTTCGCCGCCGACGGGCCCCGGCTGCGCCGCGCACTGTGCTCCGTACTGCCGCCCGCCCGTCAGATGGAGGTGCTGCGCGCCTGGGAGATCGCCGTCGACAAGACCGGCGGCTACCTCTACTCGCGCGGCCTGATGGCCCTGGTCTCGGGCATCGCGCACTACGTCCTGCTGGTGATCCTCAGCGTGCCGTACGCGCCCGCGCTCGCGGTGTGGGTGGGCCTGATCTCGCAGTTCATCCCGACCATCGGCACGTACCTGGCGGGCGCGCTGCCGATGCTGATCGCCTTTACGGTGGACCCCTGGTACGCGCTGTGGGTGCTCGGTTTCGTGGTCGTCTACCAGCAGTTCGAGAACTACATCCTGCAGCCCAAGCTCACCGCCAAGACGGTCGACATCCACCCGGCCGTCGCTTTCGGCTCGGTCGTCGCGGGCACCGCGCTGATGGGCGCGATCGGCGCGCTCATCGCGATCCCGGCCGTCGCCACGCTCCAGGCGTTCCTGGGGGCGTACGTGAAGCGGTACGACGTGACCGACGACCCCCGGGTGCACGGCCACCGGAGCAGGCGGGCATCGGCGCTGGCCCGGATTCGGGTCACGCTGCGCCGCGGCCGCGGAGAGCAGCAGCCGCCTCAGTCCGTGCCGGGGGACGACGCCTGATCCTCTGAGAAGGCCGCGAGAGCACCGCCGGGAGGCCCGAGGGTCTCACTTGACAGCAAAATCGAACATCCATTCTCATTGGTGGTGCGGCCCTGTGGTCCCGGTGGTTCTCACGGGGTTATCCACAGGTCAGGGCGGCGCCGAGGCCGATTGTCAGTGGCAGGCGTTAGCGTCATTGACGTGAAGCGATCGACTCAAGCAAATCGGGTGGAACCCATGGCAGCAGGCACCGACCGCGAGAAGGCGCTGGACGCCGCTCTCGCACAGATTGAACGACAATTCGGCAAGGGCGCAGTGATGCGCCTGGGCGACCGGCCGAACGACCCCATCGAGGTCATCTCCACCGGGTCCACAGCCCTGGACATCGCCCTCGGCGTCGGCGGACTGCCGCGCGGCCGTGTGGTGGAGGTGTACGGACCGGAGTCCTCCGGCAAGACGACCCTGACACTGCACGCCGTGGCCAACGCGCAGAAGGCCGGCGGCACCGTCGCCTTCGTGGACGCGGAGCACGCGCTCGACCCCGAGTACGCCAAGGCACTCGGCGTCGACACGGACAACCTGATCCTCTCCCAGCCGGACACCGGTGAGCAGGCGCTGGAGATCGTGGACATGCTGGTCCGCTCCGGTGCCATCGACCTGATCGTCATCGACTCCGTGGCGGCGCTCGTGCCGCGTGCGGAGATCGAGGGCGAGATGGGCGATTCGCACGTCGGTCTCCAGGCCCGGCTGATGAGCCAGGCGCTGCGCAAGATCACTGGTGCGCTGCACCAGTCCCAGACCACCGCGATCTTCATCAACCAGCTTCGCGAGAAGATCGGTGTGATGTTCGGCTCGCCGGAGACCACGACCGGTGGCCGCGCGCTCAAGTTCTACGCATCGGTGCGCCTCGACATCCGCCGCATCGAGACCCTCAAGGACGGCACGGACGCGGTCGGCAACCGCACCCGCGTCAAGGTCGTCAAGAACAAGGTCGCGCCGCCCTTCAAGCAGGCCGAGTTCGACATCCTCTACGGCCAGGGCATCAGCCGCGAGGGCGGTCTGATCGACATGGGCGTGGAGCACGGCTTCGTCCGCAAGGCGGGCGCCTGGTACACGTACGAGGGCGACCAGCTCGGCCAGGGCAAGGAGAACGCCCGTAACTTCCTGAAGGACAACCCCGATCTCGCCGACGAGATCGAGAAGAAGATCAAGGAGAAGCTGGGCGTCGGCGTCAAGCCCAAGACGGATGCTCCCGAGGGCGAGCCCGGCGCGGACGCGGCGGGGGCCGCACCGGCCGCCGACGCGAAGTCCGTACCGGCTCCGGCGGCCAAGGCCAAGACGGCCAAGGCTGCGGCGGCCAAGAGCTAGTCCGTGACCCGGAGAACTGACTGGCCGGGCAGCACGGACGACGAGCACGGCGGGTACGGCGAGTCCACGGCCGGTGCCGCTCACGGAGACGGCGCCGGGCGCGGCGGCAGTGCGTGGCGTGACGGTCGTACGTGGCGTGAGAGTGGCGCCGGGCGCGCCGGCGGAGCGGGGGAGGCAGTGGAAGCAGGGGTGCCCGACGGGCCTCCCCGGCTCCCCTGGTCCGCCCGGGACGCCGAGGGGCCGGGGGAGGCCGAGGGGTTCGGGGAGTCCGGGAGGGGCCGCAGAGGCACCCGGGGTTCCCGGTCCTCGCGCGGCTCCAGGGGTGCAGGGGGCACCGGGGGCGCTGGGGACTCCCGGAGCTCCCGCGCTTCCGGGGACGGCGGGGGTCCTGGGGAGAAGCCGCCCCAGGACCCGGCGGAGCGGGCGCGGTCGATCTGTCTGCGCCTGCTCACCGGCACCCCCCGCACCCGCAAGCAGCTCGCGGACGCCCTGCACAAGCGGGACATCCCCGAGGACGTCTCGGACGAGGTGCTGTCCCGCTTCGAAGAAGTGGGTCTGATCAACGACGCGGTGTTCGCCGACGCCTGGGTCGAGTCCCGCCACCACAGCAAGGGGCTGGCCCGGCGGGCGCTCGCCCGTGAGCTGCGCACCAAGGGAGTGGAGCCGAGCCTGATCGACGAGGCCGTCGGGCAGCTCGACTCCGAGCAGGAGGAGGCGACCGCCCGCGAGCTCGTGGCCCGCAAGCTCCGCTCCACCCGGGGGCTGGAGCGGGACAAGCGTCTGCGCCGTCTCGCGGGGATGCTGGCCCGCAAGGGCTACCCGGAGGGCCTGGCTCTGCGGCTGGTCAGGCAGGCCCTGGAGGAAGAGGGCGAGGAGACGGACGGATTGGACTACGAGCCGTTCTGACCCTGGGCGGCGAGCCGTTCCGGACGGGGACTGCGAGCCGTTCAGGACCGGGGTCGCGAGCTGTTCCGGCCCGGAGCCGGGGGCTGCTCCGATCTGGGATCCGACCCAGGGCCGCGCGCCGCTCCGGCTCCCGGCGGAAGGTTGTAGTCCGTCGGGCCCCCTGCACCCAGGGGGCCCGCGGGGCATGCCCGTACCTCCTGCACCGTACTTACCGCCCGTCCCGTACGTACCTCCTGCCCCGTGCTTACTGCCCGTCCCGTACGTCCCTACTGCCTGTGCCTACCGCCCGTCCCGTACGGACACGACGGGCAGGCCCGCCGTCCGCCAGGCCTGGAATCCGCCGTCAAGGTCGGTGGCCCGGTGCAGCCCCAACTGCCGCAGGGACGCCGCCGCGAGACTCGACGCGTACCCCTCGTTGCAGATCACCACGACGTGCAGATCGTGCCCGGTGGCCTCCGCCGCCCGGTGGCTGCCGTGAGGATCGAGCCGCCACTCCAGTTCGTTGCGCTCCACCACCAGCGCACCCGGAATCAGCCCGTCCCGCTCGCGCAGGGCCGAGTACCGGATGTCCACCAGCAGTGCCCCCGAGGCCGCGGCGTCGTACGCCTCCCGCGGTCCGACCCGGTCGAGCCCTTCGCGCACTCGCTCCAGCAACTCGTCGATCCCCAGCGGAATCTGACGTTCACTCACCTGGTTCGGCTCACTCACTGCCACTCCTCCGGACGCTCCACCTGCTCCAGGCGCAGCACCGCGCCCGTACGGCTGTACCGCCGCATCAGCGGCAGTGGCGGGTAGTAGGCGTGCACCGAGATCGCGTGCGCCTCGTCCGACTCGTTGAGGACCTGGTGCACATGGTGTTCCCCGAAGGCGCGCCCCTGTCCGGGCTCCAACGTGCGTTCCCTGTCCACCCCGTCGGCCAGTTCCAGGGTCTTCCACCCCTCGGTGGGCAGCCGGGCGGCCAGGGACTGTTCGGTCAGGCCGCCCGCCGCCGTCGCGAAAGCGCCGTGCGAGCCACCGTGGTCGTGCCACCCGGTCCCGGCCCCCGGCGGCCAGCCGATCAGCCATGCCTCGCTGCCGCCGGGCCCGTCGAGACGTACCCACGTACGCCCCTCCGGATCGAGGGGAAGGGAGGCCACCAGAGCGGCGTCGGCCGCGGTGCGTCGTACGAAGCCGAGGAGTTCGGCGGGAGTGGGCGCCGTCCGAGAGGGAGCGGAGGCGTGGGCAGGGGTGCGTACGGGTGCGGGAAGAGACACGGGGAGACCGTCCTGAGAGGTTCGCGGGTACGCGCGGGCGCCCAAGGCCACAAACCCCTCGAAGCTTCAAAGAGCTTGAGGCTTCAAAGAGACCGAAGCCTCAAAGAGAGCGAGGCCTCAAAGAGGTTGAGGTGGCAGCACGCCGCGCGCGGAGAGATAAGGGGGCGAATCAACAGGACGGGCGACAGACACAGCCCGCGTAGCGGACCAGGTCCATATGGACCCTCCGCCACAGGCACACCACGGTGTCGCTCACGTTCCGGAGTACACCATGTGCGCCTGCGCCGGTCAATTGATGTCCGCGGTCCGATCGGTGGGCACGGGGGCGCCGGAAGCCTCGTCGAGCGCCCCGGCGGCCCCGGGAGCACCCCCGCGTGCCGCGTCGGCCGCCGCGTGCAGCTCCGCCGGATGCACTCCGTCGAAGGCCGCGACGAGGTGCCCGTCCGGGCGTACGAGCAGCACGGTGTGCGCCGTCGCCCCCGGGTAGCCCTCGGCGACGAGGAGCTCCGCCGGTACGGGCAGGGCGGTCACCGCCGCGGCCAGCCGGGGCATCACGCCCGCCGACATCCAGTGCCGCCGGTCCCACACCCCGGTGCCCGGCGCGACCAGGACCACCAGCAGGTGTCCCTGCCCCAGCCTGTCCCGCAGGTGTACGGCGGTGCCGTCCGGCGCGGTCACCCGGACGTCCTCGACGGGCGCACCACTCGCGGTGGCGACGTCGGCCTCCGTGTCCCCGTGCGGCGGGAAAGCGAGCGGGGAGTGCGTGTAGACGGGCGGGGCGCCCAGAGCGCCGCCGCCCAGATGGCCGTCCGCGAGCAGGCTGTCGTGGCTGCGCGCGGATCCCGGCAGGACCGTGCGCAGGCGCGCGGATCCCGGCAGGACCGTGCGCAGGCCGCTGCCGCCCCGCAGGATCGGCAGCACCTGGTCGGCCGCGCGCAGCCGGGCCGCGACAGCGGTGCGCCGCTCCGCCTCATAGCTGTCGAGCAGGGTCGTGGAAGCCTCGTGGTGGCAGGCGTGCGCCAGCTTCCACGCCAGGTTCTCGACGTCCCGCAGGCCCTCGTCGACGCCCTGGGTGCCGAGCGCGCCCAGCAGGTGCGCCGCGTCCCCGGCGAGGAACGACCGCCCCTCGCGCCAGCGTTGGGCCAGGCGGTGGTGGAGCGTGTACACGCCGGTGTCGATGAGTTCGTACGAGGGTGTCTCGCCGCACCAGCCGGCCAGGGTGTCGCGGATCCGGGACACCAGGGCGTCGGGGGTGACCAGGTCGCCGCGCGGCGGAAGCAGCCAGTCGAGGCGCCACACGCCGTCGGGGAGCGGGCGGGCCGTCACTTCGGGGCCGCCGACCTGCCAGGGTGGCTGACGGTGCAGCAAAGTGGTGCCGGGCCAGGGGAGTTCGGTGCGCAGGGCGGCGACGGCGTGCCGTTCGACGGCGGTGCGGCCCGCGAAGCGGATGCCGAGGAGTTTGCGGACCGTGGAGCGGGCGCCGTCGCAGCCGACCAGGTAACTGCCGCGCCAGTACAGGTATCCCGGCTCGCGGGTGTGCACGGTGACGCCCTTGGCGTCCTGCTCGATCGTGTCCACGCGCGCGAGCATCGCCAGCTCGATCAGGGGGTGCGCGACGGCGGCGTCGTACAGCCCCTGGGTGAGGGCGTGCTGCGGAAGGTGCAGGGGGGCCGGGAACTCGCTGTCGTCACCGAGCGTTAGTTCTCGTACGACCTGCTTGCGCCGCATCGACCGCCAACCGGACCAGAGCGCCCCCTCGGCCAGGGCGGCGGTGCAGCCGAGCCGTTCGACCAGGGCGGCGGTGTCCGGCCGCAGCACCACGGTCCTGGCCGTGCGCGGTTCCTGTGTGCCGTCGCCCTCGTCGAGGACGACAGAGGGGACTTGCTGTGCGGCGAGGGACAGGGCGAGCGCGAGCCCGACCGGTCCGGCGCCGACGACGATCACCGGGTCCACGACGCGGCCCCTCCGCCCCGTACGGACAAGCGGAGAGCTGCGCGAGAAGCCATGCGTGAGGCTGTGGAAAAACGGTGCTCGATCACAGAACGTATGCAACCCACTGCGGGTGCTTGCGTCAAGTGACGGAGGCAGCGGCGCGGGGCCGCTGCCTCATTAATCGTCAGTTTGCTGTGCGCGGGGGCTTCTTCGGCTGCTCCGGCGCGCAGCGGGTTCTGGCTGCTAGAGGTTCGCGCCTCCGCCTATCGCCCCGGGGACCGGTTCCTCCTTGGTCGGGGTGATGCCCGTCTTGGCGCGCCGCCCCCGCTTCTCGATCCAGGTGGCGAGTGCGGAGAGGAGCAGACACAGCGCGATGTACAGCAGACCGATCACGACGATCGTCGAGACGTACGGGTACATGCCGTTGACCAGGGTGTTGCTCGCGATCAGACGGGCGGTGTTCAGCAGCTCCGGGTAAAGGATCATGAAGCCGAGCGACGTGTCCTTCAGGGTCACCACCAGCTGGCTGATGATCGTCGGAAGCATCGCCCGGACCGCCTGCGGGATCAGCACGCTGACCATGACCTGCGTCTTGCTCATGCCGAGCGCGTACGCCGCCTCGCTCTGGCCGCGCGGCACCGAGTTGATGCCCGCGCGCAGCACCTCCGCCTGCACACAGCCGTTGTAGATGGACAGGCCGATGGCCAGTGCCCACAGCGGTACGTCGGAGAGGAACCCGGCCCACACGGCGTAGATCGTGATCAGCAGCGGGATCGAGCGGAAGAGCTCGATGAACCCGGTGGCCAGCCAGCTGATCGCCTTGTGGTCGGAGAGCCGGGCGACGGCCAGGATCACACCGAGGATCAGGGAGCCGACCGCCGCGAGCCCGAAGGCCTTGAGGGTGGCGACCAGGGCCTCGGCGATGTTCTGCCGGATGCCCGCGTAGTTGAAGATGTCCCACATCTCGGGGGCGAGGTGCCCCTTGTCCGCGAGACGGACGATGGCGACGCCGAGGAGACCCAGGATGGCTGCCGAACCGACGACCGTGTAGATGCGGTTGCGGATCTTGGCCTTGGGGCCGGGGGCGTCGTAGAGAACGCTGGCACTCATCGTGCGACCTCCATACGGTGCTCAAGGAGTCGGAAGAGGCCGCTGATGGCGAAGGTGACGATCAGATAGCCGAGGGCGACGAAGATGAAGATCGGCAGGATCGCGTAGCCGTCCTCGCTCAATGTCTTCTGCACACCGAAGAGTTCTGTGACGCCGAACGCACCTGCGATCGCCGAGTTCTTGGTGAGCGCGATGAAGATGCTGCTCAGCGGCGGCAGTACGGTCCGGGTGGCCTGCGGCAGGATGATCATCCGCAGCGTCTGGCCGAAGGTCATGCCGAGCGAACGGGCCGCCTCGGCCTGGCCGACGGGCACCGTGTTGATGCCGGAGCGGACCGCCTCACAGACGAACGAAGAGGTGTAGAAGCCGAGCGCGACGGCGCCGAGCAGGAAGGGGCTCATTCCCGGGAAGAAGATCTCCGGCACGACGAACGTGGTGACCAGGAAGAGCAGGGTGAGCGGGGTGTTGCGCAGGATCGTGACCCAGGCGGTGCCGAAGAACCTCAAGGGGGGCACGGGTGAGACCCGAAACCCCGCAATGATCAGCCCAAGGACCATGGCGATCACGCTGCTGACCGCGGTGATGAAGACGGTGCCTATGAAGCCTTCCCAGAACAAAGGCAGATGGTCGGTCAGTACGTTCATGAGGTCTCCGCGTCGGCGGTCAGCGGCTGGAGGGCAGGGGGAGCAGCGCCCCGTACGGTCCCAGCGGGTGTACGGGGCGCGTCAGTCGACCGGAAGGGGCAGCGGTCGACCGGCCGGAATCAGTACTTCTCGACGGCCGGCGGCTCGGCGAACGTGGAGCCGGACAGGCCCAGCGTCGCGTCGTAGATCTTCTTGTAGGTGCCGTCCTTGACGTGCTTGGTGAGCGACTCGTTGATCGCGTCGCGCAGCGCCTTGTCGTCCTTGTTCAGGCCGATGCCGTACAGCTCGTTGGTGAAGGGCTGGCCGGCGACCTTGAGCTTGGTCGAGTTCTGCGCCGCGTAACCCTTGAGGATCGCGTCGTCGGTGGTGACCGCGTCGACCTGGCTGCTCAGGAGCTGCTGCACGCAGTCCGAGTACTTGCCCAGCTCGACGACCGAGGCGCCGTACTCCGGCTTCTTGATCTCCTGGAGCGGGGTCGAGCCCTTGATGGAGCAGACCTTCTTGCCCTTGACGGTGGTCTTGTCCTTGATCGCCGTCTCGTCCTTGCGGATCAGGAGGTCCGCGCCGGCCTTGTAGTACGGGCCCGCGAAGCCGACCTGCTTCTTGCGCTTGTCGTTGATCGAGTACGTGCCGACGTAGTAGTCGACCTGACCCTGCGCGATGGTCGTCTCACGGAGGTCGGAGTTGACCGTCTTCCACTCGATCTGGTCGGGCGCGAAGCCCAGGTCGGCGGCGATCATCGTGGCGATCTCGATGTCGAAGCCGGAGCGGACCTTGGTCGACTGGTCCTCGAAGCCGAGGTACGGCTGGTCGGCCTTGGCGCCGATGACCAGCTTGCCGCGCGACTTGGCAGCCTTGAAGCCGGGGGAGCCGTCGAGCTTCACGTCCTTGGCGACCGTGTACTTCGGGGCCTTGGGCGCGTTGGCGCCGCCGGGGGCCTTGGCGCCGTCACCGGCCGAGCCCTCCTTGCCACCACAGGCGGTCGCGGTCAGGGCGAGCGCGGCGGCCATGGCTGCCACGGCGGCTGTTTTGCGGAGCTTCATGGTGAACATCCCTTACGTCGTTGTGTCGTTGGCCGGGATTCTCCGGCGGACGGGGAATCGGCACAACGGCCGACGGTCCGTCAGTGGTGAAGGATCTTCGACAGGAAGTCCTTGGCCCGGTCGCTACGAGGGTTGCTGAAGAACTGGTCCGGCGTGGCCTCTTCGACGATCTTCCCGTCCGCCATGAAGACGACCCGGTTCGCCGCCGAGCGCGCGAAGCCCATCTCGTGGGTGACGACCACCATGGTCATGCCGTCGCGGGCCAGCTGCTGCATGACCTCCAGGACCTCGTTGATCATCTCCGGGTCGAGCGCCGACGTGGGCTCGTCGAAGAGCATGACCTTCGGCTCCATGGCCAACGCCCGTGCGATGGCGACGCGTTGCTGCTGACCGCCGGAGAGCTGCGCGGGGTACTTGTCCGCCTGCGCGCCGACACCCACCCGGTCCAGCAGGGTGCGCGCCTTCGCCTCCGCGGTCTTCTTGTCCGTCCCCCGGACCTTGATCTGGCCCAGCGTGACGTTCTCAAGAATCGTCTTGTGGGCGAAGAGGTTGAACGACTGGAACACCATGCCGACGTCGGAGCGCAGGCGCGCCAGCTCCTTGCCCTCCTGGGGCAGGGGCTTCCCGTCGATGCGAATGGCGCCCGAGTCGATTGTCTCCAGGCGATTGATCGTGCGGCACAGCGTGGACTTCCCGGACCCGGAGGGCCCGATGACGACGACGACCTCGCCACGGGCGATGGTCAGGTCGATGTCCTGGAGCACATGCAGCGCGCCGAAGTGCTTGTTGACGTTGCTCAGCACGACCAGATCGCCTGACGCCGGTACTGCGTCCTGGGCGCCCTTGGTCACTGAAACTCCGCTCATCGGCTTTTGCTCCGTCCTCCTCGGTTGGGAGGACCCTAGTCACCCAGTGCGACCAGCGTCATTACATCTGAGCGGAAATTGAGCATAACGATCCGGCCTCAACCGGACACTCTGCGTGAACGGGGCACCGGGTGGGGATACCGGCTCCATAACGGAACAAGCCCGTGATGAGGAGGGTCTTGACGCAGAGTGTCCGCATCGGCGTGGATGCCATGAGGCCAACAACACGAAAGATGCGCAGGGGAGGGGGAAGACCATGAGACTGCTGCTCGTCGAGGACGACAACCACGTAGCCGCCGCTCTGTCCGCCGTCCTCTCCCGGCACGGCTTCCAGGTCGTCCACGCCCGCAACGGCGAAGAGGCGCTCCAGGCATTTCTCCCCGACGACCGCATCCCTCATGAGCAGGAGCCCTTCGGAGTCGTCCTGCTCGACCTCGGCCTGCCCGACCAGGACGGGTACGAGGTCTGCGGCAAGATCCGCAAGCGCACCAGCACACCGGTGATCATGGTGACCGCGCGGGCCGACGTCCGCTCCCGCATCCACGGACTGAACCTCGGTGCCGACGACTACGTGACCAAGCCCTACGACACCGGCGAACTCCTGGCCCGTATCCACGCGGTGAGCAGGCGCACGGTCACCGGGGAAGCACCTGGCGCCTCCGGTGACACGGCGGTACGTCTCGGTCCCGTGCGCATCGAACTCCCCACTCGCAGGGTCAGTGTCGACGGGACGGCGGTCCAGCTGACCCGCAAGGAGTTCGACCTGCTCGCGCTCCTCGCCCAGCGTCCCGGCGTCGTCTTCCGTCGGGAGCAGATCATCAGCGAGGTGTGGCGCACGAGTTGGGAGGGCACCGGGCGCACGCTGGAGGTCCATGTGGCGTCCCTGCGCTCCAAACTGCGGATGCCGACCCTGATCGAGACGGTGCGGGGCGTCGGCTACCGGTTGGTCGCCCCGGAGCCACTGGACGGTGCTCCTGGTGCGCCTGCCGCTCCGGGCGCCCCTGCGGCTCCTGACGTCCCGGGTGCCCCTTCTGCTCCTGGCGGCCCGGGCGCCCCCGACGCACCCCGGGCCACGTAACTCCCCGTGCGCACCCGCCTCCTCCCGCTCCTCATCATCCTGCTCGCGGGCATGCTGATCGCCTTCGGCTTCCCGCTCGCCGTACGGATGGCCGCGGCGCAGCAGCAGCAGGTGGTGATCGACCGGATCGACGACACCGCGCGCTTCGCCGCCCTCGCCCAGTTCGTCACCGAGCGCACCGCGGTCAAGGACGAACGACAGGGCACCCTGGAGACCGAACTCGGCCGCTACCAGGAGGTGTACGGCATCCGGGTCGGCGTCTACTACCGCGACGGCGACGTCATGGCGGCCGCCCCCGCCGACTGGACCGTGCAGGCGGCCGGAGACCGCGGCAGGGACGCCTTCCAGGAGGCCCTCGCCGGGCGGCGCAGCCACGACCCGCCCCAGGTCTGGCCCTGGCAGGACCACACACTGGTGGTGGCCTCGCCGGTGGTACGGGACGGCGACGTGGTCGCGGTGGTGGTCACCGACTCGCCCACCGGGCAGCTGCGTTCCCGCATCCTGCACGACTGGCTGCTGATCGCGGCGGGCGAGTTCGCGGCCCTGTTCGTGGCGATCGGCGCGGCCTTCCGGCTCACGGGATGGGTGCTCCGGCCGGTCCGCGTCCTGGACGCAGCCACGCACGACATAGCGACCGGCCGGATGAACTCACGGGTCGCGCCCGCCGGCGGCCCGCCGGAACTCCGCCGTCTCGCCCGCTCGTTCAACGAGATGGCGGACAACGTCGAGGACGTGCTGGAGCAGCAGCGCGCCTTCGTCGCCGACGCCTCGCACCAACTGCGCAACCCGCTCTCCGCCCTGCTCCTGCGCATCGAACTGCTCGCCCTCGAACTCCCCGAAGGCAACGAGGAGATCGCCTCCGTGCGCACCGAGGGCAAGCGCCTGGCCCGGGTCCTCGACGACCTCCTCGACCTGGCGCAGGCCGAACACGCCCCGGCGGACCTCCGGCTGGTCGACCTGGGCGAGATGGCTACGGAACGGGTGGCCGCCTGGTCCCCGCTCGCCGACGACAAGGGCGTACGCCTGCTGCGCAGCGGGCCCGCGGCCGTCACCGCGTGGGCCGACCCGGTGGCGCTCTCCAGCGCGCTCGACGCGGTGGTCGACAACGCACTGAAGTTCACGCCCGCCGGCGAGCAGGTGACGGTCACCGTCGAGTCCCAGAGGGACACCTGCACGGTCGTGGTCGCCGATGGCGGACCCGGCCTGACCGAGGACGAACTGGCCCGCGTCGGCGACCGGTTCTGGCGCAGCAACCGCCACCAGAACGTCAAGGGATCCGGCCTCGGCCTGTCCATCTCCCGCGCCCTGCTCCTCGCGGGCCGCGGCACGCTCGCCTATGGGGCGAACGAACCCCACGGGCTGCGCGTGACGGTCACCGTCCCGCGCACCGAGCCGTGACCGTGCGCCCGGCCGGCCCCTGCCGTCACGGCTTCGCCGACCGGTAGTAGCGCGCCGCGCCCTCGTGCAGCGGCAGCGGGTCCGTGTAGATCGCGGTGCGCAGGTCCACCAACTGCGCGGCGTGCACCTGCCGCCCGATCCGGTCCCGGCTGGCGATCACCGTCCGGGTGAACCGGTCCGTCAGCTCCCGATCCGTACGGTCCGTGGTCACCAGCAGGTTGGCCACCGCCACCGTGGGTACGGCCGCCTTGTTGCGCACCTTTTCGTAGGCGTCGGCAGGCATCACGGCCGACCGGTAGTAGCGCGTGATGTCGCCGGGCTTCTGCAACGCCTCCACCAGTTCGGGACCGAGCGGGACCAGCCGTACCGCCATCCGCTCCGAGAGGTCGCGGACGGCACTGGTGGGCAGCCCGCCCGACCAGAAAAAGGCGTCGATGCCGTGGGTCTCCAGCTGCCCCGGCATCGTGTCGATCCCTATCGACACCGGCTTCACGTCGCGCTCGGGGTCCAGCCCGGCCGCCGACAGCAGCCGGTTCGACAGCAGCCGCACCCCGGACCCCTCCTGTCCCACGGCGACCCGCTTGTCACGCAGATCGGCGACGGTACGGATCTTCGATTCGGCCGGCACCACCAGCTGCACGTAGTCGTCGTACAGGCGGGCGCAGCCGCGCAGCCGGCCCGCGACCTCCGGGTGGTCCCGCTGGTACTTCGCGACGGCGTCGGCGGTCGCGATCGTGAAGTCCGCCTTGCCGGCGATGACCCGTGCCAGGTTCTGCTGCGAGCCCTCGCTGGTGAGCAGTGCGACACCGACCTCCGGCATGTCCCGGCGCAGCGCTTCCTCGAGCAGCACCCCGTACCGCTGGTACACACCGGTCCGCACGCCCGTGCTGAACGTGATCTGCCCCGTCGGCGACGGGGCACCGGACGGCAGCAGCCACCACAGCAGCAGTCCGCACACCGCCAGCGCGGCGACCACCCCCTGAAGGGCACGGCGGCGTCCGATACGGGCAAGGAGGGTGGGCATGCCCACGATCCTGCCAGCTCACCGGCCCCGCCGACCAGAGGAATCCGGGAGCGGACACCGCGCGACGTCCCGGACGCCGCGGGCCCCGTACCCTGGTGGGCGAGATGAGCGAGAAGACATACGAGGTGCGCACTTACGGGTGCCAGATGAACGTCCACGACTCCGAGCGCCTGTCGGGCCTCCTGGAGGGCGCGGGATACGTCCGTGCGCCCGAAGGGGCCGACGGTGACGCCGACGTCGTCGTCTTCAACACGTGCGCGGTCCGGGAGAACGCCGACAACAAGCTGTACGGCAATCTCGGGCGGCTCGCGCCGATGAAGACGAAGCGGCCCGGCATGCAGATCGCCGTCGGCGGCTGCCTGGCGCAGAAGGACCGCGACACCATTACCAAGCGGGCTCCCTGGGTCGACGTGGTCTTTGGCACGCACAACATCGGCAAGCTGCCGGTGCTGCTGGAGCGGGCCCGCGTCCAGGAAGAGGCGCAGGTCGAGATCGCCGAGTCGCTGGAGGCGTTCCCCTCGACGCTGCCCACGCGCCGCGAGAGCGCCTACGCCGCCTGGGTCTCCATCTCCGTGGGCTGCAACAACACCTGCACCTTCTGCATCGTGCCCGCACTGCGCGGCAAGGAGAAGGACCGCAGGACCGGCGACATCCTCGCCGAGATCGAGGCCCTGGTCGACGAGGGCGTCTCCGAGATCACCCTGCTCGGGCAGAACGTCAACGCGTACGGCTCCGACATCGGTGACCGCGAGGCCTTCAGCAAGCTGCTGCGCGCCTGCGGGAAGATCGAAGGACTGGAGCGGGTCCGTTTCACCTCGCCGCACCCGCGCGACTTCACCGACGACGTGATCGCCGCGATGGCCGAGACGCCGAACGTGATGCCGCAGCTGCACATGCCGCTCCAGTCCGGCTCGGACACGGTCCTCAAGGCGATGCGCCGCTCCTACCGGCAGGACCGCTTCCTCGGGATCATCGAGAAGGTGCGCGCCGCGATGCCGGACGCCGCCATCTCCACCGACATCATCGTGGGCTTCCCCGGAGAGACCGAGGAGGACTTCGAGCAGACGATGCACACGGTCCGCGAGGCCCGCTTCGCCAACGCCTTCACCTTCCAGTACTCCATCCGCCCCGGCACCCCCGCGGCCACCATGGAGAACCAGATCCCCAAGGAGGTTGTCCAGGAGCGCTACATGCGGCTGGTCGCCCTTCAGGAGGAGATCTCCTGGGAGGAGAACAAGAAGCAGGTCGGCCGCACCCTGGAGGTCATGGTCGCCGAGGGCGAGGGGCGCAAGGACGGTGCCACGCTCCGGCTGTCCGGCCGTGCCCCCGACAACCGGCTCGTCCACTTCACCAAGCCGGAGCAGGACGTGCGCCCCGGTGACGTGGTGACGGTCGAGATCACCTACGCCGCGCCGCACCACCTGCTCGCCGAGGGCGAGACGCAGGCCGTTCGCCGCACCCGTGCCGGCGACGCCTGGGAGAAGCGCAACGCCGAACCGCAGCAGGGCCCCGGCGTCATGCTGGGCCTGCCGAAGATCGGCGTACCGGAACCGCTGCCGGCTGCCACGGGCGGCTGCAGCGTCGGCTGACACCTCCGCTCTCCGACGGGGGCCGGGCGGCCCCGCGTTAGGCTGCCGGACATGCTCGTAGCCGCCGCCGTATGCCCCTGTCCGCCGCTGCTCGTCCCCGAGGTCGCCGCAGGTGCCGCGGCCGAACTCGATGCCGTACGGGAAGCCTGCGCCGACGCGCTGGGTGTGCTCGCCGCGTCCAGGCCCGACCTGCTGGTCGTGATCGGCCCCGCCGGGCAGGACGGCAGGGGCACGCACCCGCAGGGCGCCAGGGGGAGCTTCGCGGGCTTCGGCGTGGACCTCGAAGTCCGGCTCGGTGCCGAGACCGGTACCGGCCCCGGTGCCGACGGGGCCGCCCAGGAGCGCACGCTTCCCGTCTCCCTCTCCGTCGCCGCCTGGCTCCTCGGCCGTACGGACTGGGCGGGCGCCCCCGTGGAGGGGCTCGGCGGAGAGCCCCTGGCCGCGGCCCGATGCGCGGAAGCGGGCCGCGAGATCGCCAAGAGGGCGGACCGGGTGGCCCTCCTGGTGATGGGCGACGGCAGCGCCTGCCGCACCCTCAAGGCACCCGGCTACCTCGACGAGCGCGCCGAGGGCTTCGACGCCGCCGCGGTCCGGGCGCTGGGCACCGCCGACACCGCAGCCCTGCTCGCGCTGGACGAGGACCTGGCGTACGCGCTGAAGGCCGCCGGCCGCGCCCCCTGGCAGGTGCTTGCGGGAGCCGGGGAGGGGACGGGCCTGGGCGGGCAACTGCTGTACGAGGGTGCTCCGTACGGCGTGGGGTACTTCGTCGCCGCCTGGTCCTGAAGGCCCCGGAAAGGGGCCCTGTAGGCCCCGGAAAGGGCCCCTGTAGGCCCTGCAACGGGCCCACCGGCCCTGGGAAAGGGACCGGAATTGCTGCCTTGTTGAATTTCCAAGGTGCGCTGACAACACGGGAACGGCCGCGGAACCGAAATGGTTCCGCGGCCGTTCCCGTATCGCGCCGGAAGCTTCAGGAAGCAGGCGGCGGGGGCGGCGCAGTGCCGCCGTCGTCCTTCGTGGAGAGACGGTCCAGGGCGTCCTTTGCCTTGCCCGTCCCGGACTGGATCTGGGTGCTGTACTTGCCCTTGGTCTTGGAGTCGACTGCCTGAGCGGCCTTGTCGAGGCCCTGCTCGATCTTGCCCCCGTGCTGTTGCGCGAGGTCTGCGGCCTTTTCCTTCGCCGGAGCCAGCTTGGCTTTCAAATTGTCCAGGAAGCCCATGGGTCACCTTCCCTGTGGGGACGTATTCGTTCGTTGTCGGATCCGGAGGTTCTACTTCCGGACGCTTTCGCCGACCTCATTGTCCGCTGCTTCCTCCGCGGACTGCTGCTTGGGGATCTCCAGGCCCGCGGCGGCTTCCTCGGCGTCCTCGGCCGCCGGAGTGTCCGCTTCCGTGGTCGCCGCCCCAGCAGGGGCTTCGTCGGAGGAGGTCGCTTCGGCCTTCGAGGGTTCCGGAGCCTCCGCCTTTTCGGCGGTCACGGACTCCCCGTTGGTGTCGGCCGTCGGAGTGGCCTCCTGGCCCTCCTCGGTGGACACCTCTGCGGCGTCCTTCGACTTCCGGCGAAACATTGCAAAAACGCCCATATCTACTCCATATCGTACTCGTGTGGGCGAAATCCCGCGTCCTGCCGGTGCGTCCCATTGCGTCGCCCGGGGACACCGGTCCGTAAACCGGCGTGCGGAACCTCGCAACAGGAAACGACCCCGCGCGTGTGCCGTCACGTCGCTCGTTCGGGGACCGGCCGTGAGGTTTGCGAGACTGGGTCAGTGAGAAGCGCAGCTCCCGCACCGCGGGTCATCGCCGTCGTCGGACCGACCGCGGCCGGAAAGTCCGATCTGGGCGTAGCCCTTGCCCAGCATTTCGGGGGCGAGGTCGTCAACGCCGACTCCATGCAGCTCTACCGGGGGATGGATATTGGCACCGCCAAGCTGACGCCCGAGGAGCGCGGTGGTATCCCGCACCACCTGCTCGACATCTGGGACGTCACCGTCACGGCGAACGTCGCCGAGTACCAGCGGCTCGCCCGCAAGGAGATCGACCGGCTGCTCGCCGAGGGCCGTACCCCCGTCCTCGTCGGAGGCTCCGGGCTGTACGTCAAGGGCGCCATCGACGTCATGGAGTTCCCCGGCACCGACCCCGTGGTACGTGCCCGACTGGAGGCCGAACTGGCCGAACAGGGCCCCGGCGCCCTGCATCTGCGCCTCGCGGCCGCCGACCCCGACGCGGGCCGCGCCATCCTCCCCAGCAACGGCCGCCGCATCGTCCGTGCCCTCGAAGTGATCGAGATCACCGGACGCCCCTTCACGGCCAATCTGCCCGGCCACGAGTCGGTGTACGACACCGTGCAGATCGGCGTGGACGTCGCCCGCCCGGAGCTCGACGAACGCATCGCCACGCGCGTGGACCGCATGTGGGACGCCGGCCTGGTGGACGAGGTGCGCACACTGGCGGAGCTGGGGCTGCGCGAAGGCATCACCGCCTCGCGGGCCCTGGGATACCAGCAGGTACTGGCCGCACTCACGGGCGCTTGCACCGACGACGAGGCGCGCGCCGAAACGGTGCGTGCCACCAAGCGGTTCGCCCGCCGCCAGGACTCCTGGTTCCGCCGCGACCCCCGGGTGCACTGGCTGAGCGGTGCGGCCGAGCACCGTGCGGAACTCCCGCACCAGGCGCTGGCGTTGCTCGAACGGGCGGTCACAGCCTGATCACGTGATGGCATCGGGACGCTCCGCCCGTCATTCGGGTGCCCGAGCGCGTGCCATCATCGAGCTTCGATCGACAGTTGGAGTCCGAGTGGGGAGGGCGCGTGGCGATGGAGGCCGGCCCTCGTGACAGAGCACAGGAAGAACCGGAGCGGTTGAGTCCTGACGGGCCCGAAGACCAGCCCGGCGCACCGGGAGAACTTCCCGACGTCCCGGAGATTCCAGAAGTCCCCGGTCTGCCCGACCCGGAGGCCGAGGTCGAGGTGGAGCTGCGGCCGCAGCGGCGCCTGCGGATCTGGCAGCTCGCCCCGATCGTGATGCTCGCCGCCCTCGGATCGCTGATGTTCGCGTTCCCCCTGGCCTTCGAGACCGGTGACGGAGGAGCGGTCGTCGCCATGCTGGGCCTGCTGATCAGCAGCTGCGCCGCAGGCTGGGGCATGATGGCCGCCCGCCGCGTCGGCTACACCTGGCCGGGCCTTCCCGCCCGTGGCTCCGGCGGACGAGCGGACTGGCGGGTCGCCGCGCTCTATGCGGCGGTGTGCGCGGTACTGATCGCCCTCGCTGTCTGGCGCGTCGCCCGGCTCCGCTGACACTGTCGCGCCGAGCACCTTCCCGCACCGCTTTGGTGAGCACCGCAGCCGAAGATCCGTTGTCGGTCCCTCCCTTTACGATGGATCGCGTGACCACCGCATCTGCCGCCCCCGCGCCGATCGCCTTCCTCAAGGGCCACGGCACCGAGAACGACTTCGTGATCGTTCCTGACCCGGAGAACGTCCTCGACCTGCCCGCATCCGTCGTGTCCCGGCTGTGCGACCGCCGGGCCGGCATCGGCGGCGACGGGCTGCTGCACGTCGTTCGGTCCGCCACGCACCCCGACGCGCGCGCGATGGCCGACACGGCCGAGTGGTTCATGGACTACCGCAATGCCGACGGCTCCGTCGCCGAGATGTGCGGCAACGGCGTACGCGTCTTCGCCCGCTACCTCCAGCACGCCGCCCTCGTCGACGAGGGTGACCTCGACATCGCCACCCGAGGTGGCGTCAAGCGCGTCCACCTCGACAAGAACGGCGACGTCACCGTCTCGATGGGCCGCGCAGCGCTGCCCGAGGGCGACGTCACCGTCTCCGTCGGCGACCGCAGCTGGCCCGCCCGTAACGTCAACATGGGCAACCCCCACGCCGTCGCCTTCGTCGAGGACCTGGCGCACGCCGGGGATCTGTACACCCCGCCGCCGTTCAGCCCCGCCACCGCCTACCCGCAGGGGGTGAACGTCGAATTCGTCGTCGACCGCGGCCCGCGGCACGTTGCGATGCGTGTCCACGAGCGCGGCGCCGCCGAAACACGCTCCTGCGGTACGGGTGCGTGCGCCGTGGCGGTGGCCGCCGCCCGCCGTGACGGGGCCGACCCCACCGTCACCGGTGCCCCCGTGACGTACACCGTGGACGTCCTCGGCGGACGCCTCATGATCACCGAACGGCCGGACGGCGCAGTCGAGATGACCGGCCCCGCCGTCATCGTCGCGGAGGGGCACATCGAGCCTTCATGGCTCGGAAACATCGAAAACAGCACCGCATAGACCTTCGCTCGAATGGGTGATCCGGTTCACGCCTGGCGGGACCCGGTAAGCACCGCATGGTGGGCTCGGTAGCATCAAGCACCGGCCCCGACGGGACACGCCCGTACGAAGGCAGGGGGAGTCGCCACCCGCCCACCGCCGGTCGAGGCTGCCGGAGGTGCCCATGAGTGCAGAGGCCACCAATCCCAACGGTGTGTCGCCAGAGCTTCGCCCGCTGACCCAGCCGGCGGCGCTCCAGCGGACCGCGCAGGGCCGCAGGCGCGGCCGTCCCCGGATCGACCTGCGCCGACTGGGCAAGGCAGCCCTGCTCGGTTCCGCCGCGCGGGGCCGCACCCCCGACGCGATCGCCCATGTGGCCGAGGCCCACCGCGCGCACCATCCGGAAGCCGACCTGACGATCCTCAGCCGGGCCTACGTCCTCGCCGAGTCCTCGCACCGCGGACAGATGCGCAAGAGCGGCGAGCCGTACATCACACACCCGCTGGCCGTCACGCTGATCCTCGCCGAGCTCGGCGCCGAGACCACCACCCTGACCGCGTCCCTCCTCCACGACACCGTCGAGGACACGGACGTGACCCTGGAGCAGGTGCGCGAGCAGTTCGGCGACGAGGTGTGCTTCCTCGTCGACGGCGTCACCAAGCTGGAGAAGGTCGACTACGGGGCCGCCGCCGAACCGGAGACCTTCCGGAAGATGCTGGTGGCCACCGGCAACGACGTACGCGTGATGTCGATCAAGCTCGCCGACCGGCTGCACAACATGCGCACCCTGGGCGTGATGCGCCCCGAGAAGCAGGTCCGCATCGCCAAGGTGACCCACGAGGTACTCATCCCGCTCGCCGAACGGCTCGGGGTGCAGGCGCTCAAGACCGAGCTGGAGGACCTCGTCTTCGCGATCCTCCAGCCCGACGACTACGCCCGCACCCGCACGCTGATCGACAACAACGCGGCCCAGGGCGACCCCCTCGCCCCGATCGCCGACAACGTCCGCGGCGTCCTCAAAGAGGCGGGGATCACCGCAGAGGTCGTCGTCCGGCCACGGCACTCCGTCTCCGTGCACCGGGTCTCCCGCAAACGCGGCGACCTGCGGGGCACGGACTTCGGGCGGCTGCTCGTACTGGTGGGTGAGGACGCCGACTGCTACGCGGTCCTCGGCGAGCTGCACACCTGCTTCACCCCGGTGATCTCCGAGTTCAAGGACTTCATCGCCTCGCCCAAGTTCAACCTGTACCAGTCGCTGCACACCGCGGTCGCCGGCGGCGACGGGGCGGTCGCCGAAGTCCTCATCCGTACGCACCAGATGCACAAAGTGGCCGAGGCGGGCGTCGTCGCGCTCGGCAACCCGTACGCCCAGCCGGACGCCGCCGAATCCGTACCCGACGGCGAGCGCGTCGACCCGACCCGGCCCGGCTGGCTGTCGAGGCTCCTGGAGTGGCAGGAGTCCACGCCCGACCCCGACGCCTTCTGGACCTCGCTGCGGGCCGATCTCGCGCAGGACCGGGAGATCACCGTGTTCCGCTCCGACGGCGGCACGCTCGGGCTGCCCGCCGGCGCGAGCTGTGTGGACGCCGCGTACGCGCAGTACGGCGAGGCCGCCCACGCCTGCATCGGTGCGCGCGTCAACGGCCGTCTGGCGACGCTCAGCACGGTGCTGTGCGACGGCGACAGCGTGCAGCTGCTGCTGGCCCACGACGCGGCCTCCGGGCCCTCGCCTGACTGGCTCGACCACGCGCGCACCCCCGCCGCACGGATCGCGATCGCGGGCTGGCTCGCCGACCCGGAGACCGCGCACGACGCGGGGCTCCCGAAGCGCGGCAGGCCGGACGGAGAGACGGCGGGAGCCCCGGGGGTCGCTCCGCCGGTCTCCGGCGCCCCTGCGGCCGTGGAGGGGGCTTCGCGGCCCGTCGTGGAGAACGCCGTGACCGACCTGCCGGACGCGAGTGTGCGCCTGGCCGGATGCTGTACGCCCGTCCCGCCCGACCGGGTCCTCGGCTTCGCGGTGCGCGGCGGCGTCGTCACCGTGCACCGCGAGGGCTGTGCCGCCGTCGCCCGGATGCGGGCCCTCGGACGGGAGCCCGTCGGTGTGCGCTGGCAGGACACCACGGACTGCCGGGTGACCCTGGTCGCCGAGTCCTTCGGCCGGCCGCACCTGCTGGCCGACCTCACGGAGGCCATCGCGACGGCCGGGGCAGAAGTCGTCTCGGCCACCGTCGAACCGCCCTCCGAGCAGCGCGTCCGCCACACGTACACCCTCCAGCTCCCGGACGCCGCGGGACTCCCCGCGCTCATGCGGGCGATGCGCGAGGTGCCCGGGGTGTACGACGTCGGCCGCGCCCAGCACCCGGCGACCGCCTGACGGCGCCACAAAGCGGTCGCGCTGTCCGGATCGGATTCACAGCGTGGCCGACCCTCGTTCGGGTGGTGCGGTGCGTGCCGTCCCCCCGCGTGGACTCGCGCGCTGATAGCGGTAGTTCATGCTGCTCACCTTCCGGCGCCTGCGTGCCGTTCTGCTGGCCTCGGCCTCCGTCTCCCTCGTCGGTGCCGTCCTGCCGGCCCCCGTACCCCTCGGCATCGGCGATCCGCTCTTCCCGCACCTCGGCAACCCGGGGTACGACGTCCTCTCGTACGACATCGGGCTCACCTACAGCGGTGACCACAGCAAGCCGCTGGACGCCGTCACCAGGATCGAAGCGCGGGCGACGGCGCCGCTGGAGCGCATCAACCTCGACTTCGCCCACGGCACCGTGAAGTCGGTCGACGTCAACGGCACAGGTGCGGAGTTCGCCGTCACGGGCGAGGACCTGGTCGTCACGCCCGAGCAGGCCGTCCAGGAGGGGAGCCGCACGGTTGTCACCGTTCGGCACACCAGCAACCCCGGCGGCGACGCCTCCGACGGCGGTTGGGTGCGCACCGGCGACGGGCTCGCCATGGCCAACCAGGCGGACGCCGCACACCGCGTCTTCCCGTGCAACGACCACCCCTCCGACAAGGCCTTCTTCACCTTCCGGGTGACCGCGCCCAAGGGACAGACGGTCGTCGCCAACGGGCTGCCGTCCGCCGTGCCGCGACAGATCAAGGCCCTCAAGGGAGCGAAGTCCCCCGGGCCGGCCAAGGACGCGGTGTCCTGGACGTACCGCACCAGCCACCCCATGGCGACCGAGCTCGCCCAGGTGTCGATCGGCAGGTCCGCCGTCCTGCACCGGACGGGGCCGCACGGCCTGCCCGTCAGGGACGTGGTGCCGGCCGCCGACGTGAAGCAGCTGGAGCCGTGGCTGAAGAAGACCCCGGCACACCTGGAGTGGATGGAGGAACGCGTCGGGCGCTACCCCTTCGAGACGTACGGAGTGCTCGTCGCGGCGGCCAACACGGGATTCGAGCTGGAGACACAGACCCTGTCGCTTTTCGAACGGTCGCTGTTCACCGGCGTCGGCTACCCGGAGTGGTACGTCGACTCGATCATGGTGCACGAGCTGGCGCACCACTGGTTCGGCAACAGCGTCTCGCCCCGCTCCTGGTCCGACCTGTGGCTCAACGAGGGGCACGCCACCTGGTACGAGGCCTTGTACGCACAGAAGCAGCGCCCTCTTGAGGAGCGCATGAAAGCCGCGTACAGCAGTTCCGACGAGTGGCGGCGGGAGGGCGGCGCCCCGGCCGCCCCGAAGCCGTCCCGGCCCGGCCAGAAGATCAGCATCTTCCGGCCGGTCGTGTACGACGGCAGCGCCCTCGTCCTCTACGCGCTGCGCCAGGAGATCGGCGAGGCGGCGTTCGACAGGGTCGAGCGGCGCTGGGTGAGCGAGCACCGGGACTCGGTGGCGACCACCGCGGACTTCGTCGAGCTGGCCTCGGACAGTGCCGGACGCGACCTTTCCGGGTTTCTCCAGAAGTGGCTGTACGGGCAGAAGACCCCGCCGATGCCGGGACACTCGGACTGGAAGAGTTCGGTGCCCCAGGGGCCGGCGAGTCACCGTTGAGCACGGGCGCCGCAGGCCGATAAACCCGTGTGACGACTGGGCCGTGGCGTGCGACCATCAACGGGTCGACGGCACAGCCCGACGGCGGAAACTTTCCCGGGAATTCACGCGAACCCCGGGGAATCATCCGAGCCCGTCACGCGTTGTGACTATCGACGGAAGCTTTCCGGCTTCCCGCAGGGACACACGAGTCCACCGACACACGACCTAAGGATCCAATGACCCCCTCCACTTCTTCCCCTTCCACGAACGACAACATCACAGACAGCCTGCGGGCCGATGCCCTGATGGAAGAGGACGTCGCCTGGAGCCACGAGATCGACGGAGAGCGGGACGGCGACCAGTTCGACCGCTCCGAGCGTGCCGCGCTGCGACGTGTGGCGGGCCTCTCCACCGAGCTCGAGGACGTCACCGAAGTCGAGTACCGGCAGCTGCGCCTGGAGCGCGTCGTGCTGGTCGGTGTGTGGACCTCGGGGACCGCGCAGGACGCGGACAACTCCCTCGCGGAGCTGGCGGCGCTCGCCGAGACGGCCGGAGCCCTGGTGCTCGACGGCGTGGTCCAGCGGCGCGACAAGCCCGACCCGGCGACGTACATCGGCTCGGGCAAGGCCTTGGAACTGCGCGACATCGTCCAGGAGACGGGCGCCGACACCGTGGTCTGTGACGGTGAGCTCAGCCCCGGCCAGCTCATCCATCTCGAAGACGTCGTCAAGGTCAAGGTGGTCGACCGGACCGCGCTGATCCTCGACATCTTCGCCCAGCACGCCAAGTCCCGAGAGGGCAAGGCGCAGGTCGCACTCGCGCAGATGCAGTACATGCTGCCGCGACTGCGCGGCTGGGGTCAGTCGCTGTCCCGTCAGATGGGTGGCGGCGGCGGTGGCGGCATGGCCACCCGCGGTCCCGGTGAGACCAAGATCGAGACGGACCGGCGCCGGATCCGCGAGAAGATGGCGAAGATGCGCCGGGAAATCGCGGAGATGAAGACCGGCCGCGAGCTCAAGCGCCAGGAACGCAGGCGCAACAAGGTGCCCTCGGTCGCCATCGCCGGGTACACCAACGCGGGCAAGTCCTCGCTGCTCAACCGCCTCACGGGCGCCGGCGTACTGGTGGAGAACTCGCTGTTCGCCACCCTCGACCCGACCGTGCGCCGTGCCGAGACGCCCAGCGGGCGGCTCTACACGCTGGCGGACACCGTCGGATTCGTCCGGCACCTGCCGCACCACATCGTCGAGGCGTTCCGCTCCACCATGGAGGAGGTCGGTGACTCCGACCTGATCCTGCACGTGGTGGACGGCTCGCACCCGGCGCCCGAGGAGCAGCTGGCCGCCGTGCGCGAGGTGATCCGTGACGTCGGCGCGCTCGACGTGCCGGAGATCGTCGTGATCAACAAGGCGGACGCGGCGGACCCGGTCGTCCTCCAGCGGCTGCTGCGCATCGAGAAGCACGCCATCGCGGTCTCGGCCCGTTCGGGTCAGGGAATCGACGAGCTCCTGGAGCTCATCGACCGCGAACTGCCGCGCCCCTCGGTCGAGATCGAGGCACTCGTGCCGTACATCCAGGGCGCACTGGTCTCGCGGGCGCATGCCGAAGGCGAGGTGATCTCCGAGGAGCACACCCCGGAGGGCACGCAGCTCAAGGCACGGGTGCACGCGGAACTGGCGGCGGAGTTCGCTTCGTTCGTCCCCACCGCGCACTGAGCAGCAGACAAAGGCCGGTGGCCCGCACCCCCGTCACGGGGGGGGGGGGCCCCCGCCGGATGGGGGCGGGGGGAAAGGGGGCGGGAATA
>NZ_JBEZKB010000045.1:0-53388 GCF_040651475.1 Streptomyces sp. NPDC048442
GACGTCGGTCCGATCGCCTCCCCGAACCTGGAGGCCATCGCCGCACTCAAGCCGGACCTCATCGTCTCGGCGCGCGGTCTGCTCCGCAGACACGACGCGCCGCCGCTACGCGGCGGAAGACGCACCGCGCTCCGCGCGGTGATCCGGCGGCTTCGCCGCACGAATCCGGGCCACTCCGTGGCCCTCGCCGTCGACTTCGTCGTCGGCGGGCTCGGATCGCTCCGCGATCCGGCCAACGGCCCCTGCTCCGCAGTGGCCTTGAGCTAGATACGGGGCCAGGTTGATCGGTGTGCCGGCTGACGGTAAGTCAAGGGTTGGGTTCTGCAAAGTGGTCCAGCCTGTGCGTGCCTGGGAGTGGGGAGTTGGGGTGGGCTGTCACCCTGCTGCGGAGGTTTTGAAGTCTCGCCGTAGTAAGGGCGGGCCCCCTCGTGACGGCTTCTTCCACGTATGTGCGTCAATTCTCTAAGGCGGGTAGGCTCTGGGATAATTAGCCACCTCCGGGTGAGGGTCTGCGAAAAGAAATCTCTTCACCGACCAAAAGAGGGATCGAAACTCCCCAACTCACTCTCAGGAAACCGCAGTTCAAGAATTACGACGACGCCAGAAAAAGACACGCCCCCGGCTAGTCAGGGCACCCGCTACACGCCCCCCCCCCCCCGACCTTCACCAGAATTCAGCGCCAGCTTTCAGCACCAATCCGGCTCCCGGATTCAGCGCACCCAGCCAACCCTCAAACCACACACACCAAACCATCACTGAAAACAGAACACCCAACCGCTGAAACACCAACGACGAGCATCAGTCGAGTGTGCTGAGCGCGGTGATCAGGTCCGTCGCCTCGAACCAGGCCTCGTTGAACGCCCCCGGCTCCCAGCCACCAGGCCGGGCAACACTCAGATCAGTCAAACCTGTTCAACGTCTTCGCCTCCCTTCAGCTCGCGGCACCCGGGAGTAGAGCACGGGGGCGGGTCTTCAGGAAGAGGGGGTGCCGTGCGACTGCGCCCCGGGACCAGAGTGCGGTTCCGGGGCGCAGTCGCCAAGCGGCGCGCGGGTTTGGTCAGGCCGTGCGGCAGTTGTTGTTGGAAGCCGGGTTGAGCAGCCCGATGATGTCGATGGTGTCCTCGCAGACGTTGGCCGGGGCGTTGATGGGAATCTCGACGACGTCGCCGGACAGGACTCCCGGCGGGTCCTCGGCCACGCCGGTCGGCGGTGGCGGCGGGTCGGCGGCTGCGGCGCCGGCGGCGCCTATCACGGTGGCGGCGGCCAGAACCGTGGTGGCGAGTGCGATACGGATACGCACGATTTCCTCCTACAGGTGAGGGGGATCGCTCTTAGCGTCTCCGCGCTCAGGCCCGGGGGAAAATCGCGTGACCCGTTGAGGTGAATGCTGTGGGCGTGAGGCGTAAGCCATTTGTTACTGGTGCATAGAGGGCTTGCAGGCGCGTCACGTGTGGCCGCAGACCCGCGACCGCAAGGAACTGTGGCAGGAGTGGCAGCGTGGCCCGGCGCAGCGCCGAAGCGAGATCAGAACGCGGGATCACATCGAGCGTTGATCGTGTAAGGCCGTATCAGTCGTGCGTTTGCGCCCGACCCTAGGTTCGGCGGGCCCGGACGAACCCGAACCCGCTTCGGTACCATTCTGGGCACTCTGACCTGGTGATTCCTGTTTCGCGTCAAAAGCGTGGAATCCGTGTGCACCTACCACCGCCAGGCCCGATTGCTCACTCCCCCGCGTGTCGGCGTACGTCCTCATTTACGCCGACCGAAGAAGCGGCTGGACCGGCGGTCGGCCTCCCGCCGGGCCTCTTCTTCGGCGCGCTCCTTCGCTGCGAGGGCCCGGGCGCGGGTGCAGGGCCTGCAGAGGCCGCCCTGGGTGAGAGCGGGGCCGGGCTCGGCAAGGTGCCCGCACCCGGGGCAGGTCCAGCGGAGGCTTCGCGGCGGGCGCGCTCGGCTTCCCGTTCCGCCTGCTCGCGCTGGCGGCTCGCTTCTTCGGCGGCACGGCGGGCGGTGTCGCGTACAGAGTAGGCGCGGTAGTCGGCGAAGTTGCCGAGGGCGTCAGCGGGCGTCTCCCCTCGCCGGTGGCCGTACCGCCATCAGAGGCCCGTGCGGCTCCTGGGCGGCCAGACGGGGCAGTGTGGTGGCCAGGACGGGCACCGCACGGTCATAGTCGCGGTAGCCGTCCCGCTCCTGCCCCTGGTGGTAGTCGCCGTGCCAGGTCCCGCCCCAGTACGCGCTCGACAGGCGGGCGATCTCGTCCATCCGCTCACGCATCGGCTCATCGCCCATGGGGCTTGGTGAAGACGAGGGCGACGGGCGGGTGCCCCTCGCGGCCGGTCTCGGGCCACACCGACTGCCACAGCAGCCTGTCCTGCTGCCCCGCAGTCCCCTTCCCGCTCACGGTCACCCGCCGGGCGAGAACTCCTGATAGCGGCGCAGCTTGTCCGCGAGGATCGGCGGGCCTTCGGTGCCGTTGTCGACTTCCAGCACGGGCACGTCCTGGCCCACCGCGCTGTACACGAGGTCGGCGCGCACGCTGCCCCGGGCAGGTGCCGCGAACGTGCCGCCCGTGGGCAGCACCTCCTCCGTCGACCAGGCCGCCCCGGCCCCAGCCCCGCCGGCGGCATCACGAGCGGCCCGGCCGGGACGGTGGGCTGGTGTTTGCGGACGACCGGGGACGTCGCCTCGGCGGGGTCTGGAGGAACCCGGCCAGGGTCTCGGTGACCTTCAACGCGTGCTTCGTCCCGCTCGCCACCGCGTTCTTCGCCGCGCGCCCATCTGCTTGACCGGACGTCCCAGCACGGCGGCGGCCGCTTCCAGCCCTGCCGTGGTCAGCGTCCAGAGCGTCTCGTAGATCCGTGCCCCGGAATCGGTGAGCCGGGAGGTCTTGCCGGACGCCTCGACCAGCTTCTCGTCCTCCAGATCTTTGAGGCCGCCGCGGATCGTCGCCGCGTCCTTGTGCCCCGGCGCCGTCAGCGCCCGGATCTGCGCCGGGGTCGCCACCTTCACCACGCCGAGCGCCGCCAGACACATCGCCCGCGTCTTCTCCGTCGACTTGTACCGCCGTGCCATCCCGTCCCCGTCGCGCCTGCGGTCGCCCCGGGCCGGGAACTCGAGTGTTTTCGAGGCGCTACTAGCCCCTTGACACATAGGCTGACCTGTGGAAACACCGCATACGGTAGGAAATGCCACCGCAGGGGGAACAGGAGGGAGACCCTCGGGAGAGCGCAGGGAGGAATCAGGCGCTGATCAGACTTGCCCACGGCTCAGTTGAGGACCTGAAGTTGACCGACGCTCACCGTGAACGGCGTGGTGCGGGTCTCCGTGAGCTCCCCCGCCTCTCCGGTGCCACCGACGACTTTCCACGTGTTCGCGGGAGACGCAGCACCGCGCCCCCCTCGCCGCCGAACGCCTCCCCGACGACAACCCCGGCCGCCGTGCCCGCGCCCCGGCCGGTTGGGCGCCGCACACTCGGGGGCGGCCCGGCCGCCTGCTGACAGCACCTGCCGGATCCAGCGGACCGGCGGGGTGGCAACCCGGGTTGCCACCCCGCCTGACAGCTACGGGTTGTCAGAAGACTCCGTGGGGCGTGGCTACCGGCCGTGAGGGACTCCGATCTTGGCGGCGAGGGCGAAGCCGGTGCCAGCAATGGTGGTGGCTGCGCCGAGAACGCCGATTCCGGCGGGCAGCACGAGCAGGATCGCGATGGCTCCCGCGAGGGTGCAGATCACAATGAGGACGACGGCTATCGCGTTCGAGCCGGGCAGCGGCGCGACAAACGAGGGCCTGTCTCCCGGCGGTTCGGGCCGGGCACCTTCAGTCAGACGTAGACGTCGCATGACAGTTCTCCTCACTCATAAGCCCAGGTGAGACGGGATACAACGAAGCCCGCAGTAGCAGCTGCGGGCCTGTTTCCGGCGGCTTGCCCTATGCCATGCCCATCACGGGTTTCCGCAGAACGCCGTGGACGGCACTAACTTGCGGCTACGCCCCGCGCCCGAGCCGCTCCTACGGAGAAGGACGCACAGCAGGACACGACGAATGGCCCCACCGCACGTATGCGAAGGGGCCGTTCCGTCCTCGGGTTGCTGCTACAACCCGTCAGGAACAGGAAGCCGATGACGCCCACGGGCCCGAACTCCACTGGATGAACTGCTCTACAGCTGCGCCGCGCTCACCTGGGCTGATGAGGAAAACGGCAGCCGAGTCGGCCAAGTTGGCAACCAACTCTCCTCAGATTGTCCCCACTGAGCTTGGTCCTTTAACCGCCTCCCCCGACAACTCCCGTCAGATGGCTTGAAGTTGTAGTGTCCTGCCGCGCTCCAGCGCTCTGCGGCAATGCCGCCAGGCCACACCGCATCCCGCTCAACGTCCACTGACCTGCGCCGAACCCGGCACCCCTGCCCCCTGAACGGGGCTGCTTGACCTCCCGGACGAGGTCGGAGACCAGGACCCCACACGAGGGTGAACAGGGGCTGCCCCACTTGGCTGAGTCTCCCAAACAACTTCTGAACAACCCCTGATAGCCGTAGCGTTCGGCCGCCTAGGCAGTGTCTGATGGCTCTTGTTCGGACGGTGGGTGGATCTACCGCTGTTCCGGGCAGGAGCCGGTCATGGTGCGTCGGCATGAACTGACAAATGCTCAGTGGGACCGGATAGCTCCGCTCCTGCCGGAAACCGGCGGGCGGTGGGCCGATCACCGCACGGTGGTCAACGGTGTGTTCTACCGGACACGGACCGGGATTCCCTGGCGTGACCTGCCTGAACGTTACGGAAACTGGCAGACCGTCTACGAGCGGCACCGCCACTGGTCGGCCGACGGCACCTGGTTAAAGATCCTGCGAGCCCTGCAGACCGGAGCCGACGCCACCGCGCCGGATGCGGGCGGCGAGTGGGCGGTGAACGCCGACTCGACGACGTGCCGGGCCCACCAGCACGCGGCAGGAGCCCGGCATGCTTCCCCGGCCGACCATCCGGAAAAAGGGGCGGCATCCGTGTGGACGAAGACGGACGTGAGGCCCTGGGACGCTCCCGGGGCGGACTGACCACCAAGGTCCACCTGCCGGCCGACGACCGCTGCCGGCCTCTGGTCTGGCTGACCTCTCCCGGTCAGCGCGCGGACAGTCCGATGTTCATCCCGCTCATGCAAGCCCTGGAGGTGCCCCGCACCGGAGCTGGACGCCCCCGCACCCGGCCGGACCAGCCGGCAGGCGAGGTAGAGCCGGCCCTCGGCGGGGGGCAGGTAGGTGAGGTCGCCGACCAGCTTGGTCCCGGGCCGCTCGGCGCGGAAGTCGCGGCCGATCAGGTCGGGGGCCGGCTTCGCCTTCCGGTCCGGCCGGGCCAGCGAGCGGCGCCCTCGCCGGGTGAAGCCTTGGATGCCGCGCTCGCGCATCACGCGGGCGACGCGCCCGCGGTTCACCCGCTGCCCCGGACGCCGCAGTTCGGCGTGGATGCGCGGGACACCGTAGGTACGGCGGGAGGCGATGTGCAGCACCGTGATCTCGTGCGCGAGCGCCTCGTCGGCGGCCTGCCGGGCCTGGCGGGCGGCTTCGCCCTCGCGCCAGGCGTAGGAGGAGGAGCGGGCGACGTGCAGCACCCGGCACAGCAGAACGATCGGGTAGTTCGCCTTCTCCGCATGGATGAACCGGCACAAGTCGCTCACCGGTCGTTCTCCTTCACGAAGAAGGCGGTCGCTCTTTTCAGGATCTCGATCGTCTGCAGCTGTTCACGGTTCTCCCGCCGCAGCCGCTTGAGCTCCTCGCGCTCGGCACTGCTCAAGTCGCCGGGAGTGCCCCCGTCCCGGCCCGCCTTCGCCTTGCGGTACCAGCCGCGCAGGGACTCGGAACTGATGCCGAGCTCCCGGGCGGCCGCCGTGACCGTCTTGCCCGAGTAGTCGACAAGTGCGATCGCGTCCCGCTTGAACTCTTCGGTGTACCGCTTCATGTACTTGCTTCCCACCTGGTGCTACTTCCTCTGGAACCTCAGGTCCCAGTCTCCAGGTGTCCACGATCAAGGGGAAGGTTCAGCCAGGGTCACCGAAGTCCTCCCTCACTCACCGCTTCCGCGCGCTGCGGGACGCGGGGGTGACCAGGCAGCCGGAGCAGGTGAGGCGCTCGGGCGGCGGTGGTTCTAGTTGGGCAACTGGGTCCAGGTGACCGGGAGTTCGTGGACGCCGTAGATGTTCATGTTGGTCCTGAGTTTTACCTCTTCGGCGGGGATGGCGAGCTTGAGGGTCGGGAAGCGGCGGAGTAGGCCTTCGAAGCCGGCGCGCATTTCGATGCGGGCGAGTTGCTGGCCGAGGCACTGGTGGACGCCGTGGCCGAAGGACAGTTGGCCGCGGGCGTTGCGGTGGATGTCCAGGGTGTCGGGGTCGTCGAAGCGCAGGGGGTCGCGGTTGGCGGCGAGGAGGGAGACGAGGACGGTCGATCCTTCGGGGATCGTCTCGCCGCCGAGTTCGAGGTCCTCGGTGGCGTAGCGGAAGTTGATGTCGACGACGGAGAGATAGCGCATGAGTTCCTCGATCGCGCCGGGCAACAGGTCCGGGGCGGCGCGGAGTTCGGCGAGCTGCTCGGGGTGTTCCAGGAGCGCGAAGGTGCCCAGGCCCAGCATGTTGGCAGTCGTCTCGTGGCCGGCGAGCAGGAGCAGGAAGGCGATGCCGGTGAGCTCTTCGATGGAGAGGTCGTCGTCGCGGGCCAGGTCGGAGAGTATGTCGTCGGCGGGCTCGGCGCGTTTGCCGGTGACGAGTTCGGCCAGGTAGCCGGTCAGGCTGCCGAAGGCGGCCATCTGCTCGTCGAAGGGCAGCTCCTTGTTCAGAATCTTGGCGGAATTGACCTGGAAGTTGTCCCGGTCCTCGTAGGGGACTCCGAGCAGTTCGCAGATCACCAGGGACGGCACCGGCAGCGCGAACTCCTTGACCAGGTCGACCGGCGGGGTCAGGCGCGCCATCTCGTCCAGTTGCCGTTCGGCGATGGCGCTGATGCTCTCTTCGAGCTGCTTCATCCGTTTGACGGTGAACGAGCCGGTGAGCTTGCGCCGCAGCCGGGTGTGGTCCGGCGGGTCCATGGCGATGAACACGCCCGGCGTCTGCGGGGACGGTTCGGTGATGGTGGGCATGCCGGGGATCTCGTACGGCAGGTGGAGAATGCCGATGTCCTGGCGGGAGCTGAACCGGTTGTCGGCCATGAGCCGGCGGACCGCTTCGTAGCCGGTGACGAGCCAGCCCTCGTGGCCGTCGGGGAAGACCAGGGGGCTGACGGGGCGGGTCTCGCGCAGGCGGGTGATCTGGCTGGGCGGGTCGAAGGGGCCGGCGTCACGCTCCCTGGGGAGGCCGTTCGGGGCGGGAAGCGGGTGGCTGGGCTGGGTCGGCCGGCTCGGCTGGCTCATCGGAATTCCTTTCGTGGCGGCTGGAGTTGCTGGGTGGCCAGGGATTCTCCGTGTCCTTGTACGGGTTCTCCGGGGCCGGAGGGGGATCTGAAACGGTGTCCAAGTCACCTATTGCGGCTGCGAGTTCAGCCGGGCCATGTGCAGCAAACCGGTCCGCTGCAGCCGGGCAGCCCCGGTGCGCTCGCGTACGAGGTCACGTTCATGGCGCCACAATGGCACGAGGTTGGTGCCATCCACAAGCCTTGGTGGCTCCTATTGCGTGCCGCGTAGTGCCATCTGGTACGTGGCGGGCTCTTCCGCTCCAGGTCACCGGCCCGGGCGTGCGGTACGTACCCCGAGAACGTAGGCCGCAGTATGCGCAACGGCGCGGTCCTCGTCATGGGACAGCTCCGCGAGGGCACCTGCCGCCGTGCTTCCCGGGATGTCCGCGAGCGCCTGGGTCAGCCGTCGGCGGGTGGACGATTCGGCGGCGGTGCCGGCAGCCAGGCGGTCGACGAGTCCGGCGGCGATCCGGTCCGCCAAAGCGGGGCTGCCCGCCAGGGCGCCCAGTGCGTCGGCCGCATCTACGTCGTTCGTGCCCTCGGCGACCATGTCGATCAGTGTCGGGACCGCGTCGGCCACGCCACGTGCCCCGAGCGCCAGGGCCGCATACCTGCGGACCACGGTGTCGGGGTTCGCGAGGGCGTCCTGCAGCAGTGCCGTCGCCGCATCGTCCGGGATCTCGGCGAGGGACTGGACGGCACGTTTGCGCACCTCGGCCGCGGGTGAGGTGAGGCCCTCGGCCAGCAGTGCCGGGGTGTCGTCGCCCGACTGGGCCAGGGCCCATCGGAGGGCTCCGGCGACGTTCGGGTCCGTCTCGCTCAGCGCCGCTTCGACCAGTGCCTCCACCGGCATCGGGGCCTCTCCGGCCGAGGACAGGGCCGCGCGCTGGCGCTTCCCTGCGCTCGGTGACCCCAGCGCCTGGAGGAGGGTGACGACCTGGAGGACGTCCTCCCAGCCGGCGGGCTCCGCGGCACCGATCCGACGGAGCCGGGTGAGCAACTGCGTCTCGCTCGCGATGCGTTCGCGTGTCTGGCGGACGAGGTCGTCGACGAGTTTGGAGGGCGTGAAGCCGGGGTCGTCGAGCGCGCGCCCGACTTCGCTCAGCGAAAGGCCCAGCGACCGCAGGCATTCGACGTGGAAGATCCGCCGGATGTCCTCGCCGGAGTACTCGCGGTAGCCGCCGCCGGTACGGCCCGTCGGGCGCACCAGGCCGAGCGATTCGTAGTGCCTGAGCATGCGGGCGCTGACGCCGGACTGCCGTGCCACCTCACCGATCAGCACTGCCCCTCCCCCGGGTCGTTCGGGCCGAGGGCCACGACGCGCTTCGCCTCCTCGATCGCGCACTCGAATCCGGCGTCCGGGTCGCGCAGCAGCCGCTGCGTGGCGAGCGCGTGGGTGCGCACCCGGGGGTCGGGGTTCGCCGTCGCCGCGCGCAGGGTCGGCACCATCACCTCGCCGAGTGCGATCAGCGCCCGGCTGAGGCTCAGCTGCAACTCCCGCCCGCCGCGCCCGAGTTGGTACGACAGCGCCACGGCAAGGTCGCGCTCCTCCCCCTCGGGTACGAGCACGACCGCTGCCCGCCACGCGCTCCGCGCCACCTCGTCGTCGGCGTCGGTCAGCAGCTCCGGGGTGATCACCGACCAGGCCTGCCGGTCCCCGATCTTGGACAGCGTGTGCAGCGCCTGGCTCCGTGCCTGCGGACGCTCCGAGTGGACTTCCTTGAGCAGCCCGGGGATGAGTTCCGGGGCCGTCCCTGACGCCGCGTGGCGCAGGAGCGCCCAGGTCAGCATTTCTCGTACGGAGAAGTCGGGCTCGACCGCGCAGCGCTCGATGAGCTTGCCGGCATACCGCGGGTCGGGGGCCGTGCCTACCGCCAGCGCTGCCCGCAGCCGTACCGACGAACGGCTGTCCTCCAGGCTCTGGAGAGCCCGCGATGTCTTCGTGTCCTGATTCACCATGGTCATCCGGACCACCTCCTTGACGCAGTGAAGACCTTGTCACTGTGTCAAGGTCAAGCGCGGGAGGCGGGAGGCGGGAGGTGGGAGGCTGGGCGGCTGGGCGGCGGGCCCGGTGGCAGAGGCACTGCCCGGCGGTACCCAAGGGCCCCGCTCGCGCCGGCCGGCGTGAGCGGGGGCGGGAGCGGGAGCCTGGGCGGGGGCCATTAGCCATTGACCATTTGCTTCAACAGGGCTTCTGTCAGGCCGAGTTGGGCTGGTCTGTCAGAGCGGTGGCGAGCAGTTGTGCCGCGTCCTCGCCGTACGCGCGGGTCGCCGTCGCCAGCAGTTCCTGCGGGTCGGCGCGGTAGGACTGTGAGCCCACCGCTCCCAGTGTCTGTGCCGCCAGGACGCAACCCAGTTGCGCTGCCGACCGCAGTGCCAGGCCGCGGCCGGTGGCCGCCAGGAAGCCGGCGCGGAAGGCGTCGCCGACGCCCGTCGGGTCGGTGACGGGCAGGCCGGGAACCGCCTCGACGGTCAGCGGGTCGTGGCCGCGCCGGTCGATCCGTACCCCTTCCCCGCCTCGGGTGGTGATCCAGGCGCCCACCTTCTCCAGGACCGTCGCGCGGTCCCAGCCGGTGCGTTCAAGGAGCAGGGCGGCTTCGTACTCGTTGGTGAACAGCCAGCGTGCGCCGTCCACCAGCTCCCGGACCTGCGGGCCGTCCAGGCGGGCCAGTTGCTGCGAGGGGTCGGCGGCGAAGGGCAGGCCCAGCTCCCGGCACTGGGCGGTGTGGCGGAGCATCGCCGCCGGGTCGTTCGGGCAGACCAGGACCAGATCGGCCGGGGCTGCGCCGGGGGCGGCCAGCCGGCGGAGGTCGATGTCGGCGGCCTCCTGCATGGCGCCCGCGTAGAACGAGGCGATCTGGTTGGCGTCCTCATCGGTAATGCACATGAACCGGGCGGTCTGCCGGTCCGTGGAGACGTGCACGGGGCCGGTGTCGACACCGTGTTCCTTGAGCCACATCTCGTACTCGGCGAAGTCGCTGCCCACGGCCCCGACCAGCAGCGGCGAGAGACCGAGGCTGCCGAGCCCGAAGGCGATATTGGCCGCGACCCCGCCCCGACGCACCTCCAGCTCGTCGACCAGGAAGGAGAGCGAGAGGTGGGCCAGCTGGTCCGGGATCAGCTGATCCGCGAACCGGCCGGGAAAGACCATGAGGTGGTCGGTGGCGATGGAACCGGTGACAGCGATACGCACGTCAGGATCTCCTCGGAGGGGGTACGGACATCGGCACGCGGTGCGGCTGCGGGCAGGCCGCGGGTCGGTCGCGGATCGGCCGCGGATCGGCCGCGGATCGGCCGCGGGGCAGGCGCAGGCCAGTCGCGGGTGCTGCCGGTCGCAGGCCAGCCCCGGGTGGCGCGGGCCGGTCGCGGGACCGGTCACAGGCCAGTCCCGAGCTGCGCGGGCCCGGCCACAGGACCGGCCACAGGCTAATCCCGAGCTGCGCGGGCCCGGCCACAGGACCGGCCACAGGCTAATCCCGAACCGCGCGGGCCCGGTCGCGCGGGCCCGGGTCACAGGCCGGCTGGGGCCCGCGGTTGCTCAGCGACCGGCGGCGGCCTTCAGCTGCTCGGCGCGGTCGGTGCGCTCCCACGTGAAGTCGGGCAGCTCCCGGCCGAAGTGACCGTACGCGGCGGTCTGCGCGTAGATCGGGCGCAGCAGGTCCAGGTCGCGGATGATCGCGGCCGGGCGGAGGTCGAAGACCTCGGCGATGGCCCGGTCGATGCGGGCCGGGTCGACGGTGGCGGTGCCGAAGGTCTCGACGAAGAGACCGACCGGCTCGGCCTTGCCGATCGCGTACGCGACCTGGACCTCGCAGCGCGCGGCCAGGCCCGCGGCCACGACGTTCTTGGCGACCCAGCGCATCGCGTACGCGGCGCTGCGGTCGACCTTGGACGGGTCCTTGCCCGAGAAGGCGCCGCCACCGTGGCGGGCCATGCCACCGTACGTATCGATGATGATCTTGCGGCCGGTGAGACCCGCGTCGCCCATCGGGCCGCCGATCTCGAAGCGGCCGGTCGGGTTCACCAGGAGGCGGTATCCCTCGGTCTCCAACTTGACGCCGCTGTCGGCGAGTTCGGCCAGCACGTGCTCCACGACATCCTCGCGGACGTCCGGGGTGAGCAGCGAGTCGAGGTCGATGTCCGGTGCGTGCTGCGAGGAGACGACGACCGTGTCGAGCCGGGCCGGGCGGCCGTCCTGGTACTCGATGGTGACCTGGGTCTTGCCGTCCGGGCGCAGGTACGGGATGGTCCCGTTCTTGCGGACTTCGGTGAGGCGGCGGGACAGCCGGTGCGCGAGGTGGATCGGGAGCGGCATCAGCTCCGGCGTCTCGTCGCACGCGTAACCGAACATCAGGCCCTGGTCGCCCGCGCCCTGCTTGTCGAGCTCGTCGTCATCGCCCTCGACGCGCTTCTCGTACGCGGTGTCGACGCCCTGCGCGATGTCCGGGGACTGTGCACCGATGGACACCGACACGCCGCACGACGCGCCGTCGAAGCCCTTCGCCGACGAGTCGTAGCCGATGGACAGGATCGTCTCGCGCACGAGGGCGGGGATGTCGGCGTACGCGGACGTGGTCACCTCACCGGCGAGGTGCACCTGGCCGGTCGTGATCAGGGTCTCCACGGCAACCCGGGAGGCGGGGTCCTGGCGCAGGAGCGCGTCGAGTACGGCGTCGCTGATCTGGTCGGCGATCTTGTCGGGGTGGCCCTCGGTCACGGACTCCGACGTAAACAGATGACGGGACATGGCTCTCCAGAGGAGTGAGGTCGGTTGCGTGCGGAGTACTCAGGGGCTCCGCCGGGAACGCAGGCGCACCCACATCAGTCGCATGCGACGAGCCGCGAGCTGTCTCATCCGGCACCTCCAGAACCCTGCTTCGCACGTGCTTCCGACTCTCACGGCGACCGGTCGAGGACCGCTGGACCAATGGTCGACGTGACGGCCACGTTCCGTGGAAGGGCCTTGATCCTCCAACGGGCGTACGGACAAGGGGTGGTTGCCCCCGGCCGGGAGGCAACAGCCCTTGTCCGTACGCTCACACGCCGGTCAGCCCGTCTTGCGGCGGAACTGCCGCTTGCCGCCGGCCGGGCTGCTGCCGCCCTTCGCGCGCAGCCTGGAGTCCTCGCGCGCCTCTCGGGACGCTCCGCTCCGGTCCTTGCGCGCGAGCGCCTCCCGGAACTTTCGCTTGGCGTCGTTGTCGTCGTCGGCACTGTTCTGCGGGACATCGGTCATGCGAACCTCCTCGGCATATGCAACAGCGAAGTCAGCGTGTCACAGACGGGAAAGTCTGACGAGGTGGCATTCGAGCCCCGATTCAGCGCTTCCGCGCTTCCGCACTTCCCTTCAGTGCTTCCCTTCAGTGCTTCCCTTCCGTGCCACACATTTTCCATTGCGCCGCAATAAAAAACACATCGGCTGGAGGGGGTCAGCGGCCGGAGGCCAGGAACCCCTCGATCGCGTCGGCCGCGACGGCCGGTCCTTCGACCTCGTGCATCCTGCTCTGCAGGGCCGTCACCCGGTCCTTGACGCTCTGGTCCGCGTGGACCTCGGCGGCGTACTTGCGCAGGCTCTCCACGGTGGTGTCGGCGGCGGGCAGCAGCCTGCCGAGGCCCAGTTCCTCGACGCGCAGGCCGTTGGCCCGCTGCTCGTTCATCTGGGGGACGACGACCATGGGCACGCCGTTGTGGAGGGACTCCATGGTGCTGTTCATGCCGCCGTGGGTGATGAACAGGCTCGCGTGGCCCAGCACGTCGAGCTGCGGCACGCGCCGGGAGACGTGGAAGTGGCTGGGCAGTTCACCGAGTTCGGCCGGGTCGACGTGGTCGCCGACCGCCATGACGACCTCCCACTCGGAGTCCTTGAAGGCCTCCACGGCCATCGGGAAGAACTCCGGCCGGCCGGTGGCGGCGGTGCCCAGGGAGATCAGCAGCACCGGCCGGTCCCCGTCTCCCGAAGGCTGCCAGGAGCCCTGGAAGGCGGACCGGTCGCCCAGACAGGGCCCGGCGAAGACGAACCGCTCGTCGAACGAGTCGCCGTCGTAGTGGAACTCCCGCGGCAGGAAGACGATGCCGAGGTCCTCGATCTTGGTGAGGAACTCCATCGCGGTCGTCCCGGGCAGGCCGGTGCTCGGCAGGTGCGCCTCCAGCTCCGTGAGCATGTCCCTCACCTGCGGGTCGCTCATCTCGGCCATCGGGAACTTCTCGTGGATCGCGAAGGCCTCGTTGGCGCCGTACGACGGGAACAGCCGGACCGCCGGCAGGTCGTGCTTCGCGGCGAAGAAGCGGGCGCCCCAGGCCATGAAGTCGTACACGACGACGTCGGGGAGGTCCTTGGCGTAGAAGTCCTCGACCGCCTCCGCGAGGGTGGTCGCCTCGCGGAAGCTGCGCATCCCCTCGCCCTTGACGGTCTCCGCGGTGAACGGGCTCGTGTAGTAGTCGCCGAACACCGAGGTGTAGCGGACCGGTTCGGCGCCGCACGCCTCGATGGCCGGGGCGAAGTGGTCGGTGGCGGTGCAGGTGACCCGGTGACCGCGCCCGACCAGCTCCTGGACGACCCCCAGGTTCGGGTTGATGTGGCCGAAGGCCGGGAAGTTGAAGAAGGCGATGTGCTTACTCATGTTCACCTGTCTCTCTGTGTCGGCCAGCAGCACACCGCGGTACGGACCGGCGGCGGCACCCGGGAAATGGCACCGGGACATGGCCGGCTCCGCTCAATCCGCGTTCGGGCCGCGGTATTTCCCCGTAATGCGTAATAGGTGGCCGGAGCCAGCATCAACCACGCTTGCCCGCAACGCACTTGACCGATGGCCCGCACAGGAATTACCTGACTGATTCTCCAGCCCCCCTCAAGCGTTCTTCCATTTCCGAGGGGGCGGACGCCGTCCCGTACGAAACCGGTCTTGACCGCCACACGGCACGAAGCCTCGTTGAGCGCCGAATGGCCGAGCCCAAGGCGCGCCACGGTCGGCCAGGCCTGTGTGGTCCGCCTCCTGCGGAACTCGTTCCGCCGTGCGGTCCGCCGGGGCTGAACGACCATTACCGCAGGCGTCGGCGGCTCATCGAGAGCCTGGGAGCCGCCGACTGGGCGGTGATCAGCGAGCTCTGCTCAGGTGCGCAGCAGCCGCTGTGTGATCTCTCGGTACTGCCTCATCGCATGGCGGAGTTCGTTGGACTGCGCTTCGGGGTCATGGTTCTGCCAGCCCTCGTGGAGGGCACGCCGTCGTTCCGCGAGAGCGCTCGTGAGCTGGGCGGTGGCTTCGTCGAAGATGACCTCGGCCTCTTCCAACGCCTTGAGCGGGCTGCCGGCGAAGTTGTTGAGGGCCTCTTGGAGTCGCTGGGCGAGCCGGTCTCGTTCGTCCGAGGGGAGCAGCGTCTCTGGGCCCGGGGCGCGGCGTTCAGCAGGGCCGGGGGGTTGGTCCGACGGCTGCTGGGCGCGTGTCTGGTCGTACATCTTGTGCCACTTTCCTGTGCGTCGTGTCGGCCGGGTGGGGGCGGTCGCCGGACCTTTGAGCTGGGGGCGGCGGCGGTGGGAGCGGGCGTCGTCGCGCAGCTCGGTGAAGGCCCGCTCCATCAGACGTCGGTGCCCCGGCGTTCGCGCCGAGCAGCCCCGCGCATCAGTCGGTCGGCAGAGGAGAGAAGCCGATCGGGTCGATGTCGGCGACCAGGTTGTCCGCCGGCTCGGCGAAGGTCCCGGCAAGGAGCTGCTGATCCGGCATGGGCACCCCCTGGTGAGACTATCCCCGCCCGGACGGGGCGGGAAGTGCGCGGTTCGTCCGGCGGGGAGTGTCGGAGCGTCAGGCGCCGCGATCAGTGTCGTCGCCCCGGTCGTTCCACTCGCGGCAGTGTCGGCCGACACCCCCTGATCGCCCAGGCGTCCCTCGTATGCCATATCGGGCGTAACTCTTTCCGCTATCGGTCGTTTTCGCGCAATACGCCGCTGTCGACCCATGGATGCGCATTGTCACGGTTCAGTGTGATTGTCCCCGCCTACATGGTGCAGGCATATCTGCACGAATGCCTTGAATCTGTCTTGGAGCAGCCCTTCACCGATCTTGAGCTGATCGCCGTCGACGACTGCTCACCGGACGGCAGTGGAACGATCATCGACGAGTTCGCGGCCCGCGATCCGCGGGTGCACGCCATCCATCTGACGGAGAACACAGGTCTCGGCCGGGCCCGCAACGCCGGGCTCGCACGCGCCACCGGCGAGTACGTGATCTTCCTGGACGGCGACGACTGCCTCGCCCCCGACGCGCTGCACGCGATCTCCGACCGGCTCAAGAACACCGACAGCCCGGACGTCCTGGTCTACGACTACGTACGGTCGCACTGCACCGGCAGGACGGCCCCCAGCCCTGCCACGGCCCGGCTCGGAGAGGAGGGTCCGGCGGCCTTCACCCTGGACGACAGGCCGGGCCTGCTGAGGGTGCTGCACGTCGTCTGGAACAAGGCGTACCGCCGTGAGTTCCTGGAGCGTGCGGACTTCACCTTCGCTCCCGGCTACTACGAGGACGTCTCCTGGACCTATCCGGTGCTGGTGACCGCGGAGTCGATCGCGGTGCTCGACAGGGTCTGCGTGCGGTACCGGCAGCGCAGGCAGGGAGCGATCACCTGCTCCCCCGGGCCCAGGCACTTCGAGATCTTCGACCAGTACGACCGGGTCTTCGCCTACCTGGACGCACACCCCGAGCTGGAGCGCTGGCGGCCCTTCCTCTTCCGCCGGATGATCGACCACTTCAGTACGGTGTTCACGGCGCGCGACCGGCTGCCGCGCGGCAGCCGCGCCGCGTTTCTGCGCCGGGCCCGCGCCTACTGCCGCCGCTACAGCTGCCCGGGTGCGACTCCCCCCGCGCGCACCAGAATCCGGCACGCCCTGGTACAGCTGGGCGCGCACCGCAGCTACCTCGCCCTGTGCTTCGCACGAGCACTCCAGCGACACGTCCTGCGCGCCGCCCTCGCCGCACACCATGCCGTCAGGGGGGCCGCACTCCAGATCCACTACCGCATCCAGCGGCTCCTTCCGCTGCGCGAGAACGACGCCGTGTTCTGCGCCTACTGGGGCCGCGGCTACGGCTGCAATCCGGCGGCGATCGAGGCGAAGGTCCGCGAACTGGCGCCGGGCATCCGCACCTCCTGGATCGCCGGCCCCGCGCACCACCACACGGTCCCGGCGGCCACCCGTCGCCTCACCCCCGGCTCGGCCGCGTACTGGACGGCTCTGGCCCGCTCCAAGTACCTGGTCAACAACGTCAACTTCGACCGGAGACTCGTCAAGGCCCGGGGCCAGGTGTTCGTGCAGACCCAGCACGGCACCCCGCTCAAGCACATGGGTCTCGATCTGCTCGACCGGCCCGCCGCCGTCGGCGACACCGACGTCCGGCGCATGCTCGCCAACTGCGACAAGTGGGACTACGTCCTTTCCGCGAACCGCCATTCCACGCTCGTCTGGGAGCGGGTCTACCCCGCCGGCTACACCACCCTCGAGTACGGCTATCCGCGCAACGACATCTACCGGCACGCCACCGGCAAGGACGTGGCCTCGCTGCGCGAGGCCCTGGGCATCCCCGGGGACACCATCGCGATCCTCTACGCCCCCACACACCGGGACTACCGCCGCACCCAGCGCCGGGCGATCGATTTGGAGCGCATGCTCCGCTCGCTCGGCCCGAACTACATGGTGCTCACCCGCGCCCACCACTTCTCCGACACCCCGCTCGTGGGCAAGGACTCCTCCCGGCTGGTCGACGTCTCGGACCACCCCTGCGTCGAGTCCCTCTGCCTGGCGAGCGACGCGCTGGTCACGGACTACTCCTCGCTGATGTTCGACTACGCCAACCTCGACCGCCCGATCGTCGTGTACGCCGACGACCGGGAGGTCTACGAGGCGACCCGGGGAACCTACTTCGACCTCCGGAACTTCCCGCCCGGCGCGGTCGCCACCGGCGAGGACGAGCTGATCGACCTCTTCGCGTCCGGCGAGTGGCGCAGCCCGCGCTCCGCCGAGCAGCGGGCCTCATTCCGCGAACGCTTCTGCCCGTACGACGACGGGGGCGCGGCCGAGCGGGTCGTGCGGCATGTCCTCCTCGGTCAGACGCCGGGCCTGCCGCCCGTCGTGCCGCTGGAGGAGCGGCAACCGGCGGCGGCATCCGTTCCGCGGCAGACGCCGGAGGCAACCGTGACACTGCCCACCAGCGCCGCTTGAACGCCCACCGAAGGAGATGTGTGTTGCCCCGCTTCAGCGTTGTCGTCCCGGCCCACGACGGGCCGGGGCGGCTGCCCGACTGTCTTGATTCGGTGCTCGGCCAGTCCTTCGCCGATTTCGAGCTGATCGCCGTCGCCGGGGCCCCGGAAGGGCTGTGTGCCTCGATCGTGGCCGCGCACGCGGACCGCGATCCGCGGATCAAAGTGGTGCACTCGCCACCGGACGACGGCCTGCCGGGCGCACGTAATGCCGGAATCGCCGCGGCCGAGGGCGAGTTCCTGCTCTTCCTCGACGGCGACGACACCCTGGTGCCCGGCGCACTGGGAGTCCTCGACGCGCACCTCACCGAGGTCGAAGAGCCCGATCTGCTGCTCTTCGACCATGAGCGGGTGCACTGGTTCGACGGCGGCAGGGGGCCGACGCTGGAGCGGCTGTGGCAGGGTGCCCCGGCCGGGACCTTCACCGTGGAGCAGCACGCCGCGCTGCCCGATGTGCTGGTGCCCGCATGGAGCGCGGCCTACCGGCGCGACTTCGTCTCCCGGCACGAACTGGCCTTCGTACCCGGCATGTTCACCGACACGGTGTGGAGCGTACTGGCCGCGCTGCGGGCCGAGCGGATCGCGGTGCTCGACCGGGTCTGCGTACGGCATCTGCTGCGCCGGCAAGGCAGCCGGAACCAGCTTCCCGGCCTCCACCATATGGATCTGCTCGACCAGTTCGACCTGGTGATGCGCCGGGCCGTCGAGCTGAAGGCGGACGCGGCGCTGCTCGGCAGGCTCTTCGACCAGTTGGTGTGCGGGGTGCTCAAGACTGCGGCGTCCCCCGGGCGGCTGCCGGGCCCGGCGCTGCGGCGGCAGTACTTCCGGCGGGCCGCCCGGCTCTACCGTCACCACCGCCCCGCGGGCCACCGCCCGCCGGGGGGCAGCGTGGGGCTGCAGTACGCGTTGCTGGCTTGCGGCTGCTACCCGGCATTTCGCGCCTTGCGCGGCACAAGGCGTGGGCTGAGCAGGGTGGCACGGCCTGCCGGGCGGTTCCTGGGAAGGCTGCGGAAGCGGAGCAGCAACCCGTACAGGGCCTTCCTCAGACGGCCCCTCGACGAGAACCTCGCTGTCTTCTCCTCGTACTGGGGCCGCGGCTACGCCTGCAACCCCGCCGCCATCCACGCGGCGGCGCGGCGCCTGGCCCCGCACATCAAGGCGGTCTTCCTGACGACCGAGGACCATGCGCGGCAGATGCCCGACGACGTGGAGAGCGTGGTGATCGGAAGCGACCGCTACTGGGAGGTGATGGCCACCGCCAAGTACACCTTCAACAACGTCAACTTCGAGATGGCGGTCAAGAAGCGCCCCGGCACCGTCCATGTGCAGACCCAGCACGGCACCCCGCTCAAGCGCATGGGCGTGGACCAGGTGGAGTTCCCGGCGGCGGCGGCCACGGCAGGACCGCTCGGCAAGCTGCTGCAGCGCGTGGACCGCTGGGACTTCAACCTCTCCTCGAACCGTCACTCCACCGAGGTCTGGGAGCGTGCCTACCCGGGTGCGTACGAGAGTCTGGACGTGGGCTATCCGCGCAACGACGCGTTCTACACGTCGACGGCCCAGGACGCGGCCGCGATCCGGCGCCGCCTGGGCGTCCCCGAGGACCGGATCGCGGTGCTGTACGCGCCGACCCACCGCGACTACCGCACGGACTTCCTCCCCCAGCTGGACCTCGGCGCGTTCTGCGAGGCGCTCGGCGAGCAGTTCGTGGTGCTGCTGCGGGCCCACCACTCCTACGAGGGGTCCGCGGGTCTCGAAGGGATGCTGCGCTCCGGTGCGTTGATCGACGTGACGGAGCACCGTTCGACCGAGGAGGTGTGCCTCGCCGCGGACGTGCTGATCACGGACTACTCGTCGATCATGTTCGACTACGCCAACCTGGACCGCCCGATCGTCGTGTACGCCGACGACTGGGACGTCTACCGGGAGACGCGGGGCGTCTACTTCGACCTGCTCGCCGCGCCGCCGGGTCCGGTGGCCCGTACCCAGGACGAGCTGGCGCGGATTTTCTGCAGCGGTGAGTGGGACGACGAGGACGCGGCCCGGCTGCGGGGCGCGTTCCGTGAGCGGTTCTGCGAATTCGACGACGGTCTTGCCGCGGAGCGGGTGGTGCGCCGGGTGCTGCTCGGTGAGCCGGCCGAGGCCCTGCCGCCGGTCGTTCCGCTGGGCGAGCGCGTTCCGGCCCCGGCCGCCGCCCGCGTCCTGCACCACTGACCCGTCACAGCCGCACGCCCGCACCCATCCCTCACGACCGTGGAAGAGCCCGTGCCTCGTTTCAGCGTCATCGTCCCCGTCTACAAGGTCCAGGGCTACTTGCGCGAGTGCCTCGACTCGATCCTGACGCAGTCCTGCACCGACTTCGAGGTCATCGCGGTCGACGACTGCTCACCGGACAACTGCGGCAGCATCATCGACGAGTACGCGGCGCTCGACGCACGGATCACAGCGGTACACCTGCCGGAGAACGTCGGCCTCGGCCGGGCACGCAACGCGGGCGTCGGCCACGCCACCGGCGACTATCTGCTCTTCCTCGACAGCGACGACAGTTACACCCCCGGAGCGCTGCGGGCCATCGACGAGCGGCTCAGGGTCACCGACGACCCGGACGTTCTCGTCTTCGACCATGTGCGCACGCACTGGTGGGGCCGTGGCGGCAGGAGCATGACGGCTGATCTGCTCGCCTCCGCGGGCACGGACACCTTCGACATCGTGAGCAGTCCCCAGTATCTGCAGCTGTTCCTGGTCGCCTGGAACAAGGCGTACCGGCGCGACTTCTTCACCGGCCACGGTTTCACCTACCAGCCGGGTCTCTACGAGGACGCCCCGGTCACCTACCAGGCGTTGATGTGCGCCCGCCGCATCGCGTGTCTCGACCGGGTGTGCGTGGAGTATCTGCAGCGCAGACGTGGTGCGATCACCCGTACCCCGGGACGCAGGCACTTCGACATCTTCACGCAGTACGCGGGACTGTTCGCGTTTCTCGACGAACATCCGGAGCTGGACGGGACGAGGCCGCTGCTCTTCGAGCGGATGATCAACCACTTCCTGGCGACGATGCCGCTCGGCGAGCGCGTACTGCCCGAGGACCGGGCCGCCTTCCACCGGGAGACAGTGGAGTTCTACCGGCGCTACAAGCCGGATGGTTTCACCCCGCCGGACGATGTGTACCGCACCCAGTGGCGACTGCTCCCCAGCAGCCCCTACCACGTGTTCCAGGCCTGCGTGCTGGCCGAGCGGCTGCGGAACGCGTCCCTGCGTAAGAAGCGCGAGCTGCGCAGGGCGACCACCCGGCAGATCAAGCGGACCCTCGCCCAGGCCCAGCGCCGGCTCCCGCTCGATCCGAATCTCGCCGTCTACTCGGCTTCCTGGCACCGCGGTGTGCTCGGCGATCCGGCGGCCATCCATGACGCGGCCCGGATGCTGGCCCCGCACATCCGCCCGGTGTGGGTGGTGCGGCCACAGGATGTGGAGGGGCTGCCGAGCGGCATCGACCACGTCGCCCCGGACACGCCGCGCTACCACCGGGTGATGAGCCGCGCCACGTACTTCATCAACAACGTCGACTGGACACACGGCCTGGTGAAGCGCCCGGGGCAGATCCATGTGCACACCCACCAGGGGTCACCTCTGGGGCACATGGGCGTCGACCTGCTCGGCCGCCCGGCCGCGAGGTATCACGTCAATGTCCGTGCGATGCTCCAGCGCGCGGACCGCTGGGACTACAGCCTGGTCTCCAGTGCGTACGCGGAGCAGATCTGGGACCGCGCCTACCCCTGTCACTTCACCTCTCTGCCGACCGGTGCCCCGCGCAACGACGTGCTGGTGAGGGGGGACGCACTGCGGGCGGTCGCCCTGCGCAAGCGGCTCGGTGTCCCGGACGGCAACACCGTGGTGCTCTACGCCCCGACCCGGCGCGACCACCGCAAGTCGTACGTGCCGCGGCTCGACTTCGAGCAGCTGGCGCGGGAGCTGGGGCCGGCGGTCACGCTGCTCGTCCGTTTGCACCCGAGGGACGCCAAGGCCGAGATCCGTACGCTGCAACTGCGCGACCTCCAGCGGCGCGGGCAGCTCCTCGACGTCACCGACGAGCCCTCGGTGCAGGACATGATGCTCGTCTCCGACGCCCTGGTGACCGACTACTCGTCCCTGATGTTCGACTACGCCACCACGGACCGCCCGATCATCGTCCATGGCGACGACTGGACGGCGTACCGGGCGGCCCGCGGCGCCTACTTCGATCTGCCGGCCGAGCCGCCGGGCCACGTCTCCACCAGCACCGGGGAGCTGGCCGAGCTGTTCGCCTCCGGGGCGTGGCAGGACGCGCGCTCCGCCGCTCTTCGCGCCGCGTTCCGCCGGCGGTTCTGCGCGTACGACGACGGGCACGCGGCCGCCCGGACGGTCTCCCTGGTCATGCTCGGCCGGGAGTGCCCCCCGTCGGGCATTCCTCAGCAGCCCGCACGGCTGCTCCGCGACGCCGCGTACCCCGCTCTCCCGGACGGCACACGATGACCCTCGTCCCGGCCGTGGCCACTGCCCTGTCCTTCTTCTCGGCCCGGGACACCGCCCTGTCCTTCTTCTCAGCGTGGGCCACCGCCCTGTCCCTCTTCTCGCCCCTCGCTCGCCGCTCCGGTCCGAACGCCCAGGAGATCTCCGCATGTCAGACGCCTCGTCCCCTCCCCGGCCGCATTCCTCAGCGGCGGCTGTGAAGGCCCAGGACCTGTGGTCTCGCGTACCGGCGGCGCTGCGGCTGCCGCTCGTCGTCTCCCTCTCCTGCCAGGTCTGCTACCTGCTGTGGTGGGCGGCGTTCTACCCGGGTCTGATCGACTACGACGCACTCGCCTACACCTGGCAGGTCACCACCGACCACTGGATCTCCAATCACTCGGTCCTCTACAACTCCCTGCTCTGGCTGTCCCTCAACGCCACCGGGGGCTTCGCGGCGCTGACGCTGCTGCAGACGATCGCGATGTCGGCGGTGCTCGGCTACACGTGCGCGAGCCTGCGCACACTCGGTGTACGCGGACGGTGGAGCGCGCCGGCCGCGGTGGCCTGCGCGGCGGCTCCCCCGCTCGGTGTGTTCACTGTCTACGTGGGGAAGGACGTGCCGTTCACGGTCTGCGCGGTGCTGGCATTCGCCGTGACGGTACGACTGGTGGGCAGGCGGCTGCAAGGGAACTGGAACGGCCGGCTGCGACGCTCCGAACTCCTCCTGCTGTGCGTCGCGTTCCTCGGAATCGGCCTCTTCCGCAACAACGGCTTCCCCGTTGCCGTCATCGCAGCACTGGCCCTGCTACTGGCGCTGCCCGGGGCCCGGCGCGTGATCGCCGCACTGGTCACCGTCACCACTACCGTGACCTTGACGCTGATGTTCGTGGTCTACGCGGCGGTCGGCATCGAGAAGCCGCCCAAGACGCTTGTCTACAACCTCCACTACGCCGACCTGGCGGTGACCTATGCGCAGGCGCCGGGGCTGTTCACCCGGGCCGACCGGAGGCTGATGGCCCGGGCGGCGCCGCTCTCGGACTGGCGTACGGCCGGAGCCAGTTGCTTTGCCTCCGATCCCATGTACCAGAAGCTGAACACGCACGTCAGCGACCCACTCACCGAACCCGTCGTGCAGTTGTGGTGGCGCACCTTGCGCAAGGCCCCCCAACAGGTGATGGCCGCACGCATCTGCCGGGGGCACATCGCCTGGGCCGTCTTCCCCGGGCCGAAGGATCAAGGCGGCAGGACGTACAACTCCCTCAACAAGGTGCCCCCGACGTTCCTCAAGTGGCACCCGGACATGAAGTCGAGCCCGTACCTGCGGGCGGCCCGGCCCCAGCCCCTGTCCAAAACCCTCGGCCACGTCGGCAACTTCGCGTACGAGGCCGCCCACGTTCCCCAGCTGGAATGGCTCCTGTGGCGCGGTGCGATCTGGTGCTACGCCACCTACGTGCTCGTCACCCGGTTCGCCCGGTCTCGCGGCTGCCGCCCGTTGTTCGCCCTGGCCGGCGTCACCTTCGGCATTCAGCTCACCGTATTCGTCGCGACCCCCTCGCCGTGCTTCCGCTACATGGCAGCCCCCATGTTCATCGGCGTGCTCTGCCTGTCGCTGATTCCCGCGCTGCGCGGCGCCGTACGTCCCGTCGTACCGCCCCCGGCCTCCCGGGCGACGCCGTCCGCTTCCTCACCCGCCTCACCGAAGGACGTGGAGTACGTCCCGTGAAAAGCGCGCGCAGCAGCTGAAAGCGCTCGGTGTCCGACGCCCAGGAGATCTCCGTCCATCCCCCACAGCAGGTCCGGGCCCCATGGTCACGCGTACCTTCAGAACTGCGGCTGCCGCTGGCCGTCTTCCTCTCGTGCCAGGCCTGCTACCTGCTGTGGTGGGCGGCCTTCTACCCGGGCCTGATGACCATCGACTCGGTGGTCTACACCTGGCAGGTCACCACCGACCACTGGCGCTCCGACCACTCGGTGCTCTACAGCTCGCTGGTCTGGCTCTCCCTCACCGTCACAGGGGACTTCGCGGCGCTGACGCTGCTGCAGACGATCGCGATGTCGGCGGTGCTCGGCTTTACGTGCGCGAGCCTGCGGACTCTGGGTGTGCGGGGGCGGTGGAGCGCGCCGGCCGCGGTGGCCTGCGCGGTGGCTCCGCCGCTCGGGTCGTTCACCGTCTTCGTGTGGAAGGACGTGCCGTTCACGGTCTGCGCGGTGCTGGCATTCGCCGTGACGGTACGACTGGTGGGCAGGCGGCTGCAGGGGAACTGGAACGGCCGGCTGCGACGCTCCGAACTCCTGCTGCTGTGCCTCGCGTTCCTCGGAATCGGCCTCTTCCGCAACAACGGCTTCCCCGTTGCCGTCATCGCAGCACTGGCCCTGCTACTGGCGCTGCCCGGGGCCCGGATCAGGATCGCCGCACTGGTCACCGCCTCCACGGCCCTGACGCTGCTGCTCATGCTCGTGGTCTATCCGGCGGCCGGCATCGAGCGGCCGGGCAAGGCGCTTGTCCACAACCTGCACTACGCCGACCTGGCGGTGGCCTACGTGCGGGCACCCGACCTGTTCACCCCGGTCGACCTGCGGCTGATGGCCCAGGTCGCGCCGGTCTCGACCTGGCACGCTGCCGGCACCAACTGCTACACGTCCGACGTGCTCTACTACGACGCCTCGATGAACCGGACCGCGGCCGGCCGGCTCAACGCACCGCTGATGCAGTTGTGGTGGCGCGTCCTGCGCACGTCCCCCCAGCAGATCTTCGGCGCGCGGCTGTGCCGAGCACACATTGCCTGGGCCGTCTTCCCCGGACCGCCGGACAAGAGCGCCAGGACATGGACGTACGGAACCTCGATCCCCGCCGACCTGTGGGGTTTCCGCCGGGCCTGGCTCCAGGACAGCCCGTACCGGCCGGTGCTCAAGGCCCGGCCGCTGTCCCAGACCCTGAACCACGCCGCCGCCTTCGGCCGCTCCGCCTTCGGCGTCCCCCAGCTCGAGTGGCTCTTCTGGCGCGGCGCCACCTGGTGCTACGCCACCTACGCGCTCGTCGCCCTGCTCGCCCGGGCCCGCCGCTGCCGTCCGCTGCTCGCCCTGGCGGGCGTCACCCTCGGCGTGCAGCTCACCGTGCTCGCAGCCAATCCCGCGCCGTGCTTCCGCTACATGGTGGCGCCCCTGTTCATCGGCGTGCTCTGCCTGTCGCTGATCCCCGCCCTTGCAGGCCACCGTGGGCGGTCTGTGTCAGTCGGATGAACCTCGACCCGAATCGATCGTGTCGATTCTTGCGCGTGGACAAGTAACGCACAATTGCGCCCACGGCGATTTACCTGAAAGGGCGTCAAGGAATATGGCCTACGACCCTCAACAACGGTTCTTGAGCTTGGTGCCCGGCGGCAACGGAATTATGTACGCGATTCAGGCCGACGGAAATCTGTATTGGTATCGGCATATCAACTGGACGACGGGTACCCCAGCCACCTGGGCAAACTCTGGCACTCCTCGGCTCATCGGCACCGGGTGGCAGAAATTCCGTTTCGTCCTGGCCGCCGCCGACGGACAGATGTTCGCGTTCCTGCCGAACGGGGACCTTCTTTGGTACCGATACATCCTGTCGGACCTCAACACCGGCGCCGGGAGCTGGCACTCGGCGAGCGGCAGTCGCATCGGTACCCAGTGGAACTTCCCGCGTGTCATCGGCGGGTGGAACAACGTCCTCTACGCGCAGGACGGCAACGGGGACCTGCGCTGGTACAAATACACCGGCACCAACGGCTCCTTCAGTTGGGCGGCGAATTCGGGTGCCAAGATCGGCTCGCAATGGCAGGCCTACACCCAGCTGTTCGCCGACCCGAACGGGGTTATTTTTGGCACACGGCACGGCCGCGCGCTCAGCTGGTTCCGCTATCTCAGCTCCACTGGATCTTTCAACTGGGCAAATGGTGGCGCGCCTGTTGACACCACCATTCTGGGGCCGTTCGAGAAGGGGCTCTTCTCCAACGGTTCTGGTGCCGTGTACAAGATCAGGACGAGTACCACCAGCCCGCCGGGCGCCGACCACCAACTCCAGTGGCATCGCCTCCTCAACTCCGAGACCGTCCATACCAGCGGCGTTCAGTGGGCCGGCGGGTCCGGCGCCGTGGTCGGCTCGGGTTTCACCCGCGAGAATTCGGCGGCGTTGCAGGGCTACCCGACGTCGGTCTCCACCCAGCAGGGCACGAGTCTCGGCATCCACGTGTCCACGACTTTCCCTTCGTACACGTCGTCCACCGTTCGCCTCGCTCCTGCCTCCGGTGCCCCCGTCACGGTCACCGCGCCCACCACTCGCACCGGGCAGTTCCAGCTGCTGAAGAGCGGGTATCACAGCGCTGGGTGCGGGTGGAACGCGTCCTTCTCGGTATCCGTCGGGACCGGGGCAGGCTGGCCTTCGGGCGTCTACGCATCACAATTGAAATCGCCTCAGGGCAAAGAACACCACGTGATGTTCGTCGTGCGGCCTTCGACACCGCAGCGCCAGCTCGCCGTCCTGGTGCCGACCAATACCTATAACGCCTATAATTTCTGGGGCGGGCACAACCAATATACGACCGGTCAATCCGATGCACAGCGGACCGTCACCCTACAGCGCCCCAATATGGGAACCTCATGGGACAACTCCTATGTGACAGCGCCCGGAATCATCGACCATATGCTCTACAGTGACCTGCTGCTGTTTCGATGGATGAGCTCGCAGAACATTCCGTACGACTGCTACGCGGACAACGACCTGCATACGACAGGTGCCTCCTGGCTGCGGACACCTGCACAGGGCGGGAATTACAAGGCGCTGGTACTGACCACCCATCCCGAGTATTTCACGCAGGCCGCGCGTGACAACATCGCGGAATTCCAGAACAACGGCGGCCGCATCATCTACCTGGGCGGCAACGGCATTTACGAACGGGCCCAGTACACACCGGACGGTCACGCGGTCATTTTCCGGCGACCCGACGGATCACGAGATCTTTTCGCAGATTCCGGACAGTCCGAATCACAGATCCTGGGCGTATCACACTTCCCGCCGACGTATATGTCCTTCTCCCCGTACCAGGTGCGCGACACCGGTAACAATCCTTTTACGGCGGGAACCGGCCTGAGCGTGGGAGACACCTTCGGCAGCGTCTCCTACGACCTCGCTGCCAGCGGCTGGGAAGTCGACCGTCGACAGGCCGCCGTGCCCGGATCCGTGCTCGTCGCGGAAGGGCTCAATCCGTCGGGCGGGGCCGAAATGCTCTATGTCCCGCCCGCTTTCCCCAAGGGCTGGGTGTTCTCGGCCGGCTCGCTGTCCTTCACCGGCAGCATTCCGTTCGACACCGCGATCCAGAAGATCCTGTTGAACGTTTTCACGAGAGCGGTGGCCTAACGTCTTGCCACACAAGACGTCTTGGCGCACAAGATCAGGTACCGCCGAACGGAGAGAGGAGAGAGCATGAAGGAGATGTCGCGCCGTACCGCATTGGCCGGCGCCGTCGCTGCGGTGACTGCGCTGGCCCTTCCCGCCTCGAGTGCTGGTGCGGAGCCGGCCCGGGAGAAGACGCCGACCACCGTGAAAGAGAAGCGGTCGGCAACCAGCACCTGCGGAATGCTGGGCAGCACAGGGGTCTGCGTCACGGCACGGGAAGTCCAGGATGTCACCGGCCTTCAGTACGTCATCACCAATGGCGGTTCCCAGCCGATGACCTACACGCTGTGGTACGTGGATACGACCGGAGGGCCTGAATCAGGCAGGGTCACGGAAACGGTGCAGGCAGGGCAGACCGTTACCGGCTACTTCTATGGCGCTGTCCAGCACTGTTTCACTCTGTATGTGTGCGAAGAGGCGGGAGACGCATGCATCACTCTCGGACCCGTTTGCGGCGAAGGTCCCTCGGGCTGGGAGTAGAGACCGAACGGGCCAAGTCCCCGCACCCAGAGACCCATTGGGTCGTTCCACAGCACATGAAGCAGAACAGTGAAACGCCGCTCGCCCCGGTCCGGATCGCAGCCGGGGCCCAGGTCGACGAGTCGGCCGCGCTGGGCCCCGGCACCGCCGTGTGGGAGCTCGCCCAGATCCGTGAGCAGGCCGTGCTCGGCGACGACTGCGTGGTGGGGCGGGGCGCCTATGTCGGCCCCGGTGTCCGGATCGGCGACGGAGTCAAGATTCAGAACCACGCCCTGGTGTACGAGCCGGCGGAGCTCGACAACGGCGTCTTCGTCGGTCCCGCGGTCGTGCTGACCAACGACCACAACCCGCGCTCGGTCGATCCCGAAGGGCGGCCCAAGCGGGGTGGCGACTGGGAACCCGTGGGGGTCACGGTCGCCGAGGGCGCATCGCTCGGCGCTCGATCGGTCTGCGTCGCCCCGGTCCGCGTCGGCCGCTGGGCGATGGTCGCCGCCGGCGCCGTCGTCACCCGGGACGTGCCGGACTTCGCCCTGGTCGCCGGCGTCCCGGCCCGTCACATCGGCTGGGTGGGCCGTGCGGGCCGACGGCTCCGCGAAGTCCCCGGCTCGGCCGGGATGTGGGAATGCCCGGACACCAGCACCCTGCACACCGAGAAGGACGGCGTCCTCACGGAGGTCTGATACGAAAAGCCGTCACGGGCAGGACGCAACTGCGGCGGACTCATCCGGCGCTTGTGATCCCGACGGTGGCGGACTTATCCGGCGCCTGTGATCCCGACGGTGGCGGCCCGGCGGTCCGGGCTCTCCTGGATGTCGAGCATGAGGGCGCCGACGAGTAGGTGAATCCCGGTGAGGATCGGCATGGTCGCCAGCAGGACACTCCCCGCGCTGGCGCTCGCGGGCCCGAGCGTGTGGATCAATACCCAGGTGCTCACCGCGCCACCGAAGGCGATCAGGAAGAATCCCGCCAGGAGCAGGAGAGCGATCGGCGAGAAGGAGAAGACGACGTACTTCAGAAGGACGCGTCGCCCGGACCCGCGAGCCAGTTGGCCGATCAATGCCGGAATGACCTTGTGCATCCGCATGGTGGACACCTCAGTCCCGTAGACCGCGGGAATCGGGACGTCGCAGGCCGGGATCCGAAGGATATTCAGATTGATCAGAAGGTCGTTTTCGAACGAGTAGTCCTTGGCCACGCGGTCGAGGTCCAGCCGTTCCAGCGCTGCCCGGTGGATCGCGGTGTATCCGTTCTGAGGGTCGAACAGATGCCAATACCCGGATGCCAGCTTGGTCATGAAGGAGAGGATGACGTTGCCGAGAATCCGGTGTTTCGGCATGCCGCGGTAGGAGTCGCGCGAGTAGAAACGGTTCGCCTTCGCGAAGAGAGCGGTCCCGTCACAGATCGGCGCCAACAGGGCGGGAAGATGGGCCGGGTCCATTTGCCCGTCGCCCGCCATGACCACCGAGATGTCACACCCCAGCCGCAATGCCTCCTTGTGCCCGTCGCAGACCGCTCCGCCGACTCCGGTGTTCTTCTCGTGCCGGATGAGCACCACCCGCGGGTCGCCGGCGTCGATCGCCTCGACGGCCGTCGAGTCACTGCTGGCGTCGTCGATCACCACGATGTGGTCGACGAAATCGGGCGTGGTGTTGATCGTCCGGGCGATCAGCTTTTCCTCGTTGTACGCCGGCACCACAACCGCGACCTTCATATTCTGATACACGGAGAAAAGACCTCTCACGTTTCTCTAACTGGAACCCGTCTGCAACGATGGGCCGGAGCAAAGAGGAAGGTATCAGAAATCATCCGTAAATTATGGAACATCCTTTGTCGCTTTTCCTCGTCTCATACGACAAGGTTCCTTCTGGTGGGGGGGCTGTCCTACACGATCGATGTCGGGACGCTGGTCCTGTTGCACGGCGGACTTCGTATGCCGTTGGCCGCAGCCACCTCACTGGCGTTCGTGACCGTACTGGCGGTCAACTTCGGCCTCAACAGAGCCTTTGTGTTTCGCAGCGACGCACTGGCCGGACCGGCCTTTGCCAAATACCTCGTGCTCGTCGGGCTGAATTACTGCGCGACCGTGGCAACGGTCACCGGGCTGACAGCTCTGGGCATGGCGTACGTAGCGGCGAAGACGACGTCGACCCTCGTGAATGCGGTGGTGAATTACGCCGCATTCCGGTGGTGGGTCTTCAGGCCGCCCGGTGCGCGAAGCCCCCGCAGTACGGGCAGGCCCGCGCCGGACCGAGTGCCCTGACCGGCAACCGCGTTGCGAGGACCACGCCCCCGCGGCCCTGTGTGATCGTTCTGCGGGGAGAACAGAAACGATCACACAGGGCCGCGGGCACCTCACGACCGCGGGGCGACCGCCGCCGGATTCCGGGGGTGCGGGCTCTGCAGCGGCAGGTACGCCTTCCGCCGTGCCGAGTCGAGGACCGCCTCGGCGACCTCCACCGTCCTCAGCCCCTGTTCGAGGGTGACGATGTCCGTGCCCCTGCCCTCCACGGCGTCGCGGAAGTGCTCGTGCTCGACGAGCAGCGGCTCGCGCTTGGGGATGGCGAACCGGACCATGTCGCCCTCGGCGGCTCCGCGGAAGGTGCTCAGCGCTTCCCACTCCGTGGCGACGGCGCCGTTGGCATGGAAGGTGAGGTCCGCGGTGAGGGTGTCCGCGATGAAGCAGCCGCGCTCGCCGGTCACCGCCGTGAAGCGCTCCTTGAGCGGGCTGAGCCAGTTCACGAGATGGCTGACCATGGTGCCGTTGGTGAGCTCACCGACGACCGCGACCATGTCCTCGTGCGGGCGGCCGCTCTTGGAGAGGGTGCGGGCCGCCACGGAAGCGTATGCGCAGCCCGTCACCCAGCTGGTGAGATCGATGTCGTGGGTCGCCAGGTCCTTGACGACGCCCACGTCCGCGATGCGTTGCGGGAAGGGCCCCTGCCGCCGCGTGACCACCTGGAACATCTCACCCAGCTCGCCCGCCTCCAGGCGCGAACGCAGGCTCTGCAACGCCGGGTTGAAGCGCTCGATGTGCCCGACCCCGGCGATCAGACCGGCCCTGTCGAAAGCGTCGACCAGTCGTCGGGCCGCAGCCGCGGAGTGGGCGAGCGGCTTCTCGATCAGCGCGCACACGCCGTCCGCGGCCAGGGCGAGGCCGGTCTCCTCGTGCAGCGCCGTGGGGCAGGCGACCACGGCGTAATCGAGGCCGAGCGCGAGCAGTTCGGGCAGGGTGGCGACGACCGGGGCTCCACGGGCGGCGCCCGTGGAGTCTCCCGCCGGGTCCATGACGCCGACGAGTTCGACGCCGTCGAGCGACGAGAGCACCCGGGCGTGGTTGCGTCCCATCGCGCCCAGACCGACGAGTCCCGCACGCAGGTTCCGCTTGCTCACCGGGCACCTCCGGCGATGCTCACGGCGCGGGCGATGCGCTCCAGTTCGCCCTGCCCGAGGGTGGGGTGGACCGGCAGCGAGAGCACCGAGGCCGCAGCGCGGTCGGTCTCCGGCAGGGGAGGTCCTGCCGGGTGGCGGTACGGCTTCAGACGGTGGATCGGCGTCGGGTAGTACACCGCGCTGCCGATGCCCTGCCGCGCCAGTTCCTGCTGTACGGCGTCCCTGCGGCCGTCGGGGACGGCGACGGTGTACTGGTGGTAGACGTGCCGGGCGCCGTCGGCCACGTACGGCACGGGCAGTCCTTCGATACGGGAGTCGAGCACCTTGGCGTTGGCCCGCCGCTGCTCGGTCCACGCCGGCAGCTGCTTCAGCTGCACCCGGCCGACGGCCGCCGCGACGTCGGTCATCCGCATGTTGGCGCCGACGATCTCGTTCTCGTACCGCTGCTCCATGCCCTGGTTCCTGAGCAGCCTGAGGGTGCGGGCCAGCTGGGGATCGGCGGTGCTGATCATGCCGCCTTCGAGCGCGTGCATGTTCTTCGTCGGGTAGAAGCTGAAGCATCCGGCCTGCCCGAACGTTCCGACGGGCTGTCCGTGCAGCGCGGCGCCGTGTGCCTGGCAGGCGTCCTCGACGACGGCGAGGCCGTGGCGTGCGGCGAGCGGCATCAGGCGGTCCATGGGAGCGGGGTGCCCGTACAGGTGCACCGGCATCAGCGCCGCGGTACGCGGACCGATCGCCGCCGCCACGGCCTCCGGATCGAGACAGTAGGTGCCGGGAGTGATGTCGGCGAAGACCGGTTCGGCGCCCACCAGGCGCACCGCGTTGGCGGTGGCGGCGAACGAGAAGGAGGGCACCACCACCTCGTCGCCCGCCCCGATGCCGAGCGCCATGAGGCTCAGCTGCAGCGCAGAGGTGCCGGAGTTGACGGCTACACAGGTACGTTCGGCGACCAGGTCCGAGAACTCCTCCTCGAAGGCGGCCACTTCGGGCCCCTGGATGACATGGCCGCTGCGCAGGACGCGTACGGCGGCTTCGATCTCGGCTTCGCCGATCACGGGCCGGGCGGCTGGGATGGACAGGCTGGACGCGCTCACGGGCAGCCTCCGTTCGAGAGCGAGGGAGTCGGCCTGCCTTTAACCGCGGTTGCGCATCAGGAGTTTCTGATGTCACTGCCTCTCCACCCGAAAGGCAGTATGCGTATGATGAGGCGATTTGTCCGTATAGGAGGGCTGACAGATGCCCTGCATGGAGAGCGCCCCTTCTGCACCCGCCTCGCTCCGGCGGACGACGAGCCGGAAAGTACCCTGGGTCGAGCAGCACCGGAGCTGACGAACGTCCTCGAAGGAGGTGCGCCATGACCGCGGAGAGGGTGGCGCCCTCGTGGATGCACACGCAGATCAGCGCGGAGCAGTACGACTCCTGGTCCGAGGAGCAGTGTGCCGGCATTGAGATCGTGGACGGGATGGTCGTCGCGAGTCCGAGTGCGTCCAAGCGGCACCACCGGCCGGCCCGGATTCTGGCCAACGCCCTGGACGCCGCCGCGGGCCCGGGCTGGAATGCCGGCACCGGCTTCGATGTCCGGCTGCAGGACGTACCCCTCACCAACCGGCGTCCGGACGTCATCGTGTACCGGGCGGACACCGTCGACTTCACGCCCACCCGTCCGGAGCACGTCCTTCTTGTGATCGAGGTCGTGTCGCAGGGTCTACCGGGACGGCGAGATGTTCACCGGGGTGGTGAAGGCCGTCGCTCCTTTCTCCGTCATGGTCGATCTGGGGACCGTGTGAGGTTCCTTGACCGGGCACGGCCGAGACCGCTGAGGGGAGCGAGAAGGCCGTGCGGCACGAACTGAATCTGTGGCGTCATGAGCTCGGCGAGGTGCCCGAGTCGGTGTGGCGGCGGACCGAGCTGCGCGTACTGATCCTGGCGGACAACGGCCTCACCGCCCTCCCCCCGGAGATCGGGCGGCTGCACCGGCTGACGACCCTGGACCTCGGCCACAACGCACTCACGTCGGTACCCGACGAACTGGGCGATCTGAGCGGGCTCGATGGCTGTCTCTACCTGCACGACAACCGGCTCTCCCAAGTCCCGGACACGCTGGGCGAGTTGACCCGGCTGCGCTACCTCAACATCGGCGAGAACCGCCTCGCTTCCCTCCCCGAGACCATCGGCGGGATGACCGGTCTCATCGAGTTGAGGGCACAGCACAACCGGCTCACCACACTGCCCGACTCCCTCGGCCGGCTCCGTAACCTGCGTGAGCTCTGGCTGCGCGGAAATACGCTCAAGGACTTGCCCCCGTCGACCGCCGAGCTGCACGAACTCCGTCACCTGGACCTGCGCGAGAACTCCTTCACCGAGCTGCCACCGTCACTCGCCCTCCTCCCCCGGCTCCGCCAGATCGACCTGCGGAGCAACCGCCTGGGGCGACTGCCGGACTGGCTCGGCCAGATGCCCGCGCTGGAAAAGCTGGACCTGCGATGGAACGCGATCGACCCGTCCCTCCCGCTCCTGGCCGGGCTGGAGGGACGGGGGTGTGTGGTTCTGACATGACCGAGGACACCGGCCGTGGACGGCGACCGTGGAAGCCGGCCGTGGAAGCCGGCCGTGGCTGTCAGTGCGCGATCAGCCATCCGATGCCCGCTACTGCCACCGCGCCGGTGACCGACAGGGCGACCGGACGGCGCCGGCGAAAGAGGAAACCGAGAATCCCGGCGGTGAGCAGCACAGCGAGCGTCCCCGTCAGCCCAGGCAACAGGCCATTGCTGTAACCGAGTTCGTTCATGTGCCGGATGAGCCAGGCGAACCAGACGATCCTCATGCGTTCCCTCCCCTTGGGCCCCTCATCGGGCCCGGGTCTCCCGGCCGTCCTCTCCGGACGACTCCCCCATGATCATCGTGCGGAGACTGGGAGGTGCGCCCGGCAGGGCCTGCGCCGCAGTCCGCTTACTCGCCCCGGGCGAAGAAGTCGATCAGGTCCTGGGGTGTGGGTGCGCCGTTGTTGGCGCCCTCCGCCTCGGCTGCTGCGGCTGCCGCTGCGGCGTTACGGGGGAACAGCGCGTGCTCGTACGCGGTCAGCGCGGTCTCGGTGTCGTCGGGGTGCGCGGCAATGGCCTTGCCCAGTTCGGCGCCGTCCAGCATCGCCAGGTTCGCGCCTTCGCCGCCCTGGACCGCCAGGTGGGCGGCGTCACCGAGCAGGGTCACCCCCGGCACCCGGGGCCAGCGGTGGTCGTCCGGCAGCTTGTGGTCGGGGCGCAGGACCGGCGCGGTGTCGCACTCGGTGATGAGGGCGGTGAGCTCGGGGGCCCAGCCGTCGAACTCCTTCGCGATCCGCGCCCTGGCCTCGGCGGCATCGGTGAAGTCGATGCCGGCGAACCAGTCCAGCGGCCTGGGCAGCATCACGTACGTGTGCAGGGTCTCGCCGCGCTCCCGGTGGGCGAAGATCCCCCTCTCCTCCGGGCCTGGCACGATCAGCGACCCGCCGCCGACCGCCTTCGCGGCAGCGGGGTGACGGGTCTCGCTGTCGAACAGGTACGTCTCGACGAACGAGCTGCCGGTGTACTCGGGTACGGCGTCGGACAGCAGCGGCCGGACCCGGGACCACGCCCCGTCCGCGCCGACCAGCAGGCTCGTGATGACGGTGCTGCCGTCCGCGAAGGTCACCTCGTGACGGCCCTCGCCGAGGGCGCGGGCGCTGCTTGCCTTGTGGCCCCACCGGACGGTGCCGGACGGGAGCGAGTCGAGCAGGATCTGCCGCAGCTCGCTGCGCTGCACCTCCGGACGCCCGCCCCTGCCGTCGTCGTCCTGCTCGAACAGGACGGTTCCGTCCGGGTCGAGGATCCGTATCGCCTGGCGGCCCTCCAGGATCGCGCCGCGGAACTCGTCCATCAAGTCGGCGTCCTGCAGGGCGAGTTGGCCGTTGTAGTCGTGGATGTCGAGCATCCCGCCCTGCGCACGCGCCGTCGGTGAGGCCTCCGCCTCGTAGACGGTGGCCTGTATGCCGTGGAGGTGCAGGACGCGGGCGAGCGTGAGGCCGCCGAGGCCGGCGCCGATGATCGTGACGTCAGTGGTCATGGTGGTGGTCATGGTGATTCCTTGACTGGTGGACGGCTGCCGGACGGGCACCCGGCAGGTTCTCCAGCAAGGTGCCAGCCCTCGCCGACAGGCAGCCGACAGTGGGCCGACAGTCCTCGACACATGACCGACACCCCGCAACGGCTCGCCCCGCCCGGCAGTGCAGCCGGGCGGGGCGAGAGCGTCAGGAGTCAGAGGTCAGGAGAACAGGACCGACCGCAGCTTCAGGCGCTCGCTCGCGCCGCCGGTGTGAGGGCGCAAGGTGAACGAGTCGCCGGAGCAGTCGGCGTTCGTAAAGACAATCGCGAAGGTGTCGGTGCGGTTCTTGGGCGAGTGGGCGGGCGGCTGGCTGTACTCCTGGGCCGCCTCGGGCAGGGTGATGCACTCCCCGCTCTCGGGGTCGTGGAGCGTGACCGTCTCTTCGTCGCCCGGAGCAGTGACGTACGTGTACTGGAAGTCGCCTTCGGCCGCGTACGCCGAGGTGGGCAGGGTGACGACCAGTGCCAGGGCACCTACGGCGGCGGCAACGGTGGTACGGAAGCGCATGTGCGCCGTCCTCTCAAGGGTGGTGGTGACAAACGAGTGGTCACTCCCCCTTTGATGTCGGCGTATGCCGGGAACCACCTGACTGGCGGGCGTACGGGCCCGGAAAGGGGCGGGTGCCGGGCGCCCCCGGCCCCGGGCGTGCGGACGGCCCGCCGGTCCAACCGGCGGGCCACCGCGGTCTGCACGGTCATGTGGAGCGAGCGGACGGCTCCCTGACTTCAGACGGTATGGAGGCTCCTTGTGTACGCAGGGGTGGGGGTGGGCGGGGGCGGGGGTGTGTGCTGCTGGATGTTGCGGTGGATTTCGAGTGCGGCGGTGGACCGGTTGAGGGTGATGTAGTGCAGTCCCGGCGCGCCCTCGTCGAGCAGCCGGCGGGCCATCCGGGTCCCGTGCTCCACCCCGATGCGGTGCCCCTCCTCGGGGTTGCCGCGGGCCGCTTCGAGGCGGTCCGCGAGGGCGGAGGGGAAGCGCGCGTCGGAGAGTTCGGCGAACCGGCGGATCTGCCGCGCGTCGGTGGCCGGCATGATCTCCGGGATGACCGGGGTGTCGCAGCCCGCTGCCGCGAGCCGGTCCCGCAGCCGCAGGTAGTCCTCCACGTCGAAGAACATCTGGGTGATGGCGTAGTCCGCGCCTGCCCGGCACTTCTCGACGAAGTACCGGATGTCGCTCTCCCAGTCCGGCGAGCGCGGGTGCCGCTCGGGGAAGGCGGCGACGCCGACACTGAAACCACCCAACTCCCTTATCAGAGTGACCAGTTCATGGGCATGGGTGAAGCCCTGCGGGTGCGGGGTCCAGGGCCCGTGCGGGTCGCCCGGCGGATCGCCGCGCAGGACGAGTACGTCGGTCACGCCCGCGTCCGCGTACCGGCCGACGATGTGCCGCAGTTCGGCCACCGAGTGTCCGACCGCGGTCAGGTGGGCGACCGGGCGCAGGGTCGTCTGGGTGGCGATGCGGGTGATGGTCTCGACGGTGCTGTCCCGGAAGGAACCGCCCGCGCCGTAGGTGACGGAGACGAAGGTCGGGGACATGGCCTCGACCCGGCGGATCGTCTGCCACAGGGCGCGGCTCCCGGCCTCGGTCTTCGGCGGGAAGAATTCGAAGGAGAAGGTGGGCGCGCCGGTGTCTGCCAGGGCGTCGCGCAGGGTGGTCATGGCGGGGGTCTCCTCGGCTCGTTGACGTACAGCTGACGTGGTGCACGACGAGCCGCGGACGAGAATCGCTGGAGGAATGCGATCCGCCGTTCGATCCGCCGTTCGACCGCGGCTGCTCGCACGGCCCCCGGTGCGGGCCCGCTGTGCGGGCCACCGGCGAACGGCACTGATTCCGCCCGGGAATGGGGCTGCCGCGCGCTCCAGGGGGGAGAGCACGCGGCAGCCGGCGCGGGGCCGGTCGTTGCGGGACCGGCGGTCACAGGACCCTGACGGCGCTCTCCGCGTGCTTCTTCGCGAGGGCGAGCGTGGCCGAGCTGTTGCGGCCGAGCGCCTCGCGCACGTACCGGCGGGCCTGTGCCACGCCGGCGTCCTCGCCGAGCACCTGCTTGATGTTCTCGTCTCGCAGCACGACGCTGTGCTGCGAGACGACGGTGACGCCCGTCTCGTCCGGTACGACGGACCACTCGCCGGTGTGCGCCGACATCAGCAGCGGGGTCGCCGTCTGCTTGTAGACGATGCGGCCGGCGTGCGGGAAGCAGATGCGGACGGACTCGGTGGTGTGCGAGGAGCCGTCGGGGGTGACGGTGTCCATCGCCATGACCTGCACGCCCGGCTCGTCCTCGGTGAGGTCGAGGCGGGAGACGTGCGGGAGGAGCTCGGGCCAGTCGCCGACCCGGTAGAGGAAGTCGTAGACCAGCTCGGCGGGGCCGTTGACCCGTACCGAGTCCTCGAAGGAGAGGACCAGGTCGTCCAGGTGCTGCCAGCGCTCGGCAAGCTGCTTGAGGTTGGCCAGTTCGGCGCGGCTGTTGGTGTCGGTGGCACGCTCCACCCAGGCGACGTCCTCGGGGTCGTCGTCGGCGACCGTGTAGTCGTGGTGCAGGGTCAGCCGGGAGTTCGCCGGGCCCCTGGACTCGACGATCCAGGTGCCGCCCATGTCCTGCACGGGTGCGGCGGACACCTCCTGCCGGAAGTCCACCCGGTGCCGTGCGACGTCCAGGGTGCGGCGCGAAGTCCAGGACTTCACCTGCCCGTTGGCGGTGACCCACATCCGCAGGCGCTCGGTGGACCCGTCGAACTCCAGCTGTTCGACGTGCACGTTCGGCGGGAAGAAGAGCGGCCATCGCACCGCGTCGCCGATCAGTCCGTAGACCACGCCCGCAGGCGCGGCGACGGTCACTTCATGCGTCGTACGGTGCACTCGATCGGCGGACATCGGGCGATCCTCTCTCGCGATCGGGACTGATCTCGATCGTGTCCTGAACCGCTCGACGCCCGGACGAGCCAGGCTGGAGGAGGGCTGGAGGACGGCTGGAGACTGCGGGAGGGATACGGGAGGACCGCTTGCGGGACGGACGGCGGGCGTGGTCACACGGGGCGGCGGCGTGCCACCCGGCAGGCGCGGCCGAGGAGTTCGGCTATCTCCCGGTCGCGTACGAAGAAGTGGTCGCCCGGCACGGTGCGGCGTACGCAGCGTTCGGTGGTCCAGTTCTGCCAGGCGTCCACCGCGGCGGCGGCGACCGCCGGATCGTGCTCGCCGTCGACGGCGAGCACGGGCACCGGCAGCGGACCACCGGTGGCGGGGTCTTTCGCGGCGGCGCGCAGGGCGTCGGCCAGGACGACGTCGTCGCGCAGTACGGGCAGGACGACGCGGTGCCAGACGCTGCCCTGCTCGGCGAGCAGACCCGTGGGCGCGGCGCCCATGTCCCCCACGAAGCTGAGGAGTTCGGCGTCGGAGAGGCTGCCGGTGTCCCGTAGCGGAGCGGTGTCGGGGGCGGGGCAGGCGCCGACGGCCAGGAACTCGGGAGCGGGCAGCCCGGCCTCCAGGAGGGCGCGGGCGAGGGTGTAGGCGACCAGCCCGCCGAGGCTGTGCCCGTACAGGGCGTACGGGCCGTCGGCGGCGGCCGCCGCGGCCAGCGGGCCGAAGAGGTCGCCGAGCAGCGCGTCGCGTCCGGTCGGTCGCGGTTCGCGCCGCCGGGCCTCCCGGCCGGGCAGCAGCACCGGCACGATGTCGGCCCCCTGGCCCGACCGCTCGTGCCAGCGGTCGAAGCTGGAGACCCCGGCACCGGCGTGCGCGAAGCAGTACAGCCTTACGTCCATGGGCCCGGAGCATCGTCGAGCCGGGTGGAGTACCGCTCGATGCGGCCGGTCCGGGCGCCGGACCTGCTGCCGGACCCGCTCCCGGTCCTGCTCCCCGCAGGCGGGCAACCGGCCGCGGCCGGGCGGCGGTTGCACGACCGCCCGTCGTCAGGCCGCGTACAGGCGCCCGTCGTCAGGCCGCGTACAGGTCGAAGGTGGAGCTGCGGCGCGGTCCTGAGACGACGTCCAGCTGGGGGTCGACGGCGAGCATCGCCTGGTGCAGCCGCTGGAGCTGCGGTGCGGGCTCCACTCCGAGTTCTTCGACGAGGCGGCGGCGCAGCCGGTGGTAGAGGTCCAGGGCGGTGGCCTGCCGGCCTGCCCGGTAGAGCGCCACCATGGCCTGCGAGTGCAGCCCCTCGTGCTGCGGGTGCCGGGCGATCAGGTCGACCAGTTCGGCGATGACCTCCACGTGCCGGCCGAGCCGCAGGTCCGCGTCGATGCGGCGTTCGCGGGTCGCCAGGCGGCTCTCCTCCAGCCGCATCACCTCGATCTCCAGGATCGGGCCGACCCGTACATCGACCAGCGCGGGCCCCTGCCACAGGTCCAAGGCCTTGCGGTAGGTGGCGGCCGCCCTCTCGTCCTCGTTCTCGTCGAAGGCCTGCTGTGCCTCGCCGACCAGGCGCTCGTACTCGTGTACGTCGACGGATTCGGCGGGCATCTGCAGCAGATAGCCGCCGTGGCGGGTGGCCAGCACGTCCTTGGCGGTGCCGGGGGCGCCGGGGCCCATGGCGGTGCCGAGCCTGCGGCGCAGCTGAAGGATGTACGTCTGGAGGGTGGTGAGGGCGCTCTGGGGCAGGTCGGTGCCCCAGATCTCCTCCATGAGCGTGGGCACGGGCATGACCCGGCCCGGGTAGAGCGCGAGCAGAGCAAGGATCTGCCGCGGCTTGCCCGCCGTCGGAACGATCGACATTCCGTTGATGTCGGCACTCAGTGGGCCCAGAACCTGAATTTTCATGGCTTCCTCCGTAACGGTCTCCGATGCGTGTCGAATGTGCTCCACCCAGGTGACCGCAGTCCTTTTTCAACAATCGACGGACGACTGGCAAGGTAACCGCCTTCAGTACATGGCCTCGTCAATCTCCAGTGGCTTTCAGGCGTTTCTCTACGCTGCAAAGGGACTTGACTCCGCGCCCAGGGCTGCTCAAGTACCGCTTGCGGCAGGGCTGTTGGGGTGTCGGACCGTCTATGGTCCGAATTCCCGAGAAGGCGAGGGAGCGATGCAAGGGATGCAAGGGATGCAATTCCGCATTCTCGGTCCCGTGGAGATGCAGGACGAGCGCACCGGCCTGAGAATCCTTCCGACCGGCGCCAAGCAACGCGCCCTGCTGGGTGCCCTCGTGGTGAAGTCGGGGCAGGTCGTGTCCGCGCACCGTTTGATCGACGAGCTGTGGGGCGAGAGTCCCCCGGCCAACGCGACGAACGCACTGCAGGCCCATGTGGCCCGGCTGCGCCGGCTGCTGCCCGTGCCCGCCCCCGGGTCGGGCGAGCAGCACCACGAGTGGATCGCGACGTCCTCGCTCGGCTACGTACTGCGCCTCGGGCACGGCACCCGGGACGTGGACCGCTTCAACGAGCTTGCCGCGCAGGGCCGTTCGGCCGCCGAGACCGGGGACCCCGAGCATGCCAGGGGGCTGCTGCGCGGCGCGCTGGCCCTGTGGCGGGGGCCCGCGCTGGAGGACGCCGTGCGCGGGGAGATCTGCGCGGCCGAGGCGGCCCAGCTGGAGGAGAGCAGGCTCACCGCCCTGGAGACGCTGTACGACATGTGTCTGCGGGCGGCCCGGCACGGCGAGATCATCGGCGAGCTGGAGGAGCTGACGGCGGACCACCCGATGCGGGAACGGTTCTACGACTTGCTGATGGTGGCCCTGTACCGGTGCGAGCGCCAGGCGGAGGCCCTGAGCGTGTACGACAGGGCGCGCAGGCACCTGTCGTACGAACTGGGCGTGGAGCCGGGGCCCGCACTGCGCAGCCGCATGGCGGCGATCCTCAGGCACGACCCGGAACTCGCGGTGCCGGGCGCGGTACGGCGGAGGGCGGCGGTACGGATGGTGCCGGTGCAGGGGCCGCAGGGGCTGCCGGTGCAAGGGCTGCCGGTGCGGGAAGCGTCGGAGCACCGGGCGTCGGTGCACCGGATGCCGCCGCTGCCGTCCGGGGCGCAGGCCGCGCCGTCCACGCAGGCCGCGGTGCTCGGTCTCGGCAGGGAGATCGCCCGGCTGCAGCACCGTATCGAGCGGCTCTCGCTGGAGCAGGAGGAACTGGTGCGCCGGTTCGACCTGTTGGCCGCGCGTGCGGTGCCCGGGGACGGCGCCCGTGCGGTGTCCGGGGGCTGACCCGGGGCTGACCCGGGGCTGACCCGGCGGGGGCGCCTGTCCTTCACCGGGCCGCGGTCATACGTACTGCGGCGTACGGGCGGGCAGCGCGACCTCGCACGGCGAGGTGCGGCTCCAGGGGAAGCCGTCGTGGAGCAGGAGCCGCCGGGGCGCGGTGGACTCGGAGCGGTCCACGGCGAGGGACACCAGGACCTTGGGGCGCGGTCGCAGTTCGGCAAAGGTCCAGCGGTCCGCGGTGTCGTCGGCGGGCGGCCGGAAGCCCAGAACGCCCTGCTCGTCGTCGAGTTCGAAGGCGAACGAGTCGAAGGGCAGCCCCAGGCCGAGGCCGCGGGCCTTCGCGTACGCCTCCTTCAGCGTCCACAGCCGCAGGGTCGCGCGGTCCCGTTCGCCGCCCGCTTCGAGCGTGGCGAGGTACGCGCGCTCCTCGGGGGCGAAGGACTCGACGATCGGCCCGAAGCCGCGGGCGGCACTCCGGTCGAGGCACTCCACGTCGACACCGACCCGGCGGCCGCGCGCGGAGGCGACGACGTTGTAGCCGCGGGAGTGCGAGAGGTTGAAGTCCAGTCCTGGCACGTCGGCGGGGGAACCGGCGGGGAGGGGCCGGAGGAAAGGGCGGCCCCGCGAGGTGCGCCAGATCGTCGCCTCGGACTCGGGGGTGCCGGTCTCCAGGGCCAGCACGCGGCGGACGAGGCAGTGCGCGACGAGGTACTGACGCCGGTCGCGGGCGAAGAGGAACCGGCGGGCGGTCTCGTGCTCGTGCTCGTCCAGCCAGTGCCCCGCGAGAAGACTGCCGATCGCCTCGTCGAGCCCGTCGTTGGGGCAGAACCAGAGCTGTACCGTGTCGCGGCCCGGCCCGGCAGGAGTGAAGGTCCGGGTCATGGTGGTCCTGTTCTTCCTCAGGAGTGCTGGGGCAGCAGGGTCAGCGCCTGCTCCACGGTGACCCGGCCGTCGCGTACGGCACCGAGCAGGGCCTCCAGACCGGCGCTGCCGTCCGCTGCGCTGCTGTCCCCTGCCTCAGTGGGTGTGACAGGAGTGGGTTCGAGGGACAAGGGCGCTGCGGGCTCGGACACGGTCGCCGTACGGGTGCAGACGTACGCGGCGAGGGCGGTCAGGTTCGGACGGTCGTAGAGCACCTCGGCCTTCTCTTCCATGCCGTAGGCGTGGTTGAGGCACGCGACGAACTCGACGGCGAGGATCGAGTCGAGCCCGAGGCTGCTGAAGGGAGCGTCGGCGTCGATGTCCCAGGCGTCGCAGTACAGGATCTCGGCGAGCTGCTCGCGCAGGGTCTCCAGGACGCCGGCACCCGGATCTCCTGCTGCGGGGGCCGCGGAGGCCGCCTGCGGGAAGAGCGGAACACTCGGTTCCGCCATCGCTCCCCCGGTCACGGCTGCCACGTGGCGGGCGAAGGCGCTCGGTGTGGGGTGGTCGTACAGCTCGGTGGCCCTGAAGTCGGTGCCGAACCTGGCGTTCACCAGCGCCACGAACTCCACGCTGAGCATCGAGTCGACGCCGAGCAGCCGGAAGGTCTGCTCCGGGTCGAGACGGTCGGGCTCCGTACGAAGCACCCCGGCGAGCACTTCGCCGACCTGCTCGGCGACCTGGGCAGAGTCCTGGGCGGGGGCCTGGGCGGAGTCCTGCTCGGCGACCTGGGCGGGGGCGGGGGCCTCGCCCGGCGGCCGGAGGGCGATGTTGCGGTCACGGATCATGGCTGGCGTCTCCTGTGGCGGTGGTCTCCTGCGGGATGCTCCTGCGAGGGCTTCGCCCCTCCCCCGGCATCCTGGCCGGGGGCACTGACGCAGCGCTGATCGGCACCTGACACACACAGGGGATTGCGGGGATGCGCCGGGCTTCCCCCACCCCGCTCAGTGGGCGGCGGGCGGCGGCCCGTGACGGGGGGAAGCAGTGGCGGACTGTACGGCCGCCTCCTTCTCCGTCCCCTTCCCTGTTTCCGCCGACGCCTGCCCCGCCAGCCGCAGCAGCAGCCCGGCCAGCAGGCCGCCCACGAACACCGCTGCGGCACCGATCAACTGGCTGGCGCTCAGCGCGTTCCCGAAGGCCTGGTGGACCTCTCGCAGCCGCGCCGGGTCCGCGCCGGCTTGTGCGAGCGCCTCGGCCAGCGATCCCGGAGCGCCCGCTCCGGCCGGCAGCTGCGCCGCGAAACGCGAGCCCAGGACCGCGCCGAGGACCGCCACCCCCAGCCCGCCACCGAACTCCGTCAGCGTTCCCTGCACACCGGCACCCACCCCGGCCTTTGCAGTCGGGATCGACGACATGATGGCGACGGTCATCGCAGGAAGCGCCAACGAGATGCCGGAACCCATGATCACGAGCCCCACGAGGATGCCCCCGTAACCAGCGCCAGGACCGGACCCGAGCACGGCCACCACGACGAGACCGGCCGACAGCATGGTCATCCCGAGCGCGATCGCATACGACTCCCCCAGCTTGGCCAGCAGCTTTGCGCCCGCACCCAGGAAGTTGAGGCAGACGATCGTCAGAGCCAGCGGAGCTGTACGCAGACCGGCCTGCAAAGCGTCGTAGCCCAGCACCAGTTGGAGGTGCTGGGTCAGCAGGAACATCGATCCGGCCATGCCGAGCGCCACCAACATTGCACCCGCAACCGCCCCGTTGAAACGGCGGTTGCGGAAGAAGCCCATGTCCAGCATCGGGTCACCGACATGCAGTTCCCAGCGCGCGAAGATGCTCAGGGCCAGCACGCCGACCACGGCCGACAGCAGCACCTGCGCGGACAGCCACCCGTGCTCGGGGCCGGAGATGATCGCGTACACCACTCCCACCATGCCGATCATGGAAAGTACCGCACCGAGGTAGTCGGGCCGTTTGCCCTGCGGGGACTTGGTCTCCGGCACGAGCCGGAAGACGGCCACCAGCCCCAGCAGCGCGACGGGGACGTTGATCAGGAAGATCGCTCCCCACCAGTAGTTGTCAAGGATCACTCCGCCGATCAGCGGACCGGCCGCGATGCCCAGCGAACTGACCGCACCCCACACGCCGATGGCCTTCGGCCGCTCCTCGTCGTCGAAGATCTGCATGATCACGGCGAGGGTGGTGGTCGCGAGCAGCGCTCCCCCGACGCCCATCCCCGCACGGGCCGCGACGAGCTGGCCGGAGCTCTGCGCGAAGGCGGCCGCCGCCGAGCCGAGCCCGAACAGGGACAGCCCGGTCAGGAGCAGCAGCTTGCGCCCGTAGCGGTCGGCGAGGCTGCCCGCGGTGAGCAGCAGCCCGGACTGCACCAGGGCATAGGCGTTGACCATCCACTGGATGTCCGCGGTGGACGCGCCCAGGTCTGCGGTGAGTACGGGGATCGCCACGTTGAGGACGGTGTTGTCGAGCAGGACAACGAGCTGGGCCAGGCAGATCACCGCCAGGATCGCCCAGCGCCTGGGATCGCGCTCCACCGAGGTCGTCGGCTGTGTGAACAAGGAATTCCTCCTGCGTTCCCGCCCTACTGGGGCGGGTTGCCGTGCTTGCGGGACGGCAGGTCCGCGTGCTTGTTGCGCAGCATCGCCAGCGAGGCGATGAGTACCGAGCGGGTCTCGGCCGGGTCGATCACGTCGTCGACGAGCCCGCGCTCGGCGGCGTAGTAGGGGTGCATCAGCTCGGCCTTGTACTCCTTGACCATGCGTGCCCGCATCGCCTCCGGGTCCTGGGCCTCCGCGATCTGCTTGCGGAAGATCACGTTCGCCGCACCCTCCGCACCCATCACCGCGATCTCGTTCGTCGGCCACGCATAGGTGAGGTCCGCGCCGATGGACTGCGAGTCCATGACGATGTACGCACCCCCGTACGCCTTCCGCAGGATCAGCGAGATCCGCGGGACCGTCGCGTTGCAGTACGCGTACAGCAGCTTCGCGCCGTGCCGGATGATCCCGCCGTGCTCCTGATCCACACCCGGCAGAAAGCCCGGGACGTCGAGCAGCGTCACGAGCGGAATGTTGAACGCATCGCACAACTGCACAAAGCGCGCGGCCTTCTCGCTGGCCTCGATGTCCAGCACCCCGGCCAGGGACTGCGGTTGGTTGGCGACGATGCCGACGACCTGGCCGTCGAGGCGGGCCAGGGCGCACAGGATGTTGGTGGCCCAGCGCTCGTGGATCTCCAGGTAGTCGCCGTCGTCGACGAGCTCCTCGATGACCTTGCGCATGTCGTACGGACGGTTGCCGTCCGCCGGGACGAGGTCGAGCAGCACGTCGCCGCGCCGGTCGGCCGGGTCCTCGGAGGCGACCGTCGGCGGGTTCTCGCGGTTGTTGGAGGGGAGCATCGAGATGAGGTAGCGGACCTCGGCGATGCAGGTCTCCTCGTCGTCGTACGCGAAGTGCGCCACACCCGAGGTCTCCGCGTGCACGTCCGCGCCGCCGAGGCCGTTCTGGGTGATCTCCTCACCGGTCACCGCACGGACCACATCCGGACCGGTGATGAACATCTGCGAGGTCTCACGCACCATGAACACAAAATCCGTCAGCGCCGGACTGTACGCCGCACCGCCCGCGCACGGACCGAGCATCACACTGATCTGCGGGATCACACCCGAAGCACGCGTGTTCCGCTGGAAAATGCCGCCGTACCCGGCAAGAGCGGAAACGCCCTCCTGGATACGGGCACCCGCACCGTCGTTCAGCGACACCAGCGGCGCACCCGCCGAAATCGCCATGTCCATGATCTTGTGGATCTTCGTGGCATGCGCCTCGCCCAGCGCGCCGCCGAAGATCCGGAAGTCGTGCGCGTAGACGAAGACCGTCCGGCCCTCCACCGTGCCCCACCCGGTGATCACACCGTCGGTGTACGGCTTCTTGTTCTCCAGCCCGAAACCGGTCGCCCGGTGCCGGCGCAGCTGCTCGACCTCCTTGAAAGAGTCCGGGTCGAGCAGCAGCCCGATGCGCTCACGGGCAGTCAGCTTGCCCTTCGCGTGCTGTGCCTCGGTCGCCCGCTCGCTCGGGCCACGGACAGCCTGCTCACGCAGCGCGTGCAGCTCGGCCACCCGGCCGCAGGAGTCGGTGGGCCCCGCGCCGTCCCAAGAAGGATCCATCACCACGGAAATCGCCTTCCTCTCTGGAGGAAGACCTTCGGCCACTCTGCTCAAGAACGGCTCGTGCAGCGCTCAAGGCGCCTGCTGAGGGTGGTGCGGGCGGTGGGTGATTACGCCGTAATCACCCGGACGGCGGGTCGTAGGTGATTACGCCGTAATCACCTGAGCGCCGGGCCTCGGTGATTACGGCGTAATCACTCGGACGGCCGCGCTCGTGCTGCCGCTGTCGCGGAGGCATGTCAGAGGGGCAGGTCAGGCAGGTCGGACAGGCAGGTCACAGGGGCAGGGTTATGCCCAGTTCCTGCATGGCCGAGGACGGCGGGCCGCCCTCCGAGCGTTCGGTCTTGCGGCCCTTGCTGCCCGGTGCCAGGGTGCGCGGGTCGACCGCTTCGGCGGGCGCCCCGCTGGAGTACAGCCCGGTGGGGGCGGTGTCGCGGTCGTGCGGCAGCAGCCAGAACACCCGGCGGCGGAAGGTGCCCGAGGAACGGGACGACTTGGCGCCCGGTCCGAGCTGGGCGTAGCCGACCATGCGGCCGTCCCGGTGGTAGGCCGGTTTGCCCCGCCGGGTCGGCAGCCGGTCGAGGCTCTGGCGTACGTAGTCGAGGTCGCTGACGTCCTCAAGCCAGACAAGTGCGATCTCGTGGAGGATTTCGTCCTCTGCGATAAGGGCGCTCATGCTGTCTCCTCGTCGGCGAGCAGTCCGATGCCCGGGTAGTACTTCCGCTGGTTCGACAGGATCATCTGCTTGGGCGAAGCCAGCCCCACCGCCTCACGGACCCTCGCTGCGAACCCGCGCGAGGAAATGGCCGGTGCGCCTTCATTTTGACACCATGCCCGGTAGGCGGCGTAAAGGTGTGCCTGTTCCGCTCTCAGATCGGGATCGATCGCGCAGGATTCGCTGAGGAAACGCCCGGTGTGGTCCTCGGTCTCCGCGTACGCCGTGGTGGCGATCCGGACGCGTTCGGGCCCGGTCAGGTTCTTCTCGCCGCGCAGATAGCGGCGGGCGCCGTCGATGAGCCAGTTGAGGATGCCGGAGCCCTCCTCGGTGACCAGGATGTCCGCCAGGTTGTCGATCTTGCGGTCGTCGGAGACGACGCGCTCGAAGGGGATCATCCGCATGCGCCGCCAGAAGGCGAAGCCGCCGGTGCCGACCTCGGGGCGGTGGTTGCCGAGCAGCCACAGCTTGTGGGTCGGTTCGAAGCTGAAGAAGTCCTGGCGCATCCGGCGGGCCTTGATGCGGTCGCCGCCGGTGAGCAGCTTGACCCGGGCCTCGTCGAACTTGTCGCCCGGCTTGACCTCGCTGCACACGATGACCCGGCGGCCGTGCAGTTCGGCCAGGTCGGTCGGGTGGCCCTCGTACGGACGGGACATCAGGAAGCCCGGTGGGGCGGCGTCCGCGTAGTCCCCCAGCAGCTTCATCAGGACGTCCAGGAGTACCGACTTGCCGTTCTTGCCGGAGCCGAAGAGGAACGGCATGACCTGGCCGCCGACGTCGCCGGTCACCGAGTAGCCCAGCAGGAGGTGCAGGAAGTCGATCATCTCCTCGCCCTCGGCACCGTTGCCGAAGGTGTCGGTGAGGAACCTGTTCCAGCGCGGCGTGGCCATCGGCCGCGGTGCGAGCGAGGTGGAGCGGGAATGGAAGTCCTTGTTGGGGTCGGGGGTACGGATCGCTCCGCTGCGCAGGTCGACGATGCCCGCCGGGGTGCACAGCGCGTACGGATCGGCGTCCAGGAGCGCCGCGTTGAGCACCATGCCCGGGGCCGACCTCGCCTGGGTCAGCATCGCGTTCATGCCGCTGGTGCTCAGGGCACGGCGGCGGTGCTGCTGCAGCGACTGACCGGTGTAGACACCGCGTGGGTCGGTGAGCGCGATGGATTCGGCGAGGTCCCCGGCCGCCCATATCACCGTGTCGTCCTCGTCGATCTGCCAACGGGCGCTGTCCCAGCGGTACCAGCCGAGGCCCGGGATGTGCCGGTAGTCGTTGGCGTACAGCTTGACGAACAGTTTGGCGTTGCCACGGTCGGTGAGCGTGTCGGGGAGCAGCCCCTGCGCCGTGGCCGGAGCGGTGCTCCCACCGCCCTGCGCGGGCACCTCCGGTGTGACCTGCGCGAGGATCTGCGCGGCCACCGCCTGGGCGTCGAAGAGGGTGTTGCCCTCGCCCGCGGTCACAGTCGGCTCCTCAGCGACAGAGGGCGCAGGGAACCGGCGTTGAGACCGCTGCGGATGATCGGGGTGTAGCGGCGTTCCTGCCCGGGTCGGGCCTGTTCTGCCACCTCTCTCAGGATGTTCTCGGCCTCGTTTTGCGTCAGGTGTCCCGCAGCCACCAGTCCCCCAGCTGTGTAGGCAGCCCTGTTCAGTTTTTCGGAGAATGCCGCTCCTTCCGGAGCGGCTGCACAGCCCGCCACTTCCGCAAGGCCCTTGGAAAGGGCTCTGAGGGGGCTCTGACGGCCTCCCCCGGCCGCGATGACCGCTTGGCGGGCTCGGGGCGGCACAGGCCGCGGAGCGGGCACGTGGGCGGTTGCCAGGTGTCCGGTGCGCTCCAACTCGCGGGCCAGCCAGTCGGGGAGCAGCGCGGGCTCCCGCACTTCGTCGACGGGGGTGTACGCACCGGCCCTGGTCGTGGTCCCGGGCGCGACGATGTACCCGCCGTGCGCCCGGACGTCCACCTGCCAGGCCAGGGCGCGCCCTGGGCCCGACCCGGTGGAGCAGCGCCAGTGGTGGCTCCGGTGGGCCCGGTACCAGACGTGCAGGCCCCCCGAAGGGGTCCGTACGCGAAGGGTCGTCGTGTCGTTCGCCGGGCTGGTGGTGCCGCGCAGGGCGGCCAGCACGGCGAGCGTGTGGAAGCCGTTGGCGAGCCCGGCCAGGTCGACGTCGGCGGAAATGCTGATCCCGGGCAACAGGCGGTCCCGGCCCGGGAGCTGCTGCTGGTGCGCGTCGATGTCGATGATGACGAGCCCGGCAGGACCGCAGGCGACACCGACCCCGTGGCCCGGTGAACTCCCCCACCACTGCCCGATCCTGTCGGGGTCGAGCGTCGCGGCATGGAACCCGTGGCACCAGCGGCCGGCGGGAAGACAGCCGCATCCCTGGTGCGTGTGGCCCGGTGCGCGGCACGACTCGCAGTTGCCTGCGGGGGTCTTGCGCCCCGGAGCCAGAGGATGGACCGGCCAGCCACGGCCCGCACACCACCTGGCGGTTGCCAGCGACTGGGGCACCGACGGCTCGGACACGGACGACGGCACGGACGACGGCACGGACTCTGGCACGGACGACGGCACGGGCACGGACTCGGGCACAGGCGTCGGCGTGGACGCGGGCATGGACGACTGAGGCACCGGCGACAGCGGCGAGCCAGGGCGCCCGGAAGTGGGCTCGCCTGAGTCGCTGCGTGAAAACCGCAGCTCAGGAGCCATGCGCATCCCCTATCAGCGACCGAAGCGACTCAACGACAGACATAGACTAGCGAAACCAGAGTGACATGGCGGGCACTTGAAGCCCCCACCCCGGGTGTGTTGGTGAGGCACCGGTCTCCGACCCCGAACTACGGCCCAGCGACTGACGACTCTGGGCCCAGCTACTCAACACCTTTCGGTCGCTCTTCAGTCGCTCAGAAAAAACCCCAGGTCAGAGGCCATGCCGAGACCCTAACAGCGACTGAAGCGACTCAAGCTCCCTATATATGACGCACACGCGCACACGCCAATGTCTTCATATACCCGGACCTAGAGTCGCTTCAGTCGCTTTCACCCCTACATACCCTCTCTGACCTGCAGTTTTCCCAGCTACCCAGACAGCTACCGAAACACCTCTTGGTCGCTGTTCTTCAGTCGCTGTTGCCGGAGGCCCCAAAATCGTCAGCGACTGAACAGCGACGGAGCGACTGAGAGCGACTCAAGCTCCACCTCGTCCCAGCCTTGAGAGCAACTCGAGCGACCGAAGCGACCCAGGCCCGAAGAACACCGATTCCCGCCCGACTTCACCAGCCCCCACCCCCTCCGCCACCAGGCCGTTTTTGATTCTTTTCACCCCTACGGTCGCTTCGGTCGCTCCTCCCCCCTCCAGCCGCTCCCCCGGCATGTTTTTCAGAAAGAGAGGGAAACCTAACGTGTCAGTGCGTCAGGGTTGCTTGCGAGTTAGTAATGTGACGCCATGGCATCTCCTCACTCGCAGGCAGACCGGGACAAGGTCGTCTCGAAGCTCCCGCCCTGGCTCCGCCAGGAACTCAAGATCCGTACCGCCCAACTCGGTGTCGACATCCAGGAAGCTGTCGCCCAGGGCACCGCCGACTGGCGGACCCTGGGTGCGAACCTCTCCCCCGTCGACACCTCCGGCGCGGAGTCCTTCGCGACCCTGCTGCCCGCGGGCCTGTGGGAGGAGTTCCGTACGGACTGCAAGGCCCGCGGGGTCTCCCTCGTCCAGGGGCTCTCGCAGTCCGTCCAGTTGTGGCTGGAGAAGAACCCGGCCCCGACCGTCCAGCGGCCCGCCTTCACCAAGCGACTGATCGTCTGCAACCAGAAGGGCGGCGTCGGCAAGACCGCCATCGCCGCGGGCACCGGCGAGGCCCTCGCAGAGGACGCCCTCTCGCTGTACCCCGTCAGGGTCTCCCGGCACTTCGCGGCGCTCACCGACGAGGAGAAGGGCCTCTGCGACGAGTCCCTCCCCGGCCCCGGACTGCGGGTCCTGCTTGTCGACTTCGACCCGCAGGGCCATCTCACCAAGCAGCTCGGCCAGGACACCCTGCCGATGGCGGGCGAGAGCCTGACCAAGCACATGTCGGGCGAGGCCGCGGGCGACATCCGGGACCTGGTCGTCGCCATCGAGGACGAGCGCTTCGGCGACCGGCTGCATCTGCTGCCCGCCTGCACCGACGCCTTCCTCCTGGACGTCAAGCTCTCCTCCGTACGCGCCCGTGAGGCGGCCCTGGAGCGGGCCCTGGCGCCGATCGAGGGTGATTACGACGTAGTCCTCGTGGACTGCCCGCCCAGCCTGGGCCTGAGCATGGACGCCGCCGCGTACTACGGCCGCAGGCGCCCCGACGAGCCGTCGGGCAACTCCGGGGTCCTGATCGTGGTGCAGGCCGAGGACAGCTCCGCCGACGCGTACGACCTGCTGACCACCCAGATCGCGGACCTGCGCGACGACCTGGCCCTCGACATCAACTACCTGGGCATCGTCGTCAACCAGTACGACAGCCGGCGCGGCTACATCGCCACGTCCTCGCTCCAGGCCTGGACGGACATCAAGGACCCGAGGGTCGTCGGCGTCATCGGGGACCTCAAGGAGCAGAAGGAAGCAGTACGGGTCAAACGCCCGCTGCTGGCCTACGCGCCCAAGTGCGAGCAGGCGGTCGCGCTGCGCGCACTGGCCCGGGAGATCTCATGAGCAGCAAGGCGAGCCGCCTCGGTACCAGCGCCTCCTTCGGCAACGCCCGGCCGGTGAGTGCCCGGCGCGCGGCGATCAACAGCGCGACCAAGGCGCCGACGGAAGGGGCCCCGCCCCCCGTCGTCCTGCCGCTGCGTCACATCAGCCTCAACCCCGCGAACCCGCGTGCCACTCTCGGGGACCTCAGCGCCCTCGCAGGCAGCCTCAAGGACCACGGGCAGAAGCAGGCCATCACCCTCATGGCCAGGGACGCCTACCTGGCGGCCAACCCGGACCAGCGCGAGCACCTCGAAGCCGACACCTCGTACGTCGTCATCGACGGCAACAGCAGGCTGGCCGCCGCCCGCGAAGCCGGTCTGGCGACCCTCAAGGTCATGGTCGACGACGACCTGGGCAGCGACCCCGACGAGCTGCTGGAGTCCGCACTCGTCGCCAACATCCACCGCCAGGACCTCGCCCCGCTCGACGAGGCGCGTGCCCTGGAGGCCCTGCTCCGGGTCCACGGCAGTCAGCGCAAGCTGGCGTCCCGGCTGCACCGTTCGCAGGGCTGGGTCGCCCAGCGGCTGGCGCTGCTCGGGCTGACCCCCGAACTCCAGCAGCTGCTGGAGAGGAAGGAAGAGTCGGTCGAGCTGCTGCGGGCCGTCGGCAACAAACCGGCCGAGGAGCAGCAGGCCGAGTTCGAGCGACTCAAGCAGCTCAAGGCGCAGGAGGAGGCCGACCGGGAGAAGCAGCGCACCGCCCGGTCCGCACCGGAAGGTGATTACGGCGTAATCACTTCCGCGCCTGTGCCTGTGCCCGCGTCCGTCCCCGAGTCCGTCCCCGTGCCGGAGCCGAAAAGTGATTACGGCGTAATCACCCCCGGGTCCGAGCCGACGTCCGCACCCGCGCCGGGACCGCAAAGTGATTACGGCGTAATCACCTCGCAGGCCCCCCGCGGCCCCCGGCCACAGGAGACCGACTCCCCCGCACCTGCCCGGACCGAGCCCAGGAGCAGAGCCGCCGCCGACCGTGCCGGGGCGGACGCCATGCCCTGGGAGGACCCGAAGGCGGTACTCACGATCGCCAGGCAGTGGATGACTTCGGAGAACTACCGGACGCTGCTGAAGCTGGCCGCCGCCACCGACGACGAGGCAGGCGCCTGACACCAGGGAGGACTGTGGGCGGGGGTGGAGTGATTACGCCGTAATCACTCCCGGCCGCCGACGGCCGGGCGCGGCCCGGTCCTCCGGGCAGTGCGCTGCTCGAACTCGTCGTCGTACTGCGGCAGTTGTACCACCAG
>NZ_JBEZKB010000046.1:0-49263 GCF_040651475.1 Streptomyces sp. NPDC048442
GCCGGCGCCCGGCCCCCCCCCACCCCCCCCACCACCGACCCTCCCCCTCAGCCGACCTCCGGGTCCTGGGCGGGCGCGCCGGCGCCCCGCCCCCCCGCCCCCCCGCCCCCCCCCGCCCTTCCCCCTGCCCGTTTCGATGCCCGTGTCGATCCGCGCCGTTACGGCTCCGTCGGGGCCGGCAGCGGCTGCCCCGCGTCGAAGCGCAGGGTCTGCCGTACGCTCTCGGGGCCGCGCACCCGCGAGGCGAAGGCGACCAGCTCGCAGGCCCCCCTGGGCCGGCAGTCGACGTCCCGGCCGCCCTGGGTGCGGAAGCCGACCCGTGCGGTGACCTGGCGCTGGAGGCGGCCCTTGTCGTCGGTGGCAGGCGGGCGCGAGCTGGTCCTGCAGTCGGCGTAGGCGAGCGCCCCGGCGACGCACTGGAGCACGGCGAAGTGGTACTGCGGTTCGTAGCCGCGCCCGGTGACGGTGACGGTCTGCTCGTGCAGCAGTTTCCGGTTCGGCGTGATCCTGAAGGTCGGCGCGGCCTCCAGGAGGGCATCCGCCTTGAATTTCATGGGTGTTGAGGTCAGCACCCGCGTGCCGCTGCTGTCTAGCATCGCCAGCTCGCACGGGCTGGCGGCGGTCCGGCAGTCGACCTTGCCCGACGGGGTCTCCAGCTGCGCGTAGAGCTTCTTCGGCGACTCGCGGTACGTGCCGTCCGGAAGCACCCGGAACTGCCGCCGGGTGTCGTCGTCACAGGTCGCCTCCGACGCCCCTGCGGCGCACATCATGACCCACACGTACTGCTTGGCGGGCCCGCCGGTGATCCGGAAGGTCGCGATGTCGCCGTCCCGCAGCCCGGTGGTCTTCTGTACGTTCAGCTGCGGCCCGGCATCGTGGACCTGAGCTGCCCCCGGCTGCGCTCCCGTCAGGGAGAGCACGAGCGCTCCGGCCGCGAGCCCCGCCCCCGCGACGGCTCTCCGCGATCTCCCCCACTGCTTCGTACGCATACAGGCCCCCCTGTGGTCACGCTCACCCCCTCGGGCGAGACGGCCCCATAGTGACAGCCGGGAACGCCCCAACGCCCCCGGCCGTGGAGTGAGTTGTGGGCATCCGCAGACTGTGTCCTGATTCAGGCGCTGTACGCCTCCGGTTCGGCCGACAGGTCCCTTGCTGCTCCACGGCACACGTGCGATAGGTTTTGCGTCTCCTTTAACACGCGTGCCCCCGAGGTACGCCTCACCACGGGGACTGACTTCGCAATGGAAGACATCGTCAACGGAATTGGCCGTGCCTCCGCCTACGGCGCCCTCGGCGTCGTCCTCCTGACCCTCGGCATTTTCCTGGTGGACGCGCTGACTCCGGGCAAGCTCGGCCGACAGATCTGGGAGCAGCGCAACCGCAACTGTGCGGTGCTGCTCAGCTCGGCGCTGCTGGGTATCGGCGGGATCGTCTTCACGTCGATCTGGACGACGTACAACGACTTCGGCAAGGGTCTGGCGTCGACGGCCGCGTTCGGTGTGCTCGGCCTGGTGATGATGGCGGTGGCGTTCTGGGTGGTCGACGTGGTGACGCCGGGCAAGCTGGGCAAGACACTGGTGGAGCAGGAGCCGCACCCGGCGGTGTGGGTGACGGCTTCCTGCAACATCGCGGTGGCGGCGATCATTTCGGCGTCGATCGCCTGATCCGGCGGCCTTCGGCCGAAGCTTCGGGAAGCGGGTCCGGGCCACCCGGGCCCGCTTCCGCGCGTGAGGAGTGCGGGGCGGGTCAGTCCGTGACGCATTCGTGGCCGGTCGGGTCGCGAGGCGTGCTGCGCGGGTCAGTCCGTGAGGCGTGCGGGGCGGGTCAGTCCGTGAGGCGTTCGAGGATGCGGTCCATGCCGCTGTTCCAGTTCTCCTTGAGTGCCCGCACCGCGTTCGGCACGTCGCCGCTCATCAGGTGTTCGGCGATCCGCTCGTGCTCCTCCGCCGACCGTTCCAGCACGTCCTGGTCGCCGAGGGCGACCTGTTCGTAGCGGTGCATGGTCAGTTTGAGCGAGGCGATCAGACCCATCAGCCTGTCATTGGGGCAGCCGGAGAGCAGCAGGGCGTGCCAGGCGTCGTCGTACCGCTCGATGACGTCGTGCGGTGCCTGCGGGGCCGAGAAGGCGCGGGCCTCTTCGAGCAACTTCGGTGCGAGTTCCGCCAGTTGGACCGGATCCGTGGATTCGAGGGCGAGGGACTCCAGGGTCGCGACGATGGTAGTGAGATCGCGGAACTCCTGGGCGCTCAGCGGTGCGAAGCGGAAGCCCTTGCCGCGTTCGCTGGTGATGATGCCCTCGCGTTCCAGCGAGATCAGGGCTTCGCGGAGCGGGGTGCGGCTGACGCCGAGTTCGGTGGCGAGGCGGCCCTCGTTGATGGATTCGTCGGTCGGGATCGTGCCGCGTCCGAGCCGTCTGATCAGCTCTTCCTTGACCTGCTCGCGCAGTGGGCGGTTCTCGATCGGCATGACGGCGGCCCTTCCCTCGTTCGGCTCAGATTATCGGTCGCCCGGGGTACGGCCGTACCCCGGGTGGCCTGCGCGTGGACCCCGGCTACGCCGCTATGCGGTGCCGCCGCCGTCGACCGGGATGATCGCGCCGCTGATGAACGCGGACGCGTCGGAGGCGAGGAAGGCGACGGTCTGGGCGATGTCGCGGGGCCGGCCTATCCGGCCGAGCGGGCGGTCGGCGGCGTCCTCATAGAACGCGTCGGCGCATTCGCCGAGTTGGCGTGCTTCCTCGGCGAGCATGCCGGTGGCGGTGTCGCCGGGGCAGACGCAGTTGACGCGGACGAGGTCGGGGCCGTGGTCGATGGCCATGGCGCGGGTCATGTTGACGACGGCCCCCTTGGACGCGCAGTACGAGACGGCGCGCGATCCACCCGAAATGCCCCACCCCGAGCCGGTGTTGATGATCGAGCCGCCGCCCCGGGCCGCCATGCCGGGGATGACGAGGCGCGACATCAGCAGGACGGAGCGGATGTTGACGGCCATGACGAGGTCCCAGTCGTCGTCGCTGATCTCGCAGACGGTGGACCTTCGGATGATGCCCGCGTTGTTGAACAGGACGTCCACGCCGCCGAGTTGGTCGCGCGCGGTCCGTACAACCTTCTCGCAGTCGGTACGTTGCGAGACGTCGCACCGTACGAAGATGCCGCCCGCCTCCCTGGCGGTGGACTCGCCCGCCTCGGTGTCGATGTCGGCGACGACGACGCGGGCGCCGAGCTCGGCGAGGAGCAGGGCGGTGGCGCGGCCGATGCCCGCACCGCCGCCAGTGACGAGGGCGCGCTTGTCCGTGAGGTCGATCATGGTGCTCCTTCGGGCGGGAGGGATCAGTGCGGGAGGGATCAGTGGGTGAGCCGGTACAAGGCGGTGCGGCCTCTTCCGGTGAGGACCGTGACGTAGCCCGCGAGGGCGGCGTCGAGGTCGTCGTCGCCGGTGTCGACGAGGAGGGGGCGGCCGTGCAGGGCCGCGAGTTTGGCCTCGGTGGCGAGAACGAGGAGCTTGTCGGGGCCGACGGCCCTCAGGAGCTCGGGGGAGATTTGCTGGTTGCCCCGACCGAGGAGAAAGCCTTGGCCTCCGATCGGCGACAGGGCGATGACGAGGGGGTGGCGGTGGGCGAGGGCGAGGAGGGCGGCGGAGTCGAGGTGGGTGGCGACGGGACGGTACGAGGGCGTGGTGCGGCCGGTGGCGGCCGAGGAGTGGTCCCGGCGCCCACGGGGGCTACGCAGCAGGGAGGAGGCTGCGGGGAACACCCCAGGGGCGCGGGGAACTGCGCGACCAGCCACGCCGCACCCGCACGAACCGGCCCGCGACCCAGACCCAGACCCCGGCCCCGGCCCCGTCTCCGGCCCCGCAGCCCGCGCAGCGGAACCCGGGCACCCCACCACCCCACACCCGCCCACCCGGCCGGAAAGACCCGCCGCGTCCACACGGGCCAGAGCGCTCACCCCCGCACAGGTCAGAGCACTCGCGTCCGCACAGGTCAGGGCACTCGCGTCCGCACGGGCCAGAGCGCTCACCTCCGCACAGGTCAGAGCACTCGCCCCCACACGGGCCAGAGCGCTCACCCCCGTCAGCGGAGTGTCCGCCCCCAGCGCCGCCGCCACCATCCGGGTGGTGGTCCCGGGCCCCAGGATCAGCAGGTCCTCCGGTGACAGGCGGGAGGCCAGTTCGGCGGCCATGCCTCCCACCGCTTCCGGGGAAGCAGCCGTGCTGCCCGCCTTGCGCTGCTGGACGCGTACGGGGACGTACGGGACCGGCAGCCAGCCGTAGAGGCGGGAGCTCAGCCGGCCCTTGCGGAGCTGTTCCTCGTCGCGGTCCATGACCTCGGCGCCCCGGAGCTCCGGGCGGCCGTGCGGGGCGAGCCAGGCGGCTGCGACCTCACCCGCCGCACGCGGGTTCACGGCGAAGACCGCCGAGTGCATCTTGACCCCCGTCGGGATGCCGAGCACGGGCTGCGTGCTCCCCTCGCCCAGTGCGGTGAGCACGTCGCGGGCCGTGCCGTCGCCTCCGGCGAAGAGGAGCAGATCGACGCCGTGTGCGGCCAGCGCACGTACGGCAGCGACGGTGTCACTCGCGCCGGTCCCGCCCGGTCGCCACACGCGTACAGGTGCGGGAACGGCACGGTCCACGACCCGGCTCCGCAGCCCCGCCCCACGCGCCGCCTCGTCCCCCATCGCCCCGGAGGCGGTGAGCAGCTCGAACTCACCGCCTCTTGCCGTGAGTTCACGGAGTGCGGCCGTCGCCCGCTCCCCCGCGTGCGGCACCGCGCCCAGTGTCAGGGCCCGGCACTGGGTGTCCCTGCCGTCGCTGCCGCCCAGGCCGACCCGGCCGCCGAGACCGGCGACCGGGTTGACCACGAGGCCGAGGCGGATCACGTGGCGTCCGCGGCGCCCAGCACCTTGCGCCGGTAGGTGCGCCAGCTCGGGGACCAGACGGCGGGGTCGTCCAGGGCTTCCGGGCGGACCCGGTGGATGGTGGAGCGGTGCGGGGCGGCGCGTACCGTCTCCGGGTCCTCGTACGCCTCGCGTGCCACTTCGGCGAGGATCGCCGCGTACTCGTCCAGATCAGCCATGGAGTACGACTCGGTGGGCTCCAGGGTCATGGGTTCGGGGACGACGTACGGGTGGTGGCTGGTCCAGTAGTGGGTGGCGAAGTCGGCCGCGCGGACGCCCAGTTGCTCGCTGTGGATGCCGGTGTCGGCGTGGAGCTGCTCCCAGCTGTAGCGGACTTGCTCGACGCGCGGGCGGCCGGCGGCGTACGGGACGGTGACGCCGCGGATCTGCTGCACCTTGTGCAGGAGGTAGTTGTTGTTGAGGACGGCGGTCTCGGCGACCTCGCGCAGGCCGTCCGCGCCCATCGACATGATCCAGGCGTACGCGCGGACGAGGTTGGGGACGACGCCGTGGTACGGGCGGATCTTGCCGACGGAGTGCGGGCGGTCCTCGTCCAGCCAGTAGCGCTCGCGCTCGGCGTCGAACTCGACGGTGGGGCGCGGGAGATACGGGGCGAGTGCCGCCGTCACCGCGCAGGCTCCCGCCGCCGGACCGCCGCAGGCGTGCGGGGTGGAGAACGTCTTGTGCAGGTTGAAGTGGCACAGGTCGAAGCCCGCCTCGCGGGCCCTGGTGATGCCGAGGATGCCGTTGGCGTTGGCCTGGTCGTACGCGGCGAGGCCGCCCGCCTCGTGGACGACGCGGACGAACTCCACGATGCGCGGGTTGTAGATCCCGGTGTCCTCGGGGTTGGTGATGAGGAGGGCGGCGGTGCGCGGGCCGACGGCGGCGCGCAGGGCCTCGATGTCGGGGTAGCCGTCGGCGTCCGGGTGGAGGGTGATGACCTTGAACCCGGCGGTCTTGGCGCAGGCCGCGTTGGAGGGGTGGGAGAAGATCGTGGTGATGATCTCGTCCCGGGTGTCCGCCTCGCCGCGGTCGGCGAAGTAGCCGCGGATCATGGTGACGTTGGTGTAGATGGCGGCGGAGCCCGCGCCTGGCTGGAGCGAGACCCTGTCCATGCCGGAGATCTCGGCGAGGAGGCCTTCGAGCCGGTGCAGGACCGCGAGGACCCCTTGCACGGTGGACTCGTCCTGGCGGGGGTGCAGGCCTGCGATGCGTTCGTCCGTCACGAAGCGGTCGTTGACCTTGGGGCTGTACTTCATGGTGCACGTGCCTTGCCCCACATCGACGTTGAGGTCGGCGCCGAGGGTTTCCTGGGAGAGCCTGAGGTAGTGGCGCAGGACCTGCTGCTGGCCGATCTCGGGGAGTGCGGGCGGGGTGCGGCGGCGCAGCGCGGCCGGGATGTCGACCGTACCGACGGCTTCGGTGATCTCCGGGTCGACGGCGGGCACGAGGATGCCGCGCTCGCCGGGGGAGCCGAGTTCGAAGATGAGCTTCTCGTCCCAGGAGGCCTGGTGGAAGCGGCGCAGTGCGGGTTTTTCGGCGATCCGGGCGTCCTCGGGGGCGACCGGTCCTGCGGCGGGGTGGGCGCTCACTTGACGATCTCCTCCAGGGCTTGGGCCAGTTCGTCGATGTCGGCCTTGGTGTGGACTTCGGTGACGCAGAACAGGGCTTGGGCGCCGCCGAGTTGGATGCCGCCGAAGATGCCGCGTTCCAGCAGGTCGGCGTGGATCTCGGAGACCGGACGGCCACCCGGGTAGCGGACCGGGAAGTCGGCGAAGTGAAGGCCGTCGGCGTGCGGGATCCGCACGCCGGGGATGCGGGCCAGGCGCTGTTTCGCGTACGCCGTGTGGGCGAGGATCGTCTCGCCGATGTCCTGCATGCCCTGGGGTCCCATGAGGGCGAGGTACACGCCCGCGCCGATGCCGTGCAGGGCGGCGGCGGTGCCGACCCACTCCTTGCCCTCCTCGCGCACGGCGAAGGAGGTGCGCGCGTACGCGACGTCGCCGAAGCCGTACTCGCCTTCGACGTCGGTGGGGACGAGCCCGAAGAGCCGGGTGGGGTACTCCGCGACGAGGCGTTCCTCGTCGTTCGCGCCGATGAAGCCCGCGTTGCCGCCGCCGTAGCTCATCCGGATGCCGAGCGGCTGGATGTCGCCGCAGGTGAGGTCGGCGCCGTACGAGGAGGGCGGGGCCAGCACCCCGAGGGTCATCGGGTTGCAGCCGACGACGTACAACGCGCCTGCGTCGTGGGCGAGTTGCGCCAGGTCGGGCAGGGACTCGTCGATCAGGCCGAGGCGGGTCGGGGACTCCGCGTACAGGGCCGCCACATCACCTCCGGCCAGGGCTGCCTGTACGGCGTCGAGGTCCGCGCGCCCGGTCGCCGGGTCGGCGGGGACCAGGACCACCTCGTGGTCGGGGCGGACGTAGTCACGGATCTTGGAGATCTTGTCGGGGTCGACGTCTCCGCTGATCAGCAGTCTGCGCAGGCCGGTGACGCGGCCCGCCATGCGCAGGGCGGTGCCCGCGGCCTGGAAGCCGTCGTAGACGGGGACGTTGACGACGTCGACGTCGAGAAGCTCGGCCATCAGCGACTGGTACTCCCACATCGTCTGGAAGCGGCCGTGGTCCTCGTACGGCTCACCGGCGTACGCGGTGAGGAATTCGGCTCGTCCCATCACCTCGTCGACGACGGCCGGTACGTGGTGCGGGTAGCAGCCGCCGCCGAGGAAGCTCAGCGTGCGCGATGCGGGGGTGTTGCGTCGCAGCAACTCCTCCATGTGGCGCACCAGTTGCGCTTCCGAACGCAGCGGCTCGGGCAGGTTCAGGGGGCGGCGGAGCCGTAGCTCCCCGGGGATGTCGGCGTAGAAGTCCTGGACGCCGTCGGCGCCGATGGCGTCCAGCATCGCCCGCCGCACGGCGGGGACGGAGTTCGGGATGTACGGGTGGACGGGTGACTGCTCGGGTGGGGTCATGCCGCGCCTTCCGCGTGCGGTGAAGAACCCGGACCGACTCCGGGTTTTTCAGGGGCAGTTGACGTACGACCTCTTGACGCAGCGAGGCGTCATTCAGTGTTCTGTATACAGCATTAGGCATTCCGACGGCAGGAGACAAGGGTGTCAACTCGACCTGGACGACGCGCAGTTCTGGCATCCACTCTGGCGGCGGGAGCCACGGCCGCACTCGGCGGCTGCGCCACCGGGGGTGCCGGGGGCAAGGGCGGACCGGCCCCGGAGGTGAAGAAGGGCGACGGCAAGGGGCTCAAGGGGTCGATCACCGTCTGGTCCTGGGACGTCGCGGCCAAGGCGATGCAGCGGCTGGCGAAGGGCTTCCAGCAGAAGCACCCGGGGACCACCGTCAAGGTCACCGACATCGGCTACGACAGCGCCTACGACAAGATCACCGTCGGCCTGAAGGGGGGCAGCGGGCTGGCGGACGTGCTGACCGTCGAGGGCCCGCGCATGGCCACGTACATGGGGACCTTCCCGCAGGGCTTCTACGATCTGACCAAGCCGGCCGGTGCGTACGAGAAGGACTTCGACAAGGCCGCGTGGAAGACCGTGGTGAACCCGCAGGGCAAAATCGTCGCCCTGCCGTGGGACATCGGCCCGTGCGGACTGTTCTACCGGCGGGACTACTTCCGACAGGCCGGGATCAGGGCCGAATCGCTCGCCACCTGGGACGACTTCGTGCAGGCGGGCGAGCAGCTGAAGAAGCGCACGGGGCACAAGATGCTGATCCTCGACCCGGTGGAGGACTCCACCTTCGCGATGCTGCTCCAGCAGCAGGGCCAGCACCTCTACAAGGACGGCAGGGTCGCCGTCGACACGCCCGAGGCGCTGCGGGCGGCCACGCTGCTCAAGACGCTCGCCGACAAGGGGCTGGTCGACTACCAGAAGCAGTGGGACGGGCTGGTCACCGGCACGAAGCAGGGCAAAGCCGCCACCACCCCGACCGCCGCCTGGTGGATGGGCACGCTCACCGCCGAGATGCCCGAGCTGAAGGGGAGGTTCGGGGTGCTGCCGCTGCCCGCGTTCGCCCCAGGCGGTGTGCGCACCTCGAACAGCGGCGGGTCGGTGCTCACCGTCCCCGCCCAGAGCAAGAACCCCGAACTCGCCTGGGCCTTCGTCGAGTTCCTTCTCGCGAGCGTTCCCCACCAGATCTCGATGCTGAAGCAGGAGGGCCTCTTCCCCGCGTACCGGCCCGCGCTCGCCGACCCGTACATGAGCGGCCCGCAGGAGTACTTCGGCGGGCAGAGCGCGCTCAAGGTGTTCGCCGATCTCGCGCCGACGACGCCTCCGGTCGAGTACACCAAGGACGGCGCCAAGGCGACCGAGATCATGAACTCGACGATCACCGGCATCCTGCTGCGCGGCAAGGACCCGAAGCAGGCGCTGGACTCCGCCGCCGCGCAGATCGCCGCGGGCACCGGCCGCCCGCGGATCGCGGGCTGAGCGGGCCATGGCCACACCCACCAGCACCCCGGGCACTGCGGGCACCCCGGGCACCCCAGGGGCCCCGGGTACGCTCCCGCCCGCCCGCGCCGTGGTACCCACACCCCCGCCCGTGAAACGAAGGCGTCGAAGGCAGCGCCACCGGATCGTCCCCTGGCTGTTCGCGGGCCCGGCCGCCGTCCTGTTCGCCGTCTTCTTCGCGTACCCGCTGGGCGCGAGCCTCTGGACGAGCTTCACCGCGGAACGCGACGGCACCCCGGTGTGGGTGGGGTTCCAGCAGTACCAACGGATGCTCGCCGACCCGGCGTTCCTGGAGTCCCTGCTCAACGTCGGGCTGATCCTCCTCGTCCAGGTCCCCGTGATGGTGGCGCTCGCGCTGGTCCTGGCGGGCATCCTCAACCAGTCCTGGCTGCGTCTGCGCGGCACCTGGCGGGCCGTCTACTTCCTGCCCGCCGTGACCACCCTCGTCGCGTACGCCGTCGTCTTCCAGGTGCTGCTGAAGACGGACGGCGGGCTGGCCAACCAGTTCCTTTCCGTGTTCGGCCTCACCCCTGTCGACTGGCTCAACGACCCCACCTGGGCCCGGATTTCGCTCATCGCCTCGCTCACCTGGCGGTGGACGGGCTACAACGCGGTGATCCTGCTCGCCGGACTCCAGGCCATCGGCAAGGAGCAGTACGAGGCGGCCTCGCTGGACGGCGCCGGGACCGTCGCCACGTACCGCAGGGTGATCGTGCCGCAGCTGCGGCCGGTGATCCTGTTCTGCGCGGTCACCTCCACCATCGGCACGCTGCAACTCTTCGACGAGAACTACGTGTTGACCCGGGGCGGCCCCGACAACGCGACCCTCTCCCCGGTGGTCTACCTCTACAAGACCGGCTTCGAGCAGCTCGACTTCGGTTACGCGGCGGCGATCGCCTGGGCCGTCGTAGTGATCATCGCGCTGCTTTCGACCGCCCAGTACTTCCTGTTCGGACGGGAGAAGCGCCGATGAGCACGGTCACCCTTCAGACTCCCCTGGTCGGACGCAAGAGCCCCGCGCGGCGGTTGGCCGGCATCGCCGTCGCTCTGGTCCTGGTGGTGGGCGCGGCGATCAGTCTGGTGCCGTTCCTGTGGATGGCGATCGCGTCCACCCACTCCACCTCGGACCTCTTCCGCTCCCCTCCACCCTTCCTGCCCGGAGGTCAACTCCGCGACAATCTGGCCCGGTTGGAGGAGACCATCGGCTTCAGTCGGGTCATGCTCAACAGCGTGGGCATCGCCCTGGTGCACACCGCTCTGAGCACGCTGGTCTCCGCGATGTGCGGGTACGGGCTGGCGAAGTTCCGGTTCCGCGGGCGGGGGCTGCTGCTCGGGGTGATCCTGGCGACGATGATGATCCCGTTCCAGGTGCTGCTGGTCCCGCTGTTCCAGATGATGGCGAGCCTGGGCTGGGTCAACTCCTACCAGGCGGTGGTCCTGCCGTTCCTGGCCGGCCCGTTCGGCATCCTGCTGATGCGGCAGGGCTTCCTCGACTTCCCCGACGAGCTCATCGAATCGGCGCGGATCGACGGATCCGGCGAGCTGCGCACCTTCTACACGGTCGTACTGCCGTGTGTGCGGCCGCAGTTGGGAGCACTGGTCATCTTCACCTTCATGAGTGCGTGGAACAGTTTCATCTGGCCGCTGCTCATGCTGAACTCGGAGGACAAGTACACCGTGCCCGTGGCGCTCAACACCCTGACGGGGCTCTCCCGTGTCGACCATTCCGGGCTGATGCTCGGCTCGCTGCTCGCGACACTGCCGCTGATGCTCCTCTTCCTGTGCTTCCAGCGGCAGTTCGTGTCCGGGCTGCTCGGCGGGGCGGTGAAGCAGTGACCCGTCCCTTTCCCGAAGGCATCCAGTACGGCGGGGACTACCACCCCGAGCAGTGGCCCGAGGAGACCTGGGCCGAGGACGTCAAGCTGATGCGGGAGGCCGGCGTCACCATGGTGACGGTCGGGGTCTTTTCGTGGGCGAAGCTGCAACCCGGCCTGGAGCGGTGGGAGTTCGAGTGGCTGGACCGGTTGCTCGATCTCCTCGCCTCCCAGGGGATCGCCGTCGACCTGGCCACCGCGACCGCGTCCCCGCCCGCCTGGCTGGTGCGCGCGGATCCGGAGGTCCTGCCCGTGACCGCCGACGGCGTACGTCTGGAATTCGGCTCGCGGCAGCACTACTGCCCGTCCTCGCCCACGTACCGTACGGCCGCTCTGCGTCTGGTCCGCAAACTGGCCGAGCGGTACGGCGACCATCGGGCACTCGCGCTCTGGCACATCCACAACGAGTACGGCGACCACATCACCGAGTGCTTCTGCCCGCGCTCGGCTGCCCACTTCCGGCAGTGGCTGCGGGACCGCTACACCACGCTCGAAGGCCTCAACCACGCCTGGGGCACGGCCTTCTGGTCCCAGCACTACACCTCCTTCGCCGAGATCGAGCCGCCGCGCACCGCGCCGGGTCCGGTGAATCCCACGCAGGTCCTGGACTGGCGGCGGTTCTGCTCGTACGCCCTGCTCAAGCTGCACCGCAGCGAGCGTTCCATCCTGCGCGAGCTGTCCCCCGACGTCCCCGCCACCACCAACTTCATGTCGATGATGGAGTCCCTGGACTACTGGGAATGGGCGCAGCACGAGGACATCGTCTCCGACGACGCCTACCCCGATCCCGCCGATCCGCTGTCCCATGTCACCGCCGCGATGAACTACGACCTGATGCGTTCCCTCAAGGGCGGCAGACCGTGGCTGCTGCTCGAACAGGCTCCTTCGGCGGTGAGCTGGCGGCCGGTCAACGTCCCCAAACCCCCTGGTCTGCAACGCCTTTGGTCGTTCCAGGCGCTGGCCAGGGGCGCCGACGGGGTCATGTACTTCCAGTGGCGGCAGTCGAGGGCGGGCGCGGAGAAGTTCCACAGTGCGATGCTGCCGCACCGGGGCACCGCCTCGCGCGGCTGGCAGGAGACCGTGCGTTTCGGGGCGGAACTGGGGCGGCTCGCCGAGGTGGCGGGCGCCCGGATCACCGCCCGGACCGGGATCGTCCTGGACTGGGAGTCCTGGTGGGCGCTGGAGGGCACCGACCACCCCTCGGAGCGGATGCGCTGGCCCGATCTGCTCCGCCCCTGGTACGCGGCCCTGCACGCGCGCGGCGTCACCGTGGACTTCGTACCGCCGCACGCCGATCTCTCCCCGTACCGCGTCGTCCTGGCCCCGAACCTCTATCTGCTGCGCACCGCGCACGCGGAGCGGATCGCGGCGTATGTGCACGCGGGCGGGCATCTGGTGTGCGGACCGTTCTCCGGGATCGTCGACGAGCACGACCAGCTGCACGACGGCGGCGCGCCGGGCCCGCTGCGGCAGGCGCTCGGGGTGGTCGTCGACGAGTTCTGGCCGGTACCGGACGGGGAGTCGGTGCGGGTCGAAGAGCCGGTGCGGGTCGGGGAATCGGTGCGGGTCGGGGAGTCCGTGCAGGTCGGGGCGGTCGCCGCCGAAGCCACGCTGTGGAGCGAGTGGGTGGTGCCCGAGGGGGCGGACACCCTCGCCTCGTACACATCTGGCGTACTGGCCGGTCGGCCCGCGGTCACCCGCCACCGGTACGGCAGGGGCAGCGCCCGGTACGTGAGCTGCCACCTGGGCGCGGGCATCGCCACCGTGCTCGACGGGGCGCTGACCGAGGCCGAGGTGCTGCCGGTGCTCGGCGGGCCGATGCCCGACGGCGTGGAGGCCGTGCAGCGTGGCCCGTACCTCTTCGTCCTCAACCACACCCAGCAGGAAACCGAGCTCTCGGCGCTGCCCGGCACGGACCTGCTCACGGGCGAGCGGGTCCGGGACCGGATCCGGCTCGGGCCGCTCGGCGCGGCCGTCGTCAGAACCGACAGCGCCCTGTCGGACGCCACAGAAAGGTGATCATGAATTCTCGTTCCCGCGCCCTCGCGGTGGCCCTGCTCTCCGGCACGCTCGTCGCCGGGCTCACCGCCGTCCCCGCCTCCTCGGCGCCACCCGGACCGGCCGCCGACCGTCCCGGCGCAGGGCACATCGACTACGCGGACGTGCTGGACCGGCACGGCTCCCCCACCGTCGCCCTGCCCGGTGTCGGCGGCGACAACAACCCGGTGAACGTCTTCGCGGACCGGGGCGCCTGGCACGCGTACGCGCTCCCGAAGGACGGGGACACGGCCGCGTACGGCGGTTTCACCGGTCCGCTGTACCTCGCGCAGGAGTACCCGTGGTGGTTGAGCAAGGCTTTCAGCCGGATCCGACTCACCGATTCGGGACGTCCGTTGGACCTGGCGGCGGGCGGCCCGCCGCGCTTCACCTCGCAGCCTGGACGGCTGCTCCAGTCGTACGATCTCGGGCGCGGCCTGCGCCTGACGCTGGAGCTCCGCTTCTCCTCGCAGCGCACGGCGCTGGTGCGGGCCCAGGTCCGCAACACCGGGCGGGAGAGCCGTACGCTCGGCGCGGGCTGGACCGGGTCGCTGCTGCGGCCGGCCGAGGCCCCGATGAAGGACGCGCCCGCGCTGAGGGCGACCGCGCGCGGCGTGGACGTCGACTTCGCCAAGGTCCGGGAGACCTGGGAGTACCTCACCGACGGCACCGAGCGCTTCGAGATCACCCACCGCGAGCCGGTCCGCACGACCGTCGACGGCGACACGTACCGGACGGAGGCCGCCGCGCCCGTCACCCTGCGGCCCGGAGGCAGTCACTCCTTCGACTGGTCCGAGTCGTACACCTTCACCGCCGCCGAGCGTGCACGGGACGCCGCCGCGGTACGGTCCGCTCTCACGCGCCCCGATGCGGCGGCCCGCTCCGGGGACGCCCGGTGGCGTCGTTATGTCGACTCGGTGACGCGCGGGGTGCCCAAGGAGCAGCGGCGCACGGCCGTGAAGTCACTCGAAACGCTGGTCACCAACTGGCGCGGTGCGGCGGGGAGCATCGAGCACGACGGCATCACGCCGTCCCTCTCGTACAAGTGGTTCGCGGGCGGGGTGTGGTCCTGGGACACCTGGAAGCAGGCGGTCGGCACGGCCCGCTTCGAGCCCGCGCTGGCACAGGAGCAGATCCGGTCGATGTTCGACCACCAGATACGGGCGGACTCGGTGCGGCGCCCGCAGGACGCCGGGATGATCCCCGACGCGATCTTCTACAACGACACCTCGCAGGGCGGCGGCAACTGGAACGAGCGCAACTCGAAGCCGCCGCTGGCCGCCTGGTCGGTGTGGGAGGTGTTCACCAGGTCGGGGGACATTCGGTTCCTGCGCGAGATGTACCCGAAGCTGACGGCGTACCAGGCGTGGTGGTACCGCAACCGGGACCACGACCGCAACGGTCTCGCCGAGTACGGGGCGAGTGTCGACCCGCTGAACGCGACGCCCGAGGACCAGCGGCTCGCGGCGGCCTGGGAGAGCGGCATGGACAACGCGCCGCGCTTCGACAAGGAGCTGGGGACGGCGGTGCTCCCCAACACCGGCCCGGACGGGAAGGTGGTGGGCTACTCCGTCAACCAGGAGTCGGTCGACCTGAACTCCTATCTGGCCGCCGACCAGGGCTACTTGGCGAAGATCGCGGGTGAGCTCGGGAAGTCCGGCGAGGCGAAGCGGTGGACTGAGCGGTCCCGGGCGACGCACACCGCGGTGCGCGAGCAGATGTACGACCCTGCGTCGGGGTGGTTCTACGACAAGGCGCTGGGCGGCCGGGGGCTGCTGACCGCACGGGGGCGGGGCATCGAGGGCGCCGTCCCGCTGTGGAGCGGATCGGCGTCGAAGGCGCAGGCGGGGGCGGTGCGCGGGAAGCTGGTGGACCCGGCGGAGTTCGCGACGGCGGTGCCGTTCCCGACGGTGTCGAAGAGTTCGCCGTATTTCGCGCCGACCCGGTACTGGCGCGGTCCGGTCTGGCTCGACCAGGCGTACTTCGCGCAGGGCGGACTGCGGCGGTACGGGTACGGCCGGGACGCGGACGTGCTGATGGGCCGGCTCGTCGCCCGTGCGGGCGGTCTGAGCGGCAACGGTCCGATCATGGAGAACTACGACCCGACGACCGGGGCGCCCCTGAACTCCCCCAACTTCAGCTGGTCGGCGGCGCTCCTGCTGCCGATGCTGACGCGAGGAGAGTAGCCGGGCCCCCGCCAGCAGCCTTTTGTTTCCGGCCTGTTCGCCCTTCGGGGCGGGCAGGCCGGTTCGCGTTATCAAGCCCCACCGGTCACTGTCCTGCGCTTGCGGCATATTCCTTCCATTCGGTGACTCGTCGTGCACAACCGAGCGCCGAACGTACAAAGTCGGTGAGTGTATGCCTGGGACGACGATCGGTGCAGGGGGTTGAAGGAACCGGCCGACGCGCTGATCCCGCCGGGCTAAGCTCGCTGCGCAACAAGCCGAGTTGATGTGAATTCATCCACTTGTTCCCCTAGGTCGCACTTGTTTGAAATCGTCCCCCAATTACCGCCAGAGGCTCTCCATGGTTCGGGTTGATTCCCCCCCACGTCAGGCAGCACACCAGGCACGACAGACACGTCAGCAGGAGCCCCGTCTTGTCCGGCCGATCGTCCTGGCCGTCGTCCTGACGGTCGGGGCGACGGCCGCCGCCGCGTTCGCCGTCAGCGAGTCCGCCCGGATACCCGTCGTCTGGGCGGGTGTCGTGGCGACCGTGGTCGTCGCCGCCCTCACCGCCGAAATCGCGCGCCGCGGGCGGCTGTTGCACCACACGAGGGCGGAGCACGCCCGGCGGACCGCCACGCTGGAGCGGCGGCTCGCCGAGCACGACGACGAGACGGTGCGGCTGGCCAAGGAACTGATGCCGGCCGCGATCCGGCGGCTGCGGTCGGGCGAGTCGCCCGCCGAGGTGATCCGGGACGTCGTCGACGCCGACGAGCGCTACCGCGATCTGCCGTACGCACAGCGCGAGTTGCTCCGTACGGTGCTCGACATCATCGACCTCGAAGAGGCCCGACGGGAGTCCGCGCAGCGCGCGTTCGTCAACATCGCCCGCCGGGTGCAGGCCATCGTGCACCAGCAGGCCAGTGAGCTGCGGCAGATGGAGGAGGACCACGGGCGCAACCCGGAGGTCTTCGACGACCTGCTGCGGATCGACCACGGCACGGCCCTGATCGGCCGTCTCGCCGACTCCATCTCGGTGCTCGGCGGCGCCCGCCCGTCGCGTCAATGGCCGCGTCCCGTACCGCTGTTCAGCGTGCTGCGCGGCGCCATGTCGCGGATCCTGGAGTACCGGCGCGTCGACCTGCACTCGATCGCCAAGGTCGCCATCATCGGCACCGCCGTCGAGCCGCTCATCCACGCCTGTGCCGAGCTGCTGGACAACGCCACCCGCTACTCGCCGCCGCAGACCCGCGTGCACGTCACCGCGGTCGAGGTGCAGACCGGCATCGCCATCGAGATCGAGGACGGCGGCGTCAGCCTCAGCGAGGAGGCCCGCGGACGGGCCGAGAACATGCTCGCGCAGGCCCAGGCCGGCATCGACCTCAACGCGCTCGGCGACACCCCCCGCCTCGGCATGGCCGTTGTCGGCCGGCTGTCCCAGATGTACAACCTCCAGGTGTCGCTGCGGCAGTCCGCCTACGGCGGGGTGCGGGCGGTCCTGATCGTGCCCCGCGAGATCGTCACCACCGGTCCCGCCCCCGGCATCGCCCACGGCATCGGCGCCTCAGCCGTGCCGCGCGGCGGAACCAGCCAGGGAATGTCCCCCGAGGAGGCCCGGGTGCCGCAGCGCAAGCCCCGCCCGGCCGCACCGAAGCCTCCGGCGGCGACCCCGATCCCGACGCCGACCCCGCCGCCCGCACCGGGCCCGGTCTCCGTACCGAGGTCGGTCATGGAGGATGACGTCCCCGTGGTCACGGAATGGACCGAGAACGGGCTGCCGCAGCGCCGCAGCCGGGGCCGTGCGCCCCTCGGCTCCCACAACCTTCCGGCGCAGGAGCGCCAGGCCGCCGCCGAGGCGGCGGCAGCAGCAGCTGCCCGAGCGGCGGCGGCCGGTCAGCCGGTCAAGGAAGAACCCGAGCCGGGCATCTGGCTCGAAGCATTCACCAAGGCGGCCAACGGAGTGCCGCTGGATCCGCCGGCCGAGGCGGACGGCCCGCCCTCGCAGCAGGCCGGCCAATCAGCCGACGACACGTGGGACAAAGGAGATCTGAAGTGATCCAGCAGCGGGCCAATTTGGACTGGATTCTCAAGGACCTGGCCACCGGGGTGCCGCAGATCTACCAGATCGTGGTCCTCTCGGCGGACGGTCTGCGGATCGCCAGGCACGGCGGCGACCCCGACGTCGCCGACCGGCTGGCGGCGGCCTGCGCCGGGCTGCAGAGCCTGGCATCGGCGGTCGCCGCCGAGATCCCGGACAGCGACGGGCGGATGAGACTGGTCGTCATCGAGGTCGACGGCGGGTTCTTCTATCTGATGGCGGCGGGCGCGGGCGCGTATCTCGCGGTGCTCGCCGACGAGACGGTGGACGCAGGTCTGGTGGGTGCCCGGATGCGCGATCTGGTCGTACGGATCGGAGCGCACCTGACCAGTCCGCCCCGGCACGACGGGCACAGCGGATGAAGCACCCCCGCCGCGAACGCCGAGAGAAGCTGTCCGCCCCCTCCCCCGACGGTGCGTCGGCGAAGGGGGACCCGGAACGGCTGTACGTGATCACCGGCGGCCCTGACGGCGGGGAACGAGCCGCGCTCGACCTGGTCACCATGGTCGTCGCCTGTTCCACCCCGTCACCCACGGTGCAGCCCGAGCAGGCCGCGATTCTGCGGCTGTGCCGGGCCCCGCTGTCGGTTGCGGAGATCTCCGCGTACCTGCGCCTCCCGTTCAGCGTGGTCACCTCGCTGCTGACCGACCTCCTCGCTACCGAACTGGTCGAATCGCGTGCGCCCATCGTCCGCGCCGTACTCCCCGACCGGTCCCTCCTCGAAGCGGTGATGCATGGACTTCAACGGCTCTGACACCATCACGGGCCCCCGGACCGAGGACGTACTGCCGAGCACGGCCACCGCCGCGGTCAAGGTGGTGATCGTCGGCGGCTTCGGCGTCGGGAAGACCACCATGGTCGGCTCGGTGTCCGAGATCCGCCCGCTGACCACCGAAGAGACCATGACCCAGGCCAGTATCGGTGTGGACGACAACTCGCGGATCGAGGGCAAGACCGCCACGACCGTCGCCATGGACTTCGGCCGGATCAGCATCAGCGAGCAGCTGATCCTCTATCTGTTCGGCACGCCGGGCCAGGAGCGCTTCTGGTTCCTGTGGAACGGGCTGTTCGAGGGGGCGCTCGGTGCGGTCGTCCTCGTGGACACCCGCCGGCTGGAGGTCAGCTTCGACGTGATCGGGCGGCTGGAGGAGCGCGGGGTGCCGTTCGTGGTCGCCGTGAACACCTTCCCGGACGCCCCCGGCCACCCGATGGAGGCCCTGCGGCACGCGCTGGACCTGCCCGACGAGGTGCCGATGGTGCACTGCGACGCCCGGCAGCGGGCGTCCAGCCGCGACGTGCTGATGACGCTCATGCACTATCTGCACTCGCTCGCCCTCCAGCGGTCCTGAGCCGCCTCTCCACCTCCTCAACTTCCCTTTCGCTTCCAGGAGTTGCCGTGACCTCCCCCTTCGACCCCTCCCCCGTCCCGCCCCCCGAATGCCCCGCCCACGCCATGGGCGCCGGGGCCCATGAGATCGGCGAGATCGGCCCCGGCGGGCTGCGCCGGCTGTACGGGCCCGCGCACGAGAAGGACCCGATGGGTCTGTACGAGAAGCTGCGCGCCGAACACGGCCCCGTCGCACCCGTCCTGATCAACGGGGACGTCCCCGCCTGGCTGGTGCTCGGCCACAGCGAGAACCTGCACATGACGCGCACGCCGTCGCTGTACTCCCGGGACTCGCGGCGCTGGCGGCTGCTGCAGGACGGCACCGTCACCATGAACAACCCCCTCGCTCCGGTCTTCGCGTACCAGGCCGTCTGTGTCTTCGCGGACGGCGCGGAGCACGAGCGGCAGCGCGGCGCGGTCACCGACTCCATCGCCCGCATCGACCACCGGGGGGTGCGGCGCTTCATCAACCGGTTCAGTAACCGGCTGGTCAACGACTTCTGCCGCGACGGGCGCGCCGACCTGGTGAGCCGGTTCGCCGAGCACCTGCCGATGATGGTGATGTGCCAGATCCTCGGCATGCCCGAGGAGTACAACGAGCGGCTGGTGCAGGCCGCCCGCGACATGATCAAGGGCACCGAGACCGCGATCGCCAGCAACGAGTACGTGATGGGGGCGCTGGGCCGCCTGGTGGCCCGCCGCCGGGCCCAGCCGGAGGAGGACTTCGCGACCTGGATCGTGGAGCACCACGCCGGGTTCTCCGACGACGAGGCCGCGCAGCACCTGCGGCTGGTGCTGATCGCCGCGTACGAGACGACGGCCAACCTGATCGCCAACGTACTGCGCATGGTCCTCACCGACCCGCGGTTCCGCGCCCAGCTCAGCGGCGGTCACATGACGCTGCCGGAGGCGGTGGAGCAGACGCTGTGGGACGAGCCGCCGTTCACCACGATCCTCGGCCGGTGGGCGGCCGGGGACTCCGAGCTCGGCGGGCAGAAGATCAGGGCGGGTGACGCGCTGATCGTCGGCATGGCCGCGGCCAATGTCGACCCGGTGGTACGCCCCGACCCGTCGGCCTCGATGCAGGGAAACCGCGCCCACCTCGCGTTCAGCGGCGGGCCACACGAGTGCCCGGGGCAGGACATCGGGCGCGCCATCGCCGACACCGGGGTCGACGCGCTGCTGATGCGTCTGCCGGACATTCAACTCGCCGTGGAGGAGAGCGAGTTGAGGTGGCGCAGCTCACTGATGTCCCGTCACCTGATCGAGCTTCCGGTGTCGTTCGCGCCGCGCCCGCCGCAGGAGATCACCGGTCCCGCCACGCCGACGCCGCGCGGTGCGCCGCGCCAGGACTGGCAGGTCGGCTCGACCGGCCCGGCGGCGCCCGCTCCGGCCGCTGCCGGGCCCCTGCCGGCGGCCGCCCCCTCCGTACCGCAGCCCGGCCCTGTGCCTCCGGCGCCCGCGACCGCGCCTCCGGCGGCCACCATCCCGGCCCAGCGGCGGGGTTCCGCACCGGTACGGCTGTGGCGCCGGGTGGCGACCTGGTGGCGCGGCTACTAATCCGGAGCGCCCTGCTGCTGGCGCGGCTACTAGTCCGGAGCGCCCTGCTGCTGGCGCGGCGTGTCGGGTCGGTCCTGCGGTGCGCTCACGCGGCGTGTCGCAGGGCGGCTCCGCCGGAGTCCAGCTGGTCCCACCACCAGGCGATCGTCGGCAGCGGCAGCGGCTCTCCGCTGTCGTCGGCCGGCCGGTGCTTCCACCAGCTCACCGGTTGCGCGACGGCCCCGGGGGGCGGCGGGACGGTGTAGCGCGGGCAGCGCGCCGCCCAGTCGAGGTGGCCGCGCACGAACTGGCCCAAGTCGTGTACGTAACGGCGCAGTTCGGCGCCTCCCTCGCGGAGCACCTGCTCGCGCAGCCGCAAGAACAGCACCATGACGCGGTCGCGCATCGCGACCGCCTGCTCCAGGGCCTGCTCGGGGCCGCAGCCCAGTTCGTGGCGGAGTACGTCGATGAGGTTGAGGTCGTCATCGGCGCGCAGCAGTTCCTTGTTGCGCGAGTAGAGGTCGTTGTCCCAGCTCACAAGGGTCCAGGTGATCTCGGTGAGGGCCCGCACCCGGGGGTCCTCCATGTCCTCGTCGGGCACCGAGTAACCGGCGACGATCTCCATCATCGCCGTGGACGGCGCCATGCCGATGGCCCGCATCCACAGGGTGACGTAATCGTTCAGGGAAGGCTGTCCGGGACTGCGGCGGCACTCCGCCTCCCAGACGAGTCCGGAGGTGTAGACGCGCATGGCGTCGACCCAACGGCGCAGCTGGCGCGGCGTGGCGTACCTCTCCAGTTCGATCCTGAGCTCGCGCAGTGCCGCGACGTGTCGCGACTCGCCGGTCGCCAGAACGCCGGGCGCTTCGACGGCACGCATTATTCGGGCGGTCTCCCGGGCCAGCTGGCCCGCGGTGGGCCGGGCCTCGTCGCAGACGCCGTCGTCCAGCGAGAAGAGTACGGCGTGGAACTTCGCCATCAGGGCGAGCGGGGCGAGTCTGCCGTAGGGCATGGTCGCGGCGGTGAGGCCGCCGAAGTCACACAGGGCGAGGCGCCGTCGTTGTTCCTCTTCGGCGTCGAGGTGCTGTCGGAGCATCCAGTCGACTGTCAGCTCGTTCAGCACCCCGGCCGCCGGATGCGCGGCGGGCGGCACCGGGCAGTAGAAGGGAACGTGGGGCAACTGCTGAACCAGCCGGTGTTCCGAAGCAACGGTCATGGGAAATCCCCCTGGAGTCCAGGTTTCAACGTGCGGTGCGGTGTTCTGCTCTGTGCTGGGGCCTATATGCCCATGTCCGATCGTCAATAACGATGCAACTGCCCACGACCTGACTCAACTTGAGCGCCGGTTGTCCGGACCCGGCGCCGGAGCGGAATTCGGCCCTTCCGTGCGCTGTGGGTGGTCTGCGGGGGGCGTGCGGGGCCGGCGGGGCGGATCTTTACGCGTACACCTCTTGACATCAAGACGGAGTGGGGTGTTGAAACCTCCTGATCACACCGCCCGGCGCTTCCCGCCCGGAGTGCGCCCCTGCATAGTGCCCGCGCGCCCGGGAGAGGTCCCGCGGGCTGTCCGATCTGGCGGAAATCAGCCTTGCTGCGCACCGCGTGTTCGAAATATCCCGTCCCTTACCGCTGCGGCCCGCGCGGTGCGCGCGCCTCGTTGTGCTCCGTGAGCGCCTGCCGCGACCCCGCTTCGCCCCCACTGCTGCGTTCGAATGGTTTCGGATCGGATGGAATGTGTCCGCGGGCGCTTCCACGGTGTGCGAGCCAGGCGCGGCCGCGGACAGGTGTCAACAAAGACGCCCACCTCTGCGGCGTGTCCCGGGGTGCCCCGGGGCGCTCCCGGAAGGTCTCAGTCGGCTGCGAACCACGCCTGGGCCACCGAGTCCCACGTCTGCCCGTCGGGTACGGGCAGCTCGCGGAAGTACCAGGTGAAGTTCGAGTAGACGTGCAGCAGGGCGTACGCGAGGAGTTGGCGCGGGTCGAAGGTACGGCCGTACGCCTTCTGGAAGCGGGCCATCAGGCCCGGCTCGCCGCGGGTGACGAAGAGTCCGACGGCGACCAGGTCGTACGCCGGGTCGCCGATCATGGCGGGCTCGAAGTCGAGGAGGCCGGTGAGCCGCCAGGTCCGCGGGTCGACCAGGAGGTGCTGGCGCATGAACTCGGTGTGCAGCAGGACTCGCCGGGGGTCCGCGGGCAGCTCGACCGTGTCGAGGAATGCGGGGATCTGCGCGATCCACTCCTCGGGGAGGCCACGGCTGCGCTGCCGCTCGACGGCGCCCGCCCGCTGGCGGGCCAGGAAGTCGTGCCAGTCGCCGGGGCCGAGGTACGCGGCGAGCGGCGCGGGGTCGAGCGCGTGCAGTGCGGCGAGCGCCTCGCCCGCCTCCGTCACGAGGTGTTCGCGGTCGGCGACCGGGATGCGCGGCCAGGCAACTGCCAGGTCCTCGCCGGAGAGTTGGGACATCAGGACGTACCGCCAGCCGTGTTCGTACGCACCGGTGGCGTGCACCTGAGGGGTGCGGAGCGGCAGTCGGCCCGCGAGGTGGCCCAGGACGTGGCCCTCCCGGACGCCGTCCTGTGCGTCGACGCCGGGGTACAGCTTGAGGACGTGGTCGGCGCCGACGGCGTAGACCGGCTGCGAGCCCGCGGAGTAGCGGGTCAGCGGCGCTCCGGCGAGCCCGAGGCGGGCGCAGAGGTCCTCCGCGCCGGGCCGCACGACCGTGTCGTCCGGGACGACGGCGTCCCACTCTTCTTCAGTGTTCACCTCGGGAAGCATGGCGCGGACGATAAACCGATGATCAGCCCGGCTGCAACGGATTTCCTGGTGTGCTGCGCTACGCTGCGGGATAGATTTGCCGCTTTTACTCGCTTTTTGCCTGATTTTGCGTGCCGCTTCGGATCGACTCCTGGAGGTCCCCTTGCTGTCCAGCCGCCGTCGTCTCGCACTCGCCGCGCTGCTGGTGGCCTCGCTCGCCGCCGGTCCTTTCCCGGCGACCGCGGACGCCCCCGCCTCGTACACCCTCGCGCACGACAGCACGCTGTCCCCGCAGGCCAGGACGGCACCGGGGACGAACCTGCTGATCGTCGGCATCGACCGGCGCCGCGGGATGACGCGGGAGAGGATCCAGCAGCTGCACGTCGGCGGGGAGGGGTGCGACTGCACCGACGTGATGATGCTGGTGCACCTCACCGAGGACCGCAAACGGATGAGCGTGGTCTCCATCCCCCGTGATTCCTATGTGCAGTTCGCACCGCACGACCATCCGCTCCACGCAGGAAAGATCAACTCGGCGTTCAAACACGGCGGCCCCGACCTCGCGGTGCGGACCGTCGAGCAGGTGACGGGGCTGCGGGTCGACCATTACCTGGAGACCGACTTCTCCAGCTTCGCCGAGGCGGTCGACGGCCTCGGCGGCGCGCAGGTCTGCACCGACCGGCCCCTGCAGGACCCCAAGTCCGGCCTGCGCCTGGAGGCCGGCACCCATGTGCTCGACGGACGGCACGCACTGCGCTACGCGCGGGCCCGCAAGGTCACCCCGCCCGGTGACCTGGGGCGGGTGCGCCGCCAACAGCGGCTGCTGCTCGGCATGCTGACGCGGCTGTCCGACGCGGGCGCCTTCCGCGATCCGGTGGCTCTCGCCAGGACGGCCCGTACCCTGCTCCCGCATCTGCGTACGGACACCGGGACCGGCCTCGCCGCTCTGATCTCGCTGGGCTGGTCGATGCGTGAACTGCGCCCGGCGCAGATGGAGTTCGCGACGGTGCCGATGTCGGAGTTCGACCACCGGGTGCCGGATTGGGGCTCGACGCTGATCTGGGACAAGGCGCGGGCGGACCGGCTGTTCACCGCGGTGCGCGAGGACCGTTCCGTCGCCGCGGAAATCACCCTGCAGGCGGTGCCGGTGGCGATGGCGCCGAGCAGCGTGTCGGCACGGGTGGACGACCCCGATGTGGCGGAGGCGTTGCGGCGCAGCGGCTTCGTCGTCACGAACGATCAGCAGCCGGCGGGCCGGCCGCACGGCCCGACCGTGATCACGTACGACCCGCACTGGGAGCGGTCCGCGTCGACGCTGGCAGCCGCGCTGCCCGGGGCGAAGCTGCGGCCGGTCGCCGGGCACGGGCGCGTCATCCGGGTGGCGGTGGGTTCCGGGGGCCGTGCCGTGGCCCAGGTGACGTACGACAGGAGCATGGTGGAGGGGGCGCCGATGACCGGGGAGCAGTTGCGCTGCCGGTAGCGGGGAGGGAGAGGGCGGTGCGGGGGTGGGATTCCTTGGTCCAACTCTCCTTGCTGTCACGGGAGTCGGCAGGTAGGAATGGGCTCCATGACTACTCTCGGTGCGGTGTTCCGTCCTCAGCTGGCTCCCGAACGGCTTCGTGCTCTGGTGCGTACGGCGGAGGAGGCGGGGCTTGAGGAGCTGTGGCTGTGGGAGGACTGCTTCCTGGAGAGCGGCATCGCCGCCGCGTCGGCCGCTCTGGCGTGGACGGAGCGGCTGCACGTGGGAGTGGGCCTGCTGCCGGTGCCGCTGCGGAACGTGGCCCTCGCCTCGATGGAGGCCGCCACGCTGTACCGGCTGTTCCCCGGCCGGGTGTCCCTGGCCGTCGGGCACGGGGTGCAGGACTGGATGGGGCAGGTCGGTGCCAGGCCCGCCTCGCCGCTGACGCTGCTGGGCGAGTATCTGGCGGCGATGCGGGCGCTGTTGCGGGGCGAGCGGGTGACGGTCGACGGTTCTTACGTGACGCTGGACGGCGTGGCCCTGGACTGGCCGCCGGCCGAAGCGCCGCCGGTGCTCGCGGGGGGCGTCGGGCCGCGCACGCTGCGGCTGACGGGCGAGGCCGCGGACGGCACGGTACTCGATGCTTCGGTGTCGGCGGACGGGGTGCGCCGGGCGCTCCGCCTGATTGAGGAGGGCCGGGCCTCGGCAGGCCGGACGCACGAGGGGCACCACAAGGTGGTGGTGTACCTCCTCGCGGCGACCGGCCCGGGGGCGGCGGAGCGGCTGCACGACGAACTGGTGCGGGACGGACGGGAATCGGTCCCCGGCCTCGGGGTGGCCGGGGACGCGGCGGCGGTCGCGAAGGCGGTGCAGGAGCTGGTGGTCGCGGGGGCGGACACGGTGGTGCTGCAGCCGACCGCGGACGAGCCGGATCCGGAGGGGTTCGTACGGTTCGTGGCGGAGGAGGTGCGGGGGCTGGTGCCTTGACTTGGGGTGGGGACTCAGCGCCTGGGCCGGCTTGGCTCCCTAAACTGGCACTTGGCCCCCCTGAGCTGGTGCCTCCCTCAACTCCTGGGCTGGTGCTCCTTGTACAGGGCGCGGACCGCCGCACCGCACTCCGCGCCCTGGCAGTGGCCGGCCTCCGCTCGGGTGCGGCGGCGCAGGCCGCCCGGGGAGCGGGCCGGGACCGTGGCGGTGAGGGCGTCGCGGATCTCGCCACGGGTGACGGATTCGCAGGGGCAGACGATGTCGCCGTAGGCGGAGTCCCGGGCGATGAGGTCGGGGCGCTGGTAGGGGCGGGGAAACGCCTCGCCGATGTTGGGCATGTGGGGTGCTTCCAAGTCCCTGGGATTGTCGGCCAGTTCGAGTTCCCCTTCCTCTTCGAGGAGGCTGACGACGTAGGAGGCGATGCCCATCGAGGCACTGAGCCCGGTGGAGCGGATACCGCCGACGGTGACGTACCGCCGCCCGGGGTGGAGGCGGATCCGGTAGTCGTCGCGCTCGGTGGCCGCGCGCAGGCCCGCGTACGAGGTGATGACCTGCTCTTCGAGGAGGGCGGGCATGATGCGGCGGCCGTGGTCGAGGAGGTGTGCGATGCCTTCGGCGGTGGTGTGGTTGGCCGTCTTGGCGTCGGCGCTGGTGAGGTCTTCGGCGGTCGGGCCGAGGAGGACGTTCCCGAAGACGGTGGGCGCGACGAGGACGCCCTTGCCGAGGGCGGTGGGGACGGGCAGCAGGATGTGCCGGACGAGCGCCCGGGACGGCTTGGCGAAGACGAGGAGCTGGCCGCGGCGCGGGGTGACGGTGAAGTCGGCGATGCCGAGGAGGCGGTCGATGTCGTCGGCGTGGAGCCCGGCGGCGTTGATGAGGTGGCGGGTGCGGAGGGGGCCGCGGGTGGTGTGCAGGAGGTGGCCCTCTGCGGATGAAGTGACCTTCTGTACGCGGGTGTTGAGGTGCAGGTCGACTCCGGCGCGGACGGCTTGGGTGGCGTATGCGAGGGTGGTCGTCCACGGGCAGACGATGCTCTCGTCCGGCACTTCGAGCGCGCCGAGGGCGCCGGGGCCGAGGTGCGGCTCGCGGGCGTAGAGCTCGGCCCGGGTGAGGGGGTGGGTGGTGCTGTACCCGTTGCGCGCGGCCTTGTCGGCGAGGGCGGGCAGTGCGGCGAGCTGTTCGTCGGTCCAGGCGACAAGGAGGGCGCCGACCCTTTCGACGGGGATGCCGGACTGGGCTGCGTAGGCGTGGAGTTGGCGCTGTCCGTCGCGGACGAGCCGGGATTCGAGGGTGCCGGGGGTGGCGTCGAAGCCGGTGTGCAGGATGGCGGTATTGGCTTTGGAGGTGCCGTTGCCGACGTCGTCGGAGGCGTCGAGGAGGGCGATGCGGAGGTGGGGGTGACGGGCGAGCTCGCGGGCGATGGCTGTGCCTACTACTCCGGCGCCGATGATGGTGAGGTCGTGGGGGGCGGGGGGCGGCATGTGGCTCCTTGGGAGGGTGGAGGGTTAGGGGGCGGTCGGCCGGGCCGACGGGGCGCCGGGTGGTCGGGGCGTCGGTCGGTTGGGACGTCGGCCGGTTGGGACGTTGAGCGGGCGGGACGTCGGGCGGGCGGCGGCCGGTCGGGCGGGGCAACGGGGCGTTGGGCGGGCGGGACGTCGGCCGGTCGGGACGTTGAGCGGGCGGGACGTTGGCCGGTTGGGACGTCGGTCGGGCGGCGGCCGGTCGGGCGGGGCAACGGGGCGTCGGGCGGTCGGGCCGTCGGGACGTTGAGCGGGCGGGACGTTGGCCGGTCGGGCCGTTGAGCGGGCGGGACGTCGGGCGGGCGGGGCGTCGGGCGGGCGGGGCGTCGGGCGGCCGTCCGGGGCGGCGGGCGGGACGTCGGGCGGGGCGTCGGGCGGGCGTCCGGGGCGTCGGGCGGGACGTCGGGCGGGGCGTCGGGCGGGCGGGGCGTCGAGTCGGCAGGCGCGGTCGAGGGTTTGTGCGGGTGTGTTCGTGCCTGTGGCGGGCCGTGCCCCTCTCCGCCCCTTCCCTGAACCGCTGGCCGCGGGGCTGGGGAGCAGCACGGCCGGCGCGGGTGGGGGCTGATGTCCGGGGCCGCGCCCCGTGCACGGACTGCGTCCGCGCGTGCTCGAACGCCGGACGGGCTGAAGAATCCGCCCCCACGGGCACATGGGGTCCGGGGGCGAAGCCTCTGCTCAGAGCTCACCCACCGCCGCCCGGAACGCCGCCCTTCGGTCCGCCGCTTCCGTCGCCGAGATCGTCGGTTCGTACACCGCCGACGCCTTGCCCCGTCGGGGCAGCGCGTCCGTGACGCTCAGGTGCGGGTTCAGGCCGAGGCGGGCGGCCGACGCCACTCCCAGTGCCGTCGCGTCGGGCAACTCGGCCACGAGTACGGGTAGTTGGAGCAGATCGGCCTGCGTCTGCATCAGGAGGGCCGAGCGTGTCAGGCCGCCGTCCACCCGCAGCTCCCTCAGCCCCACTCCCAGGTCGCGTCCCGCCGCGTCCGCCAGTTCCGTGACCTGGGCTGCGATTCCCTCGCACAGTGCCCGCACCAGGTGCCCCGCCGTCGTACCCAGGCCCAGGCCGGTGAGCGAGCCCCGTGCGTCGGGTCGCCACCACGGTGCGGCCAGTCCTGCCAGGGCCGGGACGAAGGTCACTCCCCCGGCGTCGGGGACTCGCGAGCCCACCCGGTCCAGGTCCCCCGCTCCCGCGATGACGCCGAGGTCGGTCAGCCAGCGCACCGCCGACGCCGCCGTGTAGACCTGGCCGTCGAGGCAGTACGACGTGTGTCCGCGCAGTTGCCAGGCCACGCAGCCGACCAGGCCGGAGGTCGGACGTACGGGCTGTGCTCCTGCCTGGGCAAGCAGGAACGCCCCTGTTCCGTAGGTGCACTTGGCGGATCCTGCTTCCAGTGCGCGCTGCGCGAGGAGTGCTGCCTGTTGGTCCACCAGCAGTCCCGTCAGGGGGAGTTCGCCGCCGAAGACGGTCGTCGTACCGATGCAGCTGTCGGAGGCGACCACCTCCGGGAGGCGTTCCTGTGCGAGCCCGTAGATGTCGAGCGCGGCCGGGGACCATGCCGCCCGGTCCAGGTCGAGGAGCTGGGTGCGACCCGCGGTCGACGCGTCGGTGACGAAGGCTCCGGTGAGGCGGTGGGCGAGCCAGGCGTCGCTGGTGGTGACCACTCCGGCGCGGGTGAGGTGGCGGCGTATCCACGCCATCTTGGGGGCGGCGAAGTAGGGGTCGAGGGGAAGGCCGGTGAGGGTGCGCAACTCATCGGCGTACGCGGAGAGTTCGGTGCATATCTCCGTGGCCCTGCGATCCTGCCAGACGATCGCTTCGGTGAGCGGTTCGCCCGTCGCCGGATCCCAGGCGAGCACCGTCTCACCCTGGTTCGCGAGACCGACAGCCGCGACCGGCTCGCCCGCCTGGGCCAGCGCCTGCCGGCCGGCGTCCAGCACCGAGGCGTACAGCTCGGCCGGTGCGACCTCGACCCGGCCGCCGGGCAGATGGCGGGGGCGGACGGCTGCCCCGCCCGAGCCGATCACCCCGCGCTCGGGGCAGACGACCAGGGCTTTGGTCCCGGAGGTTCCCTGGTCGACGGCGAGTACCGGGCCGTCCGCCGCCGCCCGGTGCGTAGCCGTATTGCCGGTCTTCGCCATCCCCGTACCGCCTCGTCTTGATCGCCACTCGGAAGCCAGCAGCCTGATCGAGTCCCGCCGTCGCAGTCAAGAACATCCGGTCTCCGCTCTTCCTTCACCCGGGGAAAGCTGGACCGGAATACCGCAGTCATGGTCAACTACACGTCGACCACGGTGGGTTGACCGGAGCTGACGCACAGCGAAGAGGGCCCTGCCGGATTTCCCCCGTTTCGCCGAACGCACCAGAGGACCTGTAACGATGCCCAGCGACGAGTTCCGCCCGGTGTACCACCCGGCGGGCCATGACGCCGAATTACGGGCCGTCGTACAGGAGTTGCGTGCCGGAAGGTGGGTGGCGATGCGGAATCTGCTGGAGGAGACCGCGGACTGGGCGTCGTGGACCCGGCGCACCCAGGTCCTGGCAGCGGTGGCGGCCGGCACGGACACGGTGCGCATCTGGCGCGCCGAGGAGCCCCGCAGTGCCGCGGCGACCGTGATGCACGCGCGGGTCGCGGTGGAGCGTGCGACCCGCGCCCACCACCGGAGCCACCCGCAGGTCTCCGAGCTGTGGCGGGAGGCGTGGGAGGCCTGCCAGATCTGCGTCCAGCAGGTGCCCGACGACCCGGTGCCGTGGGTGTGCCTGCTGGCCCTCTCGCCCCTCGACCGGGACCAGCGGATGGCGGAACACCGACTGCCGCCGCCGGGCCCGATGCTGTTTCCCGGCCCCTGGGGGCTGCTCGACCAGGTCGCCGAGCGCGATCCGGCCAACCGCGAGGCCCATCAGCGCATGCTCCAGTTCGTGTGCGCCAGGAATCCGCGCGGCTCGCTGCCCGAAGCCGTCAACTACGCGCGGTGGGCGGTCGCTTCGACACCTCCCGGCTCCCCCGTACAAGCACTCCCGCTGTACGTGCGGATGGAGCGCTACCGTCGCGAGCGCGGCCAGGACAGGGCGCTCGACATGCACTGGGTCACGGACGACGCGATCCGGGACGCACGGTGGGCGCTGGAGAACTGGTTCGACCTGGCCGACCCCGCCGCGTCCTCGCTGCTCGACCTCAGTCACCTCGCCCACGCCCTGTGGGGCGCCCACCAGTTCACCGAGGCCGCGCGGGTGTTCCGCACGCTCGGTCCGTACTACGCCCCGCTCCCCTGGACGTACCGGCTTCACGACGACCACGGCGACGCCACGCACGGGGCGCAGGAGCTCTTCCTGCGAGCCCGCTCCCGGTGCCTCGGCGCACCTCCCCCGTAACCCGCTTCCCTTCCCCCGTCCCCCATCGAAGGAAGAACGATGTCCATCTCCCCACCGAGGCAGTCCCGTTCGGGCCCGCTCGTCCCGCGCGACGAGGAGCAACGGCTGCGTGAGCTCGGCTATCAGCCGGTGCTGGCGCGCCGGATGGGCGGCTTCGGCAACTTCGCGATCAGCTTCTCGGTCATCTCGGTGCTGTCCGGCTGCATGACGCTGTACGGATTCGGCCTCGGCACCGGCGGCCCCGCCGTGATGATGTGGGGCTGGATAGGCGTCGGCCTGTTCGTGCTGTGCGTGGGTCTCGCGCTCGCCGAGGTCACCAGTGCGTACCCGACGTCCGGCGCGCTCTACTACATGGCCGACCGGCTCGGCGGCCGCAAGTGGGGCTGGTACACCGGGTGGTTGAACCTGCTGGGCCTGCTGGGTGCGATCGCGGGCATCGACTACGGGGCCGCGCTGTTCACCGGCGCGCTCCTCAATCTGCGGTTCGGGTTCGAGCCGACGCCCGGCTCCACCATGCTGATCTTCATGTGCATCCTGCTGCTGCACGCGGTGCTGAACCTGTTCGGGGTGCGGCTGGTCAGCGTGCTCAACTCGATCAGCGTGTGGTGGCACATCGCCGGCGTCACCGTGATCGTCGGCGCGCTGGTGATCGTCCCCGACCACCACCAGTCGGCGAAGTTCGTCTTCACCGAGTTCGTGAACGACACCGGCATCGACAGCCCGGTCTATGTGGCGGCCATCGGCCTGCTGCTCGCGCAGTACACCTTCTCCGGCTACGACGCCTCCGCCCACCTGTCGGAGGAGACCTCGAACGCCTCGGTGGCCGCCCCGCGCGGCATCGTGCGCGCCATCTGGGTGTCGTGGATCGCGGGCTTCGCCCTGCTGGCCGGCCTCACCTTCGCCATTCAGGACTACGCGGGCACCGTCGGCAGCGAGACGGGGGTGCCGCCGGCGCAGATCCTGCTGGACGCGCTGGGTTCGGGCGGTGCGACGGCGCTGCTGCTCGTGGTGATCGTGGCGCAGTTGTTCTGCGGCAACGCGGAGGTCGCGGCGGCCAGCCGGATGGTGTTCGCGTTCAGCCGCGACAACGCGCTGCCCGGCTCGAAGCTGTGGCGCAGGGTCAGCAGCCGCACCCGGACGCCTGTTCCCGCGGTGTGGCTCTCGGTCGGTGTGGCGTGCCTGCTCGCCGTGCCTTCGCTGTACTCGGCGACGGCGTACGGCGCGGTCACCGCGATCAATGTCATCGGCATCACGCCCGCGTACGCCATCCCGGTCTTCCTGCGGCTGCGGGCGGGCAACCGTTTCGAGCCGGGGCCGTGGAACCTGGGCCGCTGGAGCAAGCCGGTCGGCTGGACCGCCGTGTCGTGGGTGGCCGTGGTGACGGTGCTGTTCCTGCTGCCGCAGAAGTCCCCGGTGAACTGGGAGACGATGAACTACGCGGTGATCGCCCTGGCCGTGGTGCTGATTCTGGCGACGGTGTGGTGGTACGCGGCCCGCACGTCCTACGGAACCCCCTCGGAAGCGGCCTACGGCACCAAGCGGGAGCGGGAGGAGATCTCGGAGGGCATCGTCTGAGACCCGCCGTCCGCCTGCCCTTCTCACAGCCCTCCCTTTCGCGTCGTCTTGACGATAATGGGTAACCCTCTTATCGTCGTGATGACGAGAAAGAGGGGGCTGTTCTCATGGCCGACATCACCCGGCGCTTCGGCTGGCGCCATCTGCGATCCGCGCCCACCGCTCACGTACGCCACCACAGGCGCGGCAGGCTCGTCCACGACGGTCCCGGGCTGAGCTTCTGGTTCCGGTCGCTGACCGCCGCACTCTCCGAAGTGCCGGTCAGTGACCGTGAGTTGGCGATGGCCTTCCACGCCCGTACGGCGGACTTCCAGGACGTGACCCTGCAGGCCACGGTGACGTACCGGATCAGTGATCCGGCGGTCGCCGCCGCCCGGCTGGACTTCTCCGTGGACCCGGACACCGGCGCCTGGCGCGGTGCGCCCCTGGAACAGCTGGCGACGCTGCTCACCGAGACGGCGCAGCAGCACGCGCTGGACACCTTGGCCCGTACTCCCTTGTCCGAGGCACTGGTCGACGGGGTGTCGGCGGTACGGGAGCAGATCGCGGGCGCTCTCGCGGCGGAGCCCCGGCTGCCCGCCACCGGCATCGAGGTCGTCGCGGTGCGCGTGGTGGCCATCCGCCCCGAGGCGGACGTGGAACGGGCGCTGCGCACACCGGCCCGGGAGCAGATCCAGCAGGAGGCAGACCGGGCGACGTACCAGCGGCGGGCCGTGGCCGTGGAGCGTGAGCGGGCGATCGCCGAGAACGAGCTCGCCAGCAGGATCGAACTCGCCCGCAGGGAAGAGCAGTTGGTGGATCAGCGCGGCACCAACGCCCGCCGCGAGGCGGAGGAGCTGGCGGCGGCCGACGGGGTGAAGGCCGAGGCGGAGGCGGCTCGTACGGTACGGCTCGCCCGCGCCGAGGCCGAGGCGGCGCGCGAGGTCGGCGAGGCCCGCGCCCAGGCACAGGCCGCCTGGCTGCGGGTGCACGGCGAGGTCGACCCGGCCACCCTGCACGCCCTGGCGACGACCCGGCTCGCGGAGAACGTGCCGCGCATCGAGAGCCTCACCCTGTCGCCCGACGTACTGACCGGCCTCCTCGCAAAGCTCGGCGGCGGCCGGACCGGCGGCGGCGCGTCGTGAGTCTCGCGCCGCGCGCCGTGCTCGTCCACCGCACCAGTGAGTACGAGGAGTTGCTCGCCCGGCACGGTACGCGCGGTCAGGCCGAGTTCTTCCTCGCCTCGCGCGGCCGCAGTATCCGGGAGGCCGAGGAACGGCACGGGCGGACCCGGCGGGCCCTCGCCGAGGTGGCGGGGGCGGTGCCGTTGCAGTGGCGGCAGGCCCGGGTGGAGCGGGCGGACCTGGACCGGTTCCTGTTCGGTCCCGAGGACGTCGTGGTGGTGGTCGGGCAGGACGGTCTCGTCGCGAACACCGCCAAGTACCTCGACGGACAACCGGTGTTGGGGATCGACACGGACCCCGGCCGCAATCCCGGCGTACTGGTGCGGCACCGGGCCGCGGACGCGGCGAAGCTGCTGCGGTCGGCGGTGAGCGGCGGGGCGGCCGACGCGCTGACCATGGTGGAGGCCGTCGCCGACGACACGCAGCGGCTGCTCGCCCTGAACGAGATCTACCTCGGCCCGCCCGGCCATCAGACGGCCCGCTACCGCATCGGCCAGGACCGGGAGCGGGCCGCCGCCGAGGCGCAGGCGTCGTCCGGCGTCCTGGTCGGCACCGGTACGGGGGCCACCGGGTGGCTGCGCTCACTGTGGCTGGAGCGGGGGTCCGCGCTGCGGCTGCCGGACCCGGCGGACCACCGGCTGGTGTGGTTCGTACGGGAGGCGTGGCCGTCGCCCGCGACCGGTACGTCCCTGGTGGAGGGCGTGCTGTCCGGGGACGAGCGGCTGCGGCTGACGGTGGAGTCGGACCGGCTGGTCGCATTCGGCGACGGGATGGAGGCGGACGCACTGGAACTGACGTGGGGGCAGACGGTGCGGGTGGGGCGGGCGGCGACGGCGCTGCGGCTGCTGGGGTGAACACCCTGCCCGGCGGACCTCCTTTTCATTGACATGCACCCATCCCGGACGGACACTCATGCCACCTGTTCGGCGAAGCAAAGTTCACTGGACGAACTACACTCGCGCCGGCCCCCTCAACTCCCCCTCCTGGCAAGGACATTGCATGACATCCTCCGGAGCCCGCGCCCCGTCCCCGCAGCGCGCCCACACCTTCCGCTCGGTTCTGCCCGTACTCGCCCTGTGCTGGCTGGCCGTCTTCTTCGACGGCATGGACGTCAACATCTACGGCGCCGTCATGCCGCACATGCTCGACGACCCGGCCCTCGGCCTGACCCAGTCGAGTGCGGGCACCATCGGCAGCTGGACCACCTTCGGCATGCTCATCGGCGCGCTCACCGCCGGGAACCTCACCGACTGGCTGGGGCGGCGGCCCATGCTGGCGGGCAGCGTGGCCCTGTTCTCGCTGGGTTCGGCGCTGTGCGCGCTGGCGGGGACGCCGGGGCTGTTCGGCGCGGGCCGGTTCGTCGCCGGGCTCGGGCTCGGCGGACTGATGCCGCTGTGCCTGGCGATGGTGATGGAGTTCGCGCCGCCGCGCCGGGTCGCGCTCACCACGGGGCTGCTGATGACCTCGTACCACGCGGGCGGCATGGTCGCCACGGCGCTCGGTCTGACGCTGGCTCCGGCGGCGGGCTGGCGCTGGGTGTTCTGGGCGGGTGTGCTGCCCGCCGTGATCGCCGTACCGCTGCTGCTGAAGCTGATGCCGGAGTCGCCCGGGGTGCTGCTCGCGCGCGGCGAGCGGGCGAAGGCGGATGCGGTCGCGGACCGGTTCGCACTGGTGCGTCCGACGGCGGTGGCGGCTCCGGCGGCCGGGGCGAAGGGCCGCTGGGCCGCCGTACTGGCACTGTTCCGGCCGGAGTCCCGGTGGGCGACGCCGCTGCTGTGGCTGGCTTCGTTCTGCGGACTGCTGCTCGTGTACGGGGTGTCGACGTGGCTGCCGCAGATGATGCGCGCGTCGGGGTACGGCATGACGTCGTCGGTGAGCTTCCTGCTGGTCATCAACGCGGGCGGCATCGTCGGCATGCTGATCGCGGGCCGCACCGCGGACCGCTTCGGGGCGGTGCGGGTGTCCGCGATCTGGTTCGTACTGACGGCGGTGGGCGCGCTGCTGCTGAAGTCGCACCTGTCGCTGGGGATGACGTACGTCGTCGTGGCAGTCACCGGCGTGTGGCTCTTCAGCGCACAGGTGATGGTGTACGCGGCGAGCAACACGGTCTACCGGGACAGCGAGCGGGCCGCCGGGCTCGGCTGGGTGACGGGTGTCGGCCGCACGGGTGCGGTGTTCGGGCCGTGGCTGGGCGGGGCGCTGGCGTCGAGCGGCAACCAGAGCTGGGGGTTCACCTCGTTCGCGCTGGCCGGGCTGCTCGGCGCGGTGGCCATCGCGCTCGTACCGCTTGCCGGGAAGCTCGGAGGGCGGCGCCGTGCGGCACCGCCCTCCGCCGGTGCGGCTGCTCCGGTTCAGCCGGTTCAGCCGGTTCAGCCGGTGAAGGGCAAACCCGTGTAGTTCTCGGCCAGTTCGGCCGCGGCGTTCTCCGAGGAGGCGATGCGGTCGAGCTGGGAGAGCTGGAGCCGGGTCTGGAACGCGGACTGCTCGGGGTCCGTGTGCAGCGTCGTCGTCATGAAGTACGAGAAGTGCTCGGCGCGCCAGACCCGGCGCAGTGCCGCGTCCGAGTACGCGTCGAGGAGGTCCGCCCTGCCGGTGGTGTGCAGCAGGGTGAACGCCTCGGCGAGCCGGACGACGTCGGCGGCGGCCAGGTTGAGGCCCTTGGCGCCGGTCGGCGGGACGATGTGGGCGGCGTCCCCGGCGAGGAACACCCGCCCGTACCGCATCGGTTCCGTGACACAACTGCGCATCGGGAGAACGGACTTGGAGGTGACGGTGCCTCGCTCCAGCTTCCAGCCGGGGTCGGCGGCCGTCGCGAACCGGGCGTCCAGCTCGTCCCAGATCCTCTCGTCGGGCCAGTCGGCGGGGTCCGTGCCGTTGGGGACCTGGAGGTAGAGGCGGCTGACGGTGGGCGACCGCATGCTGGCGAGGGCGAAGCCGCGCTCGTGGTGGGCGTAGATCAGCTCGTCGTAGACGGGGCGTGCGTCGGCGAGTATCCCGAGCCAGGAGTAGGGGTACGTACGCTCGTACGTCGTGCGGACGGGCTCGGGGACGGCCGTCCGGGTGACGCCGTGGAAGCCGTCGCAGCCGACGACGTAGTCGCAGGTGAGGGTCTTCTCCTCGCCCTCGTGGACGTAGCGGATGGTGGGCCGGTCGGTGTCGGCGCCGTCGACGGCGGTGACCTGCGCGCCGAACAACAGCGGCCCGCCGTCGGCGACTTGAAGGGTGATCAGGTCCTTCACCACCTCGGTCTGGGCGTACACCATGACGCTGCGGCCGCCGGTGAGGGCCGGGAAGTCGAGGCGGTGGGCGCGACCGTCGAAGCGCAGCTCGATGCCGTCGTGCGGCATGCCGTCCACGTCCATGCGGGTGCCCGCCCCGGCGGCGCGGAGGATGTCGACGGTGCCCTGTTCGAGGATTCCGGCGCGCTGGCGCTGTTCGACGTAGGCGCGGTCGCGGCTCTCCAGGGCGACGCTTTCGATGCCGGCGTTGTGGAGGAGACGGGCGAGGAGGAGGCCGGCCGGGCCGCCACCGATGATGCCAACTGTGGTGTGCATGGGGTTAGTTGTCCGTTCCGATGACTTCTTCGATGTCGTTCAGGACTCGCTGGGCGATGCCGAAGGCGGCGTTGGCGGCGGGTACGCCGCAGTAGACGGCGGACTGCAGGAGCACTTCGCCGATCTCCTCGTGGCTGAGCCCGCCTCGCACGGCCGCCCTGACGTGCATGGCCAGCTCGTCGTGGTGGCCGCCGGCGACGAGCGCGGTGAGGGTGATGCAGCTGCGGGTGCGCCGGTCGAGGGTGTCGCCGGTCCAGATCTCGCCCCAGGCGTAGCGGGTGATGAAGTCCTGGAAGCGGGCGGTGAAGGGGGTGGTGGCGGCGATGGAGCGGTCCACGTGGGCGTCGCCGAGCACTTCCCGTCGTACCACCGTGCCGTCGGCGTGCGTACTGCTCGCGGTACGCACTCCGGGGCCGAAGTGCCTTTGCAGCGCTGCGAGTACGGCACCTGGCTGCTCCACGCCGGCGAGGTGTGCGGCGTGCGGGATCTCGACGAGTGCGGCGTCGGGGATCGAGTCGGCGAGGAGGCGGGCGTCGGCGGGCGGGGTCGCGGTGTCCGCGCGCCCGGCGACGACGAGGGTGGGGGCTGCGATCCTGCCGAGTTCGTCACGCAGGTCGAAGGCGGCGAGGGCGTCGCAGCAGGCGGCGTACGCGGCCGGGTCGGCGGCCCGCTGCGCGGCGGCCAGGTCCCTCACGGCCGGCCCGTCGAACCCGGGCGTGAACCAGCGCGCGGGCGCGGTCGCCACGAGCGGCCCGACTCCCTCGCGACGCACCAGCTCGGCGCGCTCGTGCCACCTCTCGGGCGTACCGAAGCGGGCGGCAGAACAGACGAGGGCCAGCCTCTCGACACGCGCGGGATGGTGCACGGCGAGCCACGCACCGACCGCGCCACCGAGCGAGATCCCCGCGTACGAGAACCGCTCGACGCCGAGCGAATCGGCGAGCGCCAGCACGAGCCGCCCGAGATCACCCACACTCGCCCCGGCCCGGACGAGCTGCGCGGCGGATCCGCCGTGCCCGGGAAGGTCCCACCGAACAACCTTGAACTGCCTCGCCAGGGCGCCCACTTGGGGCTCCCAGACGGCAAGGGAGGTACCGAGGGAGGGCCCGAGAAGGAGGGGCGGGGCGTCGCCAGGGCCGTCGGAACGATGGTGGAGGAGGGGTTGGTTCATCGGGGGTCCTGACCGGGGTTATGGGTCTGACGAGATTCACGGGGCTGACGGGCAAGGGCACGGTCGACGAGGGCGGGCGCGGAGCCGAGGTAGCGCGTGGGGTCGATGAGGCGGAGGAGCAGGGCGCGTACGGTGCGCACGGTCTCAGCCCCGGGGAGGACGCCTGCTGCGGGCTGAGGACCCGGGGCGGGGCGGGGGTCCGCCGCACCGGGACCGCCGCTCTGGGGGGCCTGGGGGAAGCCGGAGCCTGCCCCAGGCCCGTCGCCCGGGGCGGGGCCGGAGGCCGGCTGTCGGCTCTGAGGGGCGCCCCCGGCCGGCCAGGCCCCTTCATCCCGTTCGGCAGCCTCACCCTCGCGCCGCGTATCCGCATCGCTCCCGGGTGCCAGCGCCGTCAGCACCTCCGGTTCGCGGGCGAGGGCCTCTGCCAGGTCCGTGTCCTGTTCCGTTGCGTACCGGGCGGCCCTCGTCAGGGCCGCTTTGGCCGCTGTTCGACCGAGCAGCGGCGCGAGGGTCGCGCTGAGACGTTCGGAGACGATCAGGCCGCCGGTGGTGTCCAGGTTGGCGCGCATCCGGTCCGGGTGGACCGTCAGGCCCGTGACGAGTTCCGCCGCGTCGCGGGCTGCGCCGCCCGTGAGGCGCAGTGCGTCGCGCAGTGGCAGCCACTCCGCGTGCCAGGCGCCCGCGGGACGCTCGTCCTCGGCGGCGAGGGAGGTGAACAACACACTTGCCAGCGCGGGGAGTTGCCGGGCGGTGGCGGCGATCAGGGTGGCGCGGACCGGGTTGCTCTTGTGCGGCATGGCGGAGGAGCCGCCGCCGGCGCCTTCCGCGAGCTCGCCGATCTCCGTACGGGAGAGGACGAGCACATCGGCGGCGATCTTACCGAGAGCGCCCGCGGTGAAGGCGAGTGCGCCGGCCAGGTCGGCGACCGGGGTGCGGAGGGAGTGCCAGGGCAGGTGGGGTGCGGCCAGGCCGAGTTCGCAGGCGTAGGTCGCGGGCAGGTCGATCGGGTCCGTGCCCTGCGGGGCGTACTCGCCGAATGCGGCCAAGGTGCCTGCGGCCCCTCCCAGTTGGGCCGGGAGGGCATCGCGTACCGCTGTCAGCCGGTCGTATGCGTCCAGGACGAGGGAGCGCCAGCCGGCCGCCTTCAGGCCGAAGGTGGTCGGCACGGCGTGCTGGGTGAGCGTGCGGCCCGGCATGGGAGTGGAGCGGTGCGTTGCGGCAAGCGCGGCCAGTGTCGTGGCGGTGCGGGACAGGTCGTCGAGGGTGGGGGCGAGCGCGCGTGCCGCCATCAGCATCAGGGCCGTATCGAGGATGTCCTGGCTGGTCGCCCCGCGGTGTACGAACTCGGCGTGGGAAGGCGCGAGTTGGTTGACCTGTGCGGTCAGGTCGGCGATCAGGGGGATCACCGGGTTGCCGCCCGACCTGGCCCGCAGCGCCAGGTCTCGCACGTCGTAGCGGGACGCGTCGGCCGCCGTCGTCACCGTGTGCGCGGCGCTCGCCGGGGCCGCGCCGACCCGTGCCTGTGCCCGGGTCAGTGCGGCTTCTGCGTCGAGCAGGGCCTGGAGGAAGGCCCTGTCCCCGGTCGCGGCCTCGGCTGCCCCGCCCACCGCTGAGGGCGAGAAGAGGTCGGCGGAGTCGGAAAGGGAGTCGGCGGAGGTCTCAGCGGAAGTCAAGGAACACCGTCTCCCGCTTCCCCTGGAGGTGGATGTCGAAGCGCCGTGCGCCGTCCGGCTCGGGCGTCGCGAGCAGCGTGCCCCGGCGGGGCTCGGGCAGGTCGGCGAGCGGACCCTCCCGTACGTCGTCCGTGAAGTACGCGCGGGTGTGGAGGTGGTGCATCAGGCCGCGCGCGAAGACGCAGACCGCGAGGTACGGAGTGCGGGCCGGCGGGACCAGCGTACGGACCGCCCAGTGGCCGTCCGCGTCCGTGGCGACTCGGCCGAAGCCGGTGAAGTCGACGCCGTTGCGGCCGAGGAAGCCCCCGGTCACCGGGTCACGGCGGAGTGAGCCCGGCCGGCCGGCGAGGGAGCCGTCGGGGGCCGCCTGCCAGGTTTCGACGATCGCGTCCGGGACCGGTGCGCCGTTCCCGTCGCGTACGTAGCCGTGCACGGTGACGGTGTCCGGGTGCCCGGCCGGGGCGATGTCGCCGCCGCCCGCGAAGGGCAGCGCGTAGCCGTAGAACGGGCCGACGGTCTGGGACGGGGTCGGGGGGAGCACGGGAGCGGCGGCCATCAGTGGTTCTCCTCGGGGTCGGGCAGCGTGGCGGCGGGCCCGTCCAGGACGATGTCCCAGCGGTAGCCGAGCGACCACTCGGGGCGGGAGAGGGTGTGGTCGTAGGTGGCGACGAGGCGGTCCCGGGCGGCCTGGTCGGTGACCGACTGGAGGATCGGGTCGTACGGGAAGAGCGGGTCGCCGGGGAAGTACATCTGGGTGACCAGGCGCTGGGTGAAGGCGGTGCCGAAGAGCGAGAAGTGGATGTGCGCGGGCCGCCAGGCGTTGAGATGGTTGCGCCACGGGTACGCGCCCGGCTTGACGGTGGTGAAGGAGTACGCGCCCTGATCGTCCGTCAGGCACCGTCCCACGCCCGTGAAGTGGGGGTCGAGCGGGGCGGGGTGCTGGTCGCGCTGGTGGGCGTACCGGCCGGATGCGTTGGCCTGCCAGAGTTCGACGAGCTGGCCGCGCACGGGGCGCCCCGCACGGTCGAGGACGCGTCCGCCGACGGTGATGCGCTCGCCGAGCGGCTCCCCCTGGTGCTGGCGGGTGAGGTCGGAGTCGAGGTCGGTGATGTCGGTGACCCCGAAGACGGGGCCGTACAGCTCGGCGGCCTCCGGGTCGGCTGCACCGGCGAGCGCGACGAGGGGCTGCTGCGGGTGGCGCAGCACGCTGCTGCGGTACGGGGTGAAGTCGCGCGGCGGGTGGTGCGGGGCGGGGGCGCCTTCCGCGACCGCCTTTGCGACGGCCTCGTGCGCCTCCGCTATCTCGACACTGATGTGATGTTGCGTCAGTTGCTGTGTGGGCATGAGTTGTTCACCTCTCCAGTACGAGTGCGAGGCCCTGGCCGACGCCGATGCACAGGGTGGCGAGGCCGGTGCCGGAGCCTGCGGCGGCGAGCTGGTGGGCGACTGCTCCGGTGATGCGGGCGCCGGACGCGCCGAGGGGGTGGCCGATGGCGAGGGCGCCGCCGCGCGGGTTGACGACGGCGGGGTCAAGGCCTGGCCACTGCGAGAGGCAGGCGAGGGCCTGTGCGGCGAAGGCTTCGTTGAGTTCGACGGTGCTCAGGTCGCCCGGCTCGCGGCCGGCCTTCTTCAGGGCACGGTGCACGGCCTCGACGGGGCCCGCGCCGAAGTGCTGCGGTGCGATGCCGGTGACGGCGCAGGCGCTGATCCGGGCGAGGGGCTCGCGGTCGGTGGCGCGCAGGCCGTCCTTGTCGACGAGGAGCAGGGCGGCGGCGCCGTCGTTGAGCGGGGAGGAGTTCCCTGCGGTGACGGTGCCGTCCTTGCGGAAGACGGGCCCCAGCCTGGCGAGGGCTTCGGGGGTGGAGGACTCCCGGATGCATTCGTCGCGGGCGAGGTCGATACCGTCGACCGGGACGACCTCGCCGTCGTACAGGCCCTTCTCCCAGGCAGCAGCGGCTTTTTGATGGCTGGTCAGGGCGAAGGCGTCCTGGGCCTCGCGGTCGATCCCGTACCGCTCGGCGACGAGTTCGGCGCCCTCGCCGAGGGCCACCGTCCACTCCTCGGGCATCCGGGGGTTGGTCATCCGCCAGCCGAGGGTGGTGGAGTACATCTGCTGGTGTCCGGCGGGGAAGGCGCGCTCGGGCTTGGGCAGCACCCAGGGGGCGCGGCTCATGGATTCGACGCCGCCGGCGACGGCGATCGACGCGTCGCCGACGGCGATGGCGCGGGCCGCCTGGATGACGGCTTCCATGCCGGAGCCGCAGAGCCGGTTGACGGTGACGCCGGGCACGGACACCGGCAGGCCGGCGAGCAGCACGGCCATGCGGGCGACGTCCCGGTTCTCCTCGCCCGCGCCGTTGGCGTTGCCGAAGAACACGTCGTCGATCCGGGCCGGATCCAACTCGGGTGAGCGCGTCACCAGTTGGCGCAGCACGGTGGCGGCCAGGTCGTCGGGCCGCACGCCCGCGAGCGCGCCGCCGTACTTGCCCACCGGCGTGCGGACGGCATCCACCACATACACGTCGCGGAGCGTCGTCATCGGCCCACCACCTCCCCGCGGGCGACGGGCGCGCCCGTCTTCCCGATCAGCTCTTCGGCGCCCACACCGGGCGCGGTCTCGACGAGTACGAGCCCGGCGTCGGTGACGTCCAGTACGCCGAGGTCGGTGATGATGCGGTGCACGCACCCCTTGCCGGTGAGCGGCAGGGTGCACTCCCCCACGATCTTCGGGGTGCCGTCCTTGGCGGTGTGGTCGGTGAGGACGAGGACACGGCGGGCGCCGTGGACGAGGTCCATGGCACCACCCATGCCCTTGATCATCTTGCCGGGGACGGACCAGTTGGCGAGGTCGCCGGTGGCGGACACCTGCATGGCGCCGAGGATCGCGGTGTCGATGTGGCCGCCGCGGATCATCCCGAAGGAGAGCGCGGAGTCGAAGAACGAAGCCCCGGGGAGGACGGTGACCGTCTCCTTGCCAGCGTTGATCAGGTCGGGGTCGATCTCGCCCTCGGTCGGGTACGGGCCGACACCGAGCAGTCCGTTCTCGGAGTGGAGGACCACGTCGACGTCGGCGGGGAGGTGGTTGGGGACGAGGGTCGGCAGGCCGATGCCGAGGTTGACGTAACTGCCGTCGGTCAGCTCGGCGGCGGCGCGGGCGGCCATCTCCGTTCGGGTCCAGCTCATGAACGTACCGTCCTCTTCTCTATTGCCTTGTCAGAGGCCTGAGTCGGGGTCAGGGCCACCACCCGCTGCACGAAGACGCCCGGCACGTGCACCGCGTCCGGGTCCAGGTCACCTGGCTCCACCAGCTCCTCCACCTCGGCGATCGTCACGCGCCCCGCCATCGCGGACAGGGGGTTGAAGTTGCGGGCCGAGCGGTGGAAGACGAGGTTGCCGTGCCGGTCGCCCTTCGCTGCCCGTACGAGCGCGAAGTCGGTGGAGATGCCGCGCTCCATGACGTACTCCTGCCCGTCGAAGACCCGCACCTCCTTCGCCGGGGACGGCAGTACGACCGAGCCGTCCGCTCCGTAACGCCACGGCAGTCCGCCGTCGGCGACCTGTGTGCCGACGCCCGCCGGGGTGAAGAACGCCGGGATGCCCGCGCCGCCCGCGCGCAGCCGCTCCGCGAGGGTGCCCTGCGGGATCAGCTCGACCTCCAGTTCGCCGCCCAGGTACTGGCGCGCGAACTCCTTGTTCTCGCCCACGTACGAACCGGTGACGCGGGCGATGCGGCCCGCGGCGAGCAGGATGCCGAGGCCTCCGCCGTCCACGCCGCAGTTGTTGGAGACGACGCTCAGGCCGTCGGGCCCCGACTCGTGGATTGCCTGGATCAACACGTTCGGTACGCCGCTGAGTCCGAAGCCGCCGACCGCGAGGGACGCTCCGGCGGGGATGTCGGCGACTGCTTCGGCGGCAGTGGCCCTGATCTTGTCCATGAAGGAATTCCTGACCCCAGGCTGTTCGCCTGATGAACTAGAGTTCACACTCGACTCGTCCAGAGTCTGCTGCGGCCGTTCCGGCCTGTCAATGCCCGGTCGGTGCCCGATCGGCGCCCGGATAGATTTGCCCCGAGTTCAGCCTTTGGAGAGTGGATGTCAGACACGAACGCCGTTCCCGCCGAAGCCGTCGGCCCGCTGCTGCGCGGTCTCGACGTGCTGCGCCGGCTCACCGACGCGGGCGGCCGGCTGAGCCTCGGCGATCTCGTACGCTCCACCGGCCTGGCCCGTTCCACCGTCGACCGCGTCACCCAGACCCTGGCCCGGATGGGCTACCTCCGGCTGGACGGCCGGGATGCCGCGCTGACCCCGCGACTGATGGAGCTCGGCAACGCCTACCTCGCCGCGATCCGTCTCCCCGACCTGCTCGGCCCGCACGCGGAGCGTCTCGCGGACGCGCTCGACGAGTCGGTGTCCCTGGCGGTGCCCGACCGCGACGGGATCCGCTTTGTCCACCAGTCGACGCGGCGGCGGGCCATGTCGCTCAGCTTCCGCATCGGCGACCTGCTGCCCGCCGAACGGACCGCGCCCGGCGCCCTGTTCGCCGCCGACTGGGACGCGGACGCGTGGACGCACTGGCGGGAGAGGCGCGCGGCCGATCCGCAGGGGCTCGGCTTCCACCCCGTGCCGCCCCTGACGGACACTCAGGAGGCCCCGGACGAGGCGCACTTCGCGGACCGTACGCACCGGGCGCAGGACCAGGGGTGGGCGCTGGACGACCAGTTGATCGAGCCGGGGCTCGTCGCGCTCGCCCTGCCGGTGCGGGACCCCGACGGGCGGCCGGTGTGCGCGGTGAGCGTGGTCAGCCACACCAGCAGGCACGGCGCGGCCTCGCTGCGGAAGGCGATGCTGCCCCGGCTGCGCACCGCGGTGGCCGGCATGGAGCGCGCGCTGCGCGAGGCACCGGCGGCGGAGCCGGTCAAGTCGGCGACGGCGCTGGCGAGTTGGACCGCCGCTTCCAAGCAGGAGCTGGGCGCAGGTTTCGTGGAGTCGCTGGCGCGCGGGCTGACCGTACTGACCGCGTTCGGCGAGGGCAGGTCGGCACTGACGCTGTCCGGTGTCGCACAGGCGTGCGGGCTGGCGCGGGCGACTGCCCGGCGCGCGCTGATCACGTTCGAGCACCTGGGGTACGTGGAGGTGCGCGCGGGACTGTTCCGGCCGACTCCGCAGGTGCTGGGGCTCGGCTTCCCGCCGCTGTCGCGGCTGACGCTGCCGCAGTTCGCACAGCCGCACCTGGCCGCGCTGGCGCAGCAGGTGCACGATTCGACGTCGCTGTCCGTACTGACCGGCACGGAGATCCAGTACACGGCACGGGTCGCCACCAGCCGTGTCATGAACGTCAACATCACGGTGGGCACCCGGTTCCCCGCGTACGCGACCTCCATGGGCCGGGTGCTGCTGGCGGACCTGCCCGACGGTGCACGCGCGGAGCGGCTCGCCGGGGCGGAGCTGCGGGCACTGACCCGGCACACGGTGACCTCGACCGAGGAGCTCGGCGCACTCCTGGAGCGCGTACGGGAGGAGCAATTCTCCATGACGGACGGTGAGTTGGAGGAGGGTCTGCGGTCGGTGGCCGTGCCGGTGCGGGACCGCGCGGGCCGGGCGGTGGCTGCTGTCAACGTCGCCATGCACAGCAGCCGGCGCAGTGCCGCGCAGTGCCGCAGCGAGGTGCTGCCCGCGCTGCGGGCCACGGCCGCGCGGATCGAGGAGGACCTCGCCGCGACCGGAAGGTTCACCCGTACCGCGGCCTGCTGAACCAGGAACGAGGAGCGCGCCGGACAGGACCCGGGGGGCGCCCGGCAGGGCCGGAGGGTGCGCCCCGAATGGGTGCGCGGCACCCCCGTGGCGGCTGCGGCGGACCCGTTGTCGGTGGAGGATCGGAAAGATGTGGGGGATTTGTCCGTATGCTCCTCTTTTCGGTTCCTTCTCTGCGTGTTACCGGAGGTGAGATGCGGCATGGCCCGCACCTCTGTCGTCAGGCCCCGGCTGCGGTACTGGTTCGACACGACCATGACCCGCGGCACCCCGGCCCTGATCGGCTGGCTCTCCATGATCTGCCTGGCGATCGTCGTCCCGGTGAGCGCACTGCTGGTCTGGGCGGACCGGAGGAGGCCCACCACGCTGCACAACCAGGTCATGGAGATCTGGAAGAACGTGAGCTGGGCGTTCAAGCTGGGCGGCGCGGTCGGCGCACCGGTGTTCGTGGCGCTTTCCATCCTGCTGGCGCTGGTGGGACTGCTCTTCGCGAGCACCCTGGTCGGGCTGATCGCGGCCGGCGTCAACCGCAAGATCCTGGATCTGCGGCGCGGCACGTCCGTGATCATGGAGGACCACCACACGGTGCTCCTGGGCTGGTCGGAGCAGATCTACCCGGTCCTCGCGGAGCTGGTGGAGGCGAATGCCCACAAGCGCCGGGGGGCGGTCGCCCAGAGGCGCCGGGGGGCGGTCGCGATCCTCGCCCCCATGGACAAGGTCGAGATGGAGGAGCTGGTCCGGGACCGGGTGCCGGGTGCCCGCTCCATCCGGGTGATCTGCCGTACCGGAAGCCCGGTCGACCCCGCGGACATCGAGCGGGTCAACCCGAAGGGTGCCCGCGCGGTGATCGTGCTGACGCCGGGCGGCGAGGACGGTGACGCCGACCTCGTGAAGACGCTGCTCGCCGTCACCAAGAGCCCCGGCATGCAGGACCAGCCGCACCTCGTGCTGGCCGCCGTGCAGGACGTACGCAACCGGGAAGCGGCCCGGCTCGCGGCCGGCCCGGGGGCGTGCGTGCTCAGCATCGACGACATCGCCGCCCGGCTCGTCGTGCAGACCTGCCGGCAGCCCGGTCTCTCGCTGGTCTACATGGAGCTCCTCACCTACGAGGGCAACGAGTTCTACCTCACCGAAGAGCCGGAGCTGGTGGGCCGCAGCTACGCCGAGGCACTCATGTCGTACGCCACCTCCGCGGTGATCGGGCTGCGGCGGGCCGACGGTTCGCTCGCCCTCAACCCGCCGTCCGACACCCGGATCCTGGCGGGCGATGAGATCATCGCGATCTCCCAGGACGACGGCACGGTGATCCTCTCCGACCGACCGGGGACGATCGACACGGCGGCGGTCGTCACCCCGGCGCCGCGCGTCCCGCAGCCCGAGCGGACCCTGATGCTGGGCTGGAACCGGCGGGCCGCCCTGGTCATCACCGAGCTCGACCAGTACGTCGCCAAGGGCTCGACCCTCGACGTGATCGCCCGGGAGCCCGAGGTCGCCGACACGGTCGCCTCGGTGCCGCTGTACCGGGACGCGCTGACGGTCGGCTTCCGGACGGGCGACGTGACGGAGCCCGCGGTGCTGCGCGGCCCGGACCTCGGTGCGTACGACCACGTGATCGTGCTCAGTGACGACGCCGACGGCACGATGGGGCTGCGCGCCGACAACCGCACCCTGGTCACCCTGCTCCAGCTGCGGCACATCGCGACCGGTCTCGGCTGCGGGCTGCCGGTGGTCGCGGAGCTCAGCGACGACCGCAACCGGGCGCTTGCGCCGATCAGCGAGAGCGACGACTTCATCGTCAGCGACAAACTGATCAGCCTGCTGATGACCCAGGTGTCGGAGAGCCGCCACCGGGCCGCGCTCTTCGAGGACCTCTTCCGGACGGAGGGCAGCGAGATCTACCTCAAGCCCGCCCGCGACTACGTGCTGCTGGAGCGCGAGTTGGACTTCTACACGGTGGTGGAGTCGGCCCGCCTGCAGGGGCAGTCGGCGATCGGCTACCGGCTGCTGTCGGAGGCGGCCCGGCCGCCTGGGTTCGGCATCCACCTCAACCCGGACAAGAAGCGGACGATCCGGTTCACCGAGGGCGACAGCGTGATCGTGATGGCGGAGGACTGAGCCCGCAGCCACCGGCCGCCGGGCGCGGGCCGCGCGTCACGGAGGCGTACGGGATGCGGTGGCCGCCCTGGAAGTGATGTAGTTGGCACCGCAATTGGCCGTACTCCCGCACTGAAGGAGCCCCTCGTGGCACTCTCTCGCGAAGAACGCGCACGCTTCCTGGCCGAGCCGCACATCGGCGCCCTGTCCGTGGACGACGGCCCCGGCCGCGCCCCGCTGACCGTGCCCATCTGGTACCAGTACGCCCCGGACGGCGACCTGTGGATCCTGACCGGCGCCACCTCCCGCAAGGCGGAGCTGATCCGGGCCGCCGGCCGCTTCACGATGATGGCCGACACCACGGAACCGACCGTCCGCTACGTGTCCGTGGAGGGCCCCCTCGTCTCCTCGGAGAAGGGGACCCGGGAGCACCTGACCGAGATGGCGGCCCGCTATCTGCCCGCCGACAAGGTCGAGGGCTACGTCGACTGGTCGTGGAAGGAGCACGGCGAGGTCGTCGTCCTCCGGATGCGCCCCGAGCGGTGGCTGAGCGCGGACATGGGCTCGGTCTGAGGTCCGCGCGTGACGGGTGGTTCTGACGGGACCGCCCGCCGTGACGCGGTGATCCAAACAGGACGCCCGGGTTCCGGATCTCAGGGCTGGCCCTGATGCCAGGCCCGTCCGGGCTGCCTATGGTTGTCCACACCAGCACCGTTCCGGGAACGACGACGGGGGAAGCACGGGGGATCTCGGGGGAGATGTCTTCCCGGAACGGCTTGCTGGTACCTCTTCCTGCGGGTTGTTCAAGCCGCCCGCAGATGTGCCAAGACGCCGGCCGCATACGCCCCGCCCACCGCGAGTGTCTCCAGCACCTCGCCGGCTGCGGGTTCGAGGTCTCCTTGCGGGCGACCCCGCGATCTCGGCCCGATCGTCAACACCCGCCGCCGCAACGACCGTTGACGGCCATGCCCACTCGCCACTCTCGCGTTCCGCACCACCGGCACGGAACGGTGGGCGCGCACTCGACACCGCCGGCATCTCGACACCGACGAGACGCCGCCCGCGCGAGACCTCTTACCTCACTTACCTCGCTGCCGAGCATGCGGAAATCTATGCCAGCCGGAGTAGACATTGGGTGGCGGTGTGGTTATGGTTTCTCTCGTAGCCGAGATCAGCAGCCCGGCAGAGACGAACTGGCGGGCAGCAGTACACGCAGTCGCAGTACGCAGGACGGTGCGGTGGTGGAGTTTCGAAGCCAGAGCGGTTGCAGGACGGCGACGGGACTGACGACCGGACCGGGTGGCCCGCAGTGATCAGGGGCCGCCGTGAGCAGTACCGCAGTTTCCGCAGTGGCAGTACCCAGCAGTGAAGGCAAGTGAGCAGTACCCCGGTGAAGGCGTCGGCTGCGGACGCGCGCACCGGGAGGTTCGGCATACGAAGAAGGCAGTTCATCCAGAGGGAAAGATCGGAGGAACACCAGCGCCATCAGGATCGCCCGGGTCGAAATCTGAACCCGGGTACCGCAGGACATCGATAGTGAGGTGGTCTCCGGTCAAGCAACCGCGATCCCCGCACCCCCGACAGCAGTCACGTCGGGTCGGCGGATACAGAGGGCCGGCGCAGTACCACGGCCGGCAGATGGTGTAGCAGTTCCTTCGGGGCCCGGGTGCCACATGGCACCCGGGCCCCTCCAGTGCGTTCGCAGAGAGGTGCAAATGACAGCAGAGAA
>NZ_JBEZKB010000047.1:0-39169 GCF_040651475.1 Streptomyces sp. NPDC048442
GGGCCCGCGGGGGCCCCCCCCCGGCCGCCGGGCGGGCCGCGCCCCCCCCCCCCCGCGGCCGGATCGTCAGTTCCGGCCGGCCGCCGCACGGCGGCGTACCACCAGGACGGCGCCGACCGCACCCGCCGCGAGCAGCGCCGTGCCGCCCACGATCTCGGTGGGGCCGGTGCCGCCGCCCTGGGAACCGCCCACTCCGGCGCGCACCGGACCGGTGACGGCCGGGTCCGTGGAGTTGCAGAAGCGCTGGGCGGTGGACGCGGTCATGTTGGCCTCGTCCTCGGCGTTCTTCTTGTCCTCCGGCGAGGTGTTCGGGTCCTTGCTCACCGTGTCGAAGTTCCGCTGCGCGATCTCCGCGTCGTCCAGCGCCTTCTGGCAGCTCGGCGACACGGCCTGCGCGTGCGGCGCGGACAGGGTCAGAGCGGCACCGGCGAGAGCGAGACCCGTGAGGGCGCGCAGGGAACGTATGGAACGCGTGGAACGCATGGCCAACCTCCGTCGAGCGCGCGGCCTCGTTGCTCCGTTGCCCCGAGTGACTGCTGTGCGGGAACCGCGCCTCTATCACCACTAGTGCGACGTGCGGTCCGTCCCGTACCGCGAACATGCCGGAGTTCCCCCGACCGGCCCACGGGCCGCGAGCGGCGCCCGCGACCGTCACCCGTTCGGCGGTGTGCGGGCGGTGGCCGCAGGCGCGCGCGGCTGGGCGCTGATAGGCACGACTCAGAGAAGCAGCGCGAAGAAGCAGCGCAAAGAAGCAGCGCGGAGCAGTAACGCGTCGACGGAAGGTCTGATCGTGCTCTCAGCCCAGGTTCCAGCTCAGTTCTCCCTCCCTGCGGACACCGCGCTCGCGGTGGAATTCCAGCAGGGCCTCTCCGATGCCTGGTCCAAGGTCGCCCAGTTCGTCCCGAAGCTCGCCGGCTTCCTGGTGATCCTCGTGGTCGGCTGGTTCGTCTCGAAGCTGATCGCCAGGGTGCTCGACCGGGTCCTGCGCAAGGTCGGCTTCGAGCGGCTCAGCGAACGGGCCGGGTCCGCCCGGATCTTCGACAACTCCAAGTACGACGCGACCTCACTGGTGTGCAAGGTCGTGTACTACGCGCTGCTGCTGGTCACCCTGCAGCTGGCGTTCGGCGTGTTCGGGCCCAACCCGGTCAGCGGGATGATCGACGGGATCGTCGCCTGGCTCCCGAGGGCACTGATCGCCCTCGTCCTGGTGGTGGTGGCGATGGCCATCGCCAACGCCGTGCGCGGCATCGTCTCCGGCGTGCTCTCGGCAGCCTCGTACGGGCCGATGGTGGCCAGGCTCGTCTGGGCGGTCATCGTCGCACTCGGTGTGATCGCGGCCCTCGGCCAGGTCGGCATCGCGACCACCGTGACCCAGCCCGTCCTGATCGCCGCGCTGGCCGCCGTCGCGGGCATCCTGATCGTGGGTGTCGGCGGGGCGATGATCCAGCCGATGCGCGGACGCATCGAGCGCTGGATGGACACGGCGGAGGCCGAGACGAGCCGGATGCGGGCCCAGCAGCCCGCCGCCGACGCTTCCCACGAGGGCGCCTACCGGGCGGGCCGCGAGGACGCGCTGCACAACCAGCCCGTGGTGAACCCGGAGCGCGTCGACCCCATGTGACGCGCGGTTCAGCCGCGCGGAGCGACGAGGCGGTGGCGCCGTACGAGCCAGCTCAGTGCGGTCAGACGGCACACCGCGTAGTCGTACGCGACCGGCTCCCGCCACCCGGTCTCCACCAGAGCGTCGGTGAAACCGAGGGCGTAGTCGGCGAGCGCGCTCCGGTCCGGGGCGGGCGGCTCGAGTCCCGAGCTGCTCGCCCCGAGGCGTGCGCGGATTTCGGCCACGTGCTGGTCGACCGCGGCGGCGAAGCCGGGCTCGAAGGCGAACTCGGCGAAGCGCTGCTCGAAGCCGGAGCACACCGTGGTGAGGACACATGACATGGTCCGTACGCTAAGGGATCCGCCGGGCGGCCTTGGCCGAAAGGCCCGAATTGCGGCGCATCTCACGTGCGCCGTCCTCTCCCGAGTCGCGTGCGCCGTCCTCCCCCGAGTACGGACCGAGCGCGGTGTCCGATTTCCGCCAGCGGGTCGGCTTTCGGCGGACGACGCTTGGGCCATGACCACCTACACAGTGCTGCCCGTCCCCCCTGCCGCCCTCAAGGAACTGCGCGGCGTCGACGACGCGGGCCGCAGTCCGCAGCCGTTCACCGCGCGCGAGGACGGGGCGGGCCTCGACTGCGTGGGCAGCCCGCTGCGCTGCTGTCTGCGGGCCGTCGAGGCCGGTGAGCGGGTGGCCCTGGTCTCGTACGCACCGCTGCGCCGCTGGGCGGCGGAGACGGGCGCCGAGCCCGGGGCCTACGAGGAGACGGGGCCCGTGTTCATCCATGCCGACGGGTGCGGGGAGCCGGGGCAGTCGCGGCAGTACCCCTTCGCGCGGCCGGGAGCGCTGCGTACGCTCCGCCGGTACGACGCCGCGGGGCACATCGTGGGCGGCCGCCTCTTCGAGATCCCGGAGGACGCCGGGGCCGGTTTCGACGCGGCCTTCGACGAAGCGTTCGCCGACCCGGACGTGGCGCTGGTGCACGTACGGGCGGTGGAGTACGGCTGCTTCCAGTTCGAGGTCAGGCGGCCCTAGGGCCTGACCCGCCGGACAGGCCCTAGCCGTGGGGCCTCTCAGGCTGCCCGCAGGAGTTCCGCGATCTCCCGTACGCTCCACCCGCCGGCCGCTCCCGGGCACCCCGCCAGGTACTCGGCGAGGGTGTCCACCGGCCAGGCGCCCGTCTCCGTGAGCCCTGCGCAGAGGTGCCTGAGGTACGCGGCCGACGGCCTGTTCCACGCCACGTCGTCGACGCCCCACGGGGCGGTGAAGGTGAGGAGCGGGTGGCCGCGCAGGGTTCCCGGGCACACCAGCGTCTCGTACCTGCCGGGCCCCAGCACGGCTCTGCCGTCGCGCACGGCGGCGGTCAGATCGAGGTCGGGCCCGCCCGGCCGCCGGTACATCTCCTGCGCGGCGATGTCGCAGAACTGCTGCTCGCTCACGAGGTACGCCCGTGCCGGCACCCGCCCCCGGGCGGCCGGGTCGTAGAAGGCCCGGCCGCCGGTCCACACCGCGGACTCGGTGGCGAAGTAGAGCACGCCGTCGAGTTCGACCGCCGCCGATTCGGCGGGCGGCCTGGTGTCCCTGCAGCCCGGGTACGTGCGGGCGGCGCCCGGTGGGCGGCCGCCCGCGAGGTAGTACGACAGCCGCCGCGCATGCATGTTGGAGCCGTACGAGGTGTACCAGACGAGCCGGGGGGACCGGCCGTCACCGGTGGGCGGCCGCACGGCTACCGGGGTGCCGTGCCGTCGGCAGCGAATGCCCCGTCGGCCGCGAAGGCTCCGCCCGCGAATGCCCCGTCGTCCGCGAACGCCCCGCCCGCGCCGAAGGCCAGCTCGGCGAAGCGTGCGCCCATGCGGCGGTGGGTGGCGGCGTCCGGGTGGAGCCGGTCGGGCAGCGGCAGTTCGGCGGAGTCCTTCTCGCCGTAGAGCTCGCGGCCGTCGAGGTAGTACAGGTGCGGGTCGTCGCAGGCGCGCTGGGCGACGATGCGCGACAGTTCGGCCCGTACGACATTGAGCGTCAGCTTCCCCGCGGCCACCTCGGCCGGGTCGCCCGCCGCCATGAACCGGAGCCGGCCCTCGCCGATGGTGCTGTAGTCCGGGGCGCTCGGCCCGGGGGTGTCCTCGTGGATGGGGCACAGGACGGGCGAGACGACCAGCAGTGGGGCGTGCGGGTGGCCCTCGCGGATCGTGTCGAGGAAGCCGTGCACCGCGGGGCCGAACGCGCGCAGCCGCATCAGGTCGGTGTTGACCAGGTTGATGCCGAGCTTGACGCTGATCAGGTCCGCGGGAGCGTCCCGCAGGGCGCGCGCGGTGAACGGGTCGAGCAGCGCACTGCCGCCGAAGCCGAGATTGGTCAGCTCCACACCGCCGAGGGACGCGGCCAGCGCGGGCCAGGTGGTGCTGGGGCTCGCGGCATCGGAGCCGTGGCTGATCGAACTGCCGTGGTGCAGCCACCTCTTGCGGCCTTCGGCCGCCGGTAGCGGCTCGACGGGTGCGTCCGTCCGCAGGGCGACGAGCTGGGTGATCTCGTTGTACGGAAGCCAGATCTCGACGTCCTTGACGCGGTCGGGCAGCCCGTCGAAGCGGACGGTGCCGACCGGGCCCGGGAGGGTCTCCGAGGTCCCGGCGGTCATGTCCACCATCAGGACGTTGCCGCCGGTGGTGGCGGCCTGCCCGGCGAGCTCGCCGTCGACGAGCAGGTCGTATGTGCCGTCCGGGCGGGGCGGGGCGCCCCGGTACGCGTTCTTGGTGCGCAGGGTGTCCAGCTCGACGGCGGTGGCCCGGGTGCGGAAGGCCAGCCGGACGCCGGAGGGCTGGGCCTCGGCCATGGCCAGCTGCCCGTCGGGGATCTGCCGGCGGGCCCGCGCGGGCAGCCGGTGCGGCAGCACGCCGTGCTCGGTGTGCTCCAAGTCGAGTGCGCCGCGCAGGAGTTCGGGGGTGAGAGGGGTGGATGTCCAGTCGTGCCGGCCAGGCCGACCAGTCTGTGTGCTGTCCATCGTTCCAACCTGTTGCTTGCTTGAGAAGTCTGTGTGCGTCGCCGGATAAGTCAGCGGATCAGCGGATCAGCGGGACGGCGGGTCAGGGGGCCGGCCAGTTCCGCAGCAGCGCGTCCAGCGCGTCCAGGCTCCGCGACCAGGACTCCTGCGAGTCCGGGGCGCTGTGGCTGAACCCGCCTGCCATCTCCAGGCTCACGTAGCCGTGGAAGACGCTGCCGATGAGGCGGACCGCATGGGTCTGGTCCGGTTCCGTCAGGTCGTAGCCGCGCAGGATCGCCCGCGTCATCTGCGAGTGCCGGACACCGGCGCTGGCGGCGGCGGTCTGCGGGTCGAGCCGGAACTGGGTCGCGGCGTAGCGGCCGGGGTGCTCCCGGGCGTAGTCGCGGTAGACGTCGGCGAAGGCGGTCAGGGCGTCCTTGCCCGCCCGCCCCGCGAGGGCGGCGGCGCACCGGTCGGCGAGTTCCTCCAGCGCGAGCAGGGCGATCCGGGTCCTGAGATCGTGGGAGTTCTTGAGGTGCGAGTACAGGCTCGCGACCTTGACCTCGAACCGCCTGGCGATCTCCGAGACGGTCACCTGCTCGAAGCCGACCTCGTCGGCGAGCTCGGCCCCCGCCTGCGTCAGGCGCTCCACGGTCAGCTTTTCGCGAGCCATAACCCACCTCCCTTTCGACTGCACCCATTATGCATTCGCCTAAAACCTTTAGGCAACTCCTGTGGCTCAGGCGGAGCCCGGCGGTCCGACTGGAGGTTCGTCGGGAGGTCCGACGGGAGGCCCGTCCGGCGGTCCGGCCGGAGGCCCGTAGACCCCGGCCAGCTCGACCGCCAGACGTGCGAGGCGCTCCCTGGCCTCCGGCGGGTCCAGTACCTCGATACGTTTCCCCAGCCCGGCCAGCTGTGTCGCGACGACCTCCGGCGTCGGCCCCTCGACCCGAATCTCCGTCCACCCGTCGTGGAGCACCCGGCCGACGTGCAGGCGCCCGCTGAACAGCAGCTCCAGGATCGCCATGGCACCCGGCTGTGCCCGCGCCCGCACGGACGACGCGTGCAGCCGGTCCTCCATCCGTGCGGCGAGCGAGCGCCAGACCGTGGCGAGGTCGAAACCATCCGGCCGTACGACGGCTTCGCCGGTTGCCTCGACCGAGGTGACCCGGCTGAGCCGGAAGGTCCGCAGGCCGCGCTCGGTGCCGGCGACGAGATAGTCGGCACCGGCCTTGGACGCGAGGCCGAGCGGATGGACCGTCCGCACGCCGGCGGGCCTTCCCGGCCCGGCGTACCCGAGCAGGACCTGGGTCCCGTCCACCACGGCCCGTTGGAGTGCCAGCAGGTGGGGCCCTGCGGCGGAGGTGTCGGCGCGCGACCAGTTCGTACTGTCGGTGATGCCCGCCCGTGACGCGGCCTCGGCCCCCGGGCGCAGGGGAGCGGGCAGGGCGCGCACCAACTTCCGCAGTGCTGTGCGGAGTTCGGGTGTCGTGGACGAAGGGCCCGCGAGCAGGAACAGTGCGCGGGTCTCTTCGGCGGTCAGCCCGGTGAGGTCGGTCCTGGCCCCGCCGACCAGCGACCACCCGCCGCCCCGGCCGCGCTGCGAGTAGACGGGGATACCGGCCGTCGCCAGTGCCTCCAGGTCGCGGCGGGCGGTCCTGGCCGACACTTCGAGCTCGGCGGCGACCTCGGCCACGGTCACGCGGGTACGCGACTGCAGGAACAGCAGGGTGGCCACCAGGCGATCAGCTCTCATGCCGGCCATTCTCCTTCGGAAAGTGGCCAGAAGATGGCCTCTTAAGCGGTCAGGATGGGCTCATGACTCACACCGAGAACACCACGCAGTCCACTTCCGCCCCGGCTGCGGGCGACGACCCCCGCCAGGCCCTGGCGAAGGCCGTCGCCCTGGCCGGACGCACCCTGGGCGCGGTCCGCCCCGACCAGCTCGACGCGCCGACGCCCTGCACCGAATACTCCGTACGCCTCCTGGGCGGACACCTCGTCGCCGTGCTGCGCCGGATCGCCGTCGCCGGGCGCGGCGGCGACGTCATGAGCATGCCGACCGTCGCCGACGACTTCGCGGACGCCGGCCTGCAGCAGGCGTGGGACTCGGCCGTCCGGGAGGTCGAGGCCGTGTGGGCGGACCCCTCAATCCTGGGCCGGACGCTGGACCTGCCGTTCGGCAAGCTGCCCGGCGCGGCCGCCGCAGCCATCTGGACGTCCGAATTCACCGTGCACACATGGGACTTGGCCAAGGCGACCGGCCAGCAGCCGGACTGGGAGCCGGACGTCGTCGCCCTCGCACACTCGGCGATGCGCCGCGGGCTCCCGGGTGGAACGCGCGAAGGCGCACCGTTCGGCGAAGCAGTCGAGGTCGACGCGGACGCGCCCGAGATCGACCGTCTCGTGGCGTGGTGCGGCCGCCGCCCGTAACCCGTCACCCCAGCCCGCGGCGCCAGGGTGTTCGTCGCAGCAACGATCAACCCTGGCACGGCACTTCGGCGTCACTCGCAGCACAGGGGGCGGTAGCGGCCCCCGGGTGACCTGGAGGGGACATGCCCATGAAACTGCGGGCCGTACGCACTGCCTCACTCACACTCGCACTGGCCACGGCCGTCGGGGCGGCCACGCTCGCCCCGACGGCCCACGCGGCGCGGCCGTCCCCGCCCGCGTACGACGGTCACCGCGCGACCCGCGCGGCCCTGCACGATCTGGTCGACGGCGGAAGACTGCCGGGCGTCGCGGCAACTGCCCTGAGCGACAAGGGGCGTTGGTTCGGCGAGTACGGACACGCGGACACCGCGACGGGCCGCGAGCGTACGGCGGCCGACCGGTTCCGCGGCGCCAGCATCACCAAGACCTTCATCGCGACCGTCCTGCTCCAGCTGAACGCGGAGGGAGCGCTGAGCCTGGACGACACGGTCGAGACCTGGCTGCCCGGCCTGGTGCAGGGCAACGGGTACGACGGCAACGCCATCACCCTGCGCCAACTCCTCAACCACACCAGCGGCATCGCCAACCACACCGAGGACCCGGAGTTCATCCGTAACGCCGCCGGCGCCGGCTTCCCGCAGCACCGGTACGACACCCATACGCCCGAGGAACTCGTCGCGGTCGCCCTGAAGTACCCCCCGCGCCCCGACCCCCTGAAGGACCCGTACTACTCGAACACCAACTTCGTGCTCGCGGGGATGGTCATCGAGAAGGCGACCGGCCGCTCGTACGCACAGGAGGTCACCCGCCGCGTCATCCGGCCGCTGAACCTGCGCGGCACGTCCTTCCCCGGCACTGCGCCGCAGCTGCCGAAGCCGCATCCCGTCGGCTACTCCCGGCTCCACGCAAAGGAGCCCGACGCGCCCGTCCACGACGCCACCGAACAGAACATGACCTGGCTGGGCGCCTCCGGTGACGTCATCTCCACCACCGACGACCTCAACCGCTTCCAACGTGCCCTGATGCGCGGGAAGTTGCTGCCCGCCGCACAGCTGGAGGAGATGCTTCAGGAGGTGCCGGCACCGGACGGGACCGGGTTCGGGCTCGGGGTGGAGTTCGCGACGCTCTCCTGCGGCGTGAAGGTGGTGGGCAAGAGCGGCCGTGCGAACGGCTCCCTGTCGGCGATGGTCGGCACGCAGGACGGGAAGCACCAGCTGACCTTCAACGTCAACGGTGACTGGCTGAGCGACGGATCGCTCTACGTCAATGTGATCGAGGCCGAGTTCTGCGGCCGGATCCCGGCCCCGGCCGGCACTCCGGCGGCCGGAAGCAGTCTCTTGGCACCCCCGTCCCATTGATGAAACGGCGCAACACCGTTTCGATGTCCCCCTGCCGGGTGGCGCTCAGCCAACGGCACACCGAGCAAGGGGAGTTGTGCGACTGTGCGTCACCCTGAAAGATCTGAGGGATCCGGAGGCCGCAGCGGCGGCCGAAGAGCAAGACCGGGCGGAATATCGGGTGCGGCGGCGCTGATGGGGGCCGCCGCACTCGTCCTGTCGGCGGTGCCCACCGGGGCCGCGGCGGCACCGGCACCGAGCTCGGGCGAGGCGGTCCCGGGCCGGGACACCCGGGCCCCCGCCCTCGTGCAGGGCATCCGCGAGAGCGTCCCGGCCACCGGCAGCGCGGCCGGGGCGGCCCGCGGCCATCTGGCCCAGAAGCAGGACCGGTACCGGATCGCGAACGCCGAGCGTGATCTCGTACCCGCGGGAACCTCCGCGGTGGGCGGCCGGGAGACCGTGAGGCTCCAGCAGAAGCACCGGGGCGTGCCCGTCCTGGGCGGCCAGTACATCGTCCGGATGGAGAAGAAGGGCGGCCAACGGGTCGTCACCGGCACCTCGGGCAAGTACTTCACCGAACTGCGCACCGGCACGACACCGCAGGTCGGCGAGGCGCTCGCCGTCGAGCGTGCCGTCGACGCCGTACTCACCGGGCTCGACGAGAAGCACTTCGTACGGAAGGGGAAGCCGCGCGAGGGGGACGAGGACGCGCCCCCGCTCACGGGCACCGCCCGCGGCCTCGTCGTCCTGCCCAACGGGCCGGGCGTCCTCACCCAGCACGTCACCGTGCGCGGCACCGACCCGGCGAGCGGTGAACCCGTACTGCGCGAGGTGTACGTCGATGCCCGCGCCGGATATCCGCTCCTTCAGTACAGCGGAATCAAGACGTTTGCCGGGCCGCGCGCAGCCGCCGGAAAGCCCGCAGCCGGTAAGCCCGCCACCGGTAAGCCCGCCACAGGAAAGCCCGCCGGGGCCGGCGCCGAGAAGGGTACCGGCACCAAGCTCGACGGCAAGCCCGTCGCGCTCGACGTCGAACTCGACGAGACCCGCGGCCTGTACGTGCTCCGCGACCGCACCCGCATCCCCCAGGACGACGACGGGCTGGACAACCTCCTCTCCACCTGGGACGCACGCGGCAAGTGGGCGAGCGACGTGTCGGGCCGCTGGCCCGAGGGCATTCAGGAGTTCAGCTCCCCGACCCCCGCCTTCGGCACCGAAGCCACCGAAGCGGGCGCCGTCGACGCCCACTGGGGAGCCGCCCAGGTCTACGACTACTTCCGCGACAAGCACGGCCGCAACAGCCTCGACGGCCGCGGCATGACCATCAACTCCCTTGTGGGTGTCAGCAGTTACGGAATGCCGTACGTCAACGCCTTCTGGGACGGCCAGAAGATGGTGTACGGAACCGGCGACGAGGAGTACCTGCCGCTCGCCTCCGGCCTGGACGTCGTCGGCCACGAGATGACGCACGCCGTGGTCGAGACCTCCGCGAACCTCGTCTACGCGGGCCAGTCCGGAGCCATGAACGAGGCCATCGCCGACTACTTCGGCAACGCCGTCGAAACGGCCGCCTACAAAGTCCCCGACAACGACCCCGACTCGGGGCTCGTCGGTGAGCGACTCTGCCGCACCAAGTCCCCGCGCGAGTGCGCACTGCGCGACCTCGGCGACGGACGGACCACGGCGGGCTCCTTCATCGGCGTCGGCTTCGCCGGCGACAACGGCGGTGTCCACCTCAACTCGACCATTTTCGGCGGCGCCCTCTGGGACGCGCGCAAGGAACTGGGCGCCGCCCTCACCGACAAGGTCGTCTACACGGCGCTGACCCAGTACCTCACCCCGCTCGACGGCTTCACCGAGGGCCGGGCGGCGGTGCTGGCCGCCGCCAAGGACCTCAAGGTCGGGGCGGCCGCGCAGAAGATCCTCGCTCGGGCCTTCACCGCGCACGGCATCGTGCCGGGCTGGGAGCAGGCCCTCGGCCTGGACTCCGAGAAGCTCTTCGGCCGGATCAACACCACCGACACCAACCTCGGTGCGGGCGGCGGCTGGTGGGCGGCGTCCAAGTCCAACGAGGCGGGCTCGGAACCGTACTCGGTGTGGGCGGGCCGTGCCAACGGCAAGGGCGAGAAGCAGCTCATGAGCCCCAACGACGGGCGCTACCACGTCAATCCGGCCACCGACGGCAAGACCGTGGTGTGGCAGGCGGTCGGACCGGGCGGCACGGACATCCTGGCCAGGACGCTCGCGGGCGGACCGGTCAGGAAGCTGTGGAGCGGCCGGGCCACGGGCAGCGCGCTCGACGTCGACGGGGACGTCGTGGCCTTCGCCTACTACAACCACGGCGGGCGACAGGGCGCGGCCTACCTGAGCCTGAAGGACCCGACGAAGATCGTGAGGTTCGGCGGCGGCACGTACCACCGCGCCTACAACCCGTCGGTGAGCCACGGCAAGTTCGCCTACCACGCGAGGGAGCGGGTGTCGCTCCAGGCCGGGAAGGGGGTGAACGCGGCGGCCGTGTACGAGCTGACCACCCGGGTCGTCGACGTCGCGACCGGCGCGGTCAAGGTGATCCAGACGTACCCCGACAGCACCCGCATCGGCCCGACGGCCATCAACGGCACCCATGTCTTCTGGCTCCTCGACGAGGGCACGGCGGAGGGGAAGACGGCACTGCGCCGGGCCAACCTCGACGGCTCGGGCGTGGTGGACCTCAGCCCGCAGACCGGCCCCGACGCGCTCAACGCGTACGACCTGACGGTGTCGGAGGACACGGTGACCGTCGGCAGCTACCTCCCCGACACCGAGATCCGCAACGAATCGACCGCCAAACTCCACCAGTTCGCGGCGAACGGCGACCCGCAGGCCCCGGCCACCCGCAAGGGCCGGGTCTCCTGCAACCGCGGCGAGCAGGCGACGGCCGCGGCGGTCGCCGGCAGCCAGGTCGTCTGGCTGGACGCGACGACCGGCACCCCCGACGTGGTGACCCGCACCAGCCCGAGGGGCCGCTGCGCCTGACCGTACGGAACAGCTGTATCTGACCGTACGGAACAGCTGCGCTTGACCGTACGGAACAACCGCGGGGGCCGGCACACCACCGGCCCCCGCCCACGCATCCGAATCGAACCCCGTCCCACGCATCCGAATCGAACCGAATCGAACCGAACCGACCAGGACGGACACACATGAGACTGCCCCGCACCCTCCGAGCCCGCAGCATCCGAGCCCGCAGCGTCCTCCCCGCAGCCGTACTGGCCGTCGCCGCCGGGCTGTTCGCGCCCCTGCCCGCCCACGCGGCACCCGCCTGCGAGGCCACGGATCCGGCCCCGCCCCGCCAGGTGGCGCACCTGCCCGACTGGGTCGAGTCGATCGCGGTCGACGAGCGGGGCCGGATGTTCGCCACCGCCTACTTCACCGGCCGTGTCTACCGCATCGACGCACCGGGCAGCGCCCCCGTCGCCCTCACCGGGAACATCGGCGCCAACGGCGGGATCGTCGTCCGCGGCGACGGTCAACTCCTCGTCGGCACCGGCAACGACCTCGTGCACTCGACCACCGGGGGCCTGTTCCCGAGCTCGAAGCTCCTGCAGGTGGACCCGGAGTCCGGCCGGGTCAGCACGTACGCCTCGGGCCTCGGCGGCATCGACGGCGTCGCCCTCGCACCCGACGGCACCGTCTACACCACGACTTTGGGCGGCCGGAACATCGGCCGCGTCACCCCGGACGGACGGGTCGACCCCGCCTGGGCGAAGGTGGCGCAGCCCAACGGCATAGCCGTGTCCCCGGACGGAAAACAGGTCTACGTCATACAGACCACCGTCGCGCCCGGCCTGTACCGGATCCCCGCCGACGACCCGGCACACCCGCGGCGCTGGATCTCCACGCCCCTCGCCGACGTCCTCGCCCTGCCCGACGGACTCACGCTCGACAGCCGGGGCCGCCCGCTGATCGCCACCCACGCGGCGGGCCAGATCTGGCGGGTCGAGGGCGACCGCCTCTGCACCGTGCAGTCCGGCCTGCACCTCTCCACCCAGATCACCTACGGCCGCGGGGACCACGGCTTCTCGGCGGGCAGGCTCTACCGGTCGGGCGTGGACGGACGGATCTACGAAGTGCCCGCGGGCGCCGAAGGAAAACCCGTTGCCCCTTGAACGGGCGCTGCGCTAGCTTCAGCCCCGTACCGAACTGGGTTCACCCCCCGTGCAGACCCCAACTCAGAAGGGAGGCCGCGATGTTCACCGCGAATCCGGCGCTTCGGATCGGCCAAGCCCCCCTCGTACGTACTCGGTTGGGCTGAACGACCACGGCCTTCGATCTGCTTGCGCCTCCTCTTCACCATCCTGGAGACGCCTTGATTTACCGTTCCATCGTCGAGTCCGATCTCGACAGCTTCCTGCCGCTCCTCGTGGCGGACCCGGCCAGCCGGCTGACGGCCGACCTCTACCGGGCCAAGCTCGCCGACGGCCAGTACCGACCCGAGTGGACCTGGATCGCCGAGGACCCGTCGGGCGGTGCGCCGCTCGCGGTCGCCGTCTGGTGGGGCGGCCGGGAATTGACCACACCCGGTGCGCTCGACGCCGTGTACGTCCACGGCTCCGTCGGCACGCTCGCTCAACGCACCGCGCTCGCAGCCGAGTTGCTCACCTCCGCACACGCGGCGTACGCACAGGCGGGAGCCGCTGTCCCGCCGGCGTTCCACATCTTCCTGCCAGGGGACTGGCGCGAGCGACCCGATGTGGTCGCGGCGCTGGAATGGCGGCAGGAGGTGGCGCGGCGTGCCGGGCTCCCCGGGAGCCTTGAGCGGCTGCGTTACGAGTGGACGCCGCCGGCCGGGATCCCCGAGCCGTCGTCGCCTCCGCCCTCGTCGTCGGGGCGGTTGCGCTTCACTGCCGAGCCCGACGACGAGGTCTTCGTCGACCTGTTCCGGCAGGTACTGGAGGGCACGCTCGACGCGACGACCCGGCAGGAGTCCGAGCGGGTCGGCGCCGAGCAACAGGCGCGCACCGACGTGGAGTTCTACCGGGACCACATGCTCGGGGACCGGTCCTGGTGGCGGGTCGCCAGGACGCCTGCGGGCGAGGTCGTCGGCTTCGGCCTGCCCTCGCGGAACCACGGCGGACCCGTGGTCGGCTACCTCGGTGTGCTTCCCGGGCACAGGGGCCGCGGCTACGTGGACGACATCCTCGCCGAGATCACCAGGATCCTGGTGGCGGAGGCCGACGCGGCACTCATCCGCTCCGACACCGACCTGACGAACACCCCCACGGCCGCCGCCATGGAACGCGCCGGCTACCGCAACGACTCCCGCCGACTGGTGCTTTCCGCCCGCCCGTAGCCCTCTCGTAGCCCACTCGTAGCCCTCCCATTGGCGCCCGCCCCTGGGGCTGTTCCGCCGAACAGCCCCAGGCCGCCGTCGGCTGGCGCCGGTGTCGGTGGCCGTGCAGTCGGCGTGCACGTCGCACTGTGCTCTCGCGCCTCTGCCCGTCGGGTGAACCGGTGCGGAAGGGTGGCTGGTCCCGTTCACGGCCGAGTCGGCCCGGCGGGTGGTGCGGGGCCGGTGGAGAGGACGTGGTCGACGGCGGCGTTGAGGGTCTCGGTCTCGGCGACGAGGACGGATTCGCGGGCGGGCAGGGCGCGTTCGACCGAGAGTCCGTTCAGGACGGTCAGAAGGAACCTGACGTTGCGGGAGTGGTCTCCCGGGGGCAGTGCGCCCTCCTCGGCGAGCACGGTCAGCCAGTGTTCGACCAGACGCTCCGCCTCCCGCTCATGGGCGAGGTATGCGGCACGTACCGGTTCGGTCGGCTCGGGTTCGATGAAGCTCCGATAGATCGTGCCCCATGCGGTTCGCGCGTCCTCGTGGGTGCCGAGAGGTGCGAGAACCTGCCGCAGGCAGTTCAGCAGCCGTTCGCGGGGCGCCAGTGCCTGGTCCCGGATCGGGTCGCCGGGCAGGAGGTGTTCGTAGATCCTCGCAAGCAGGCTGTCCTGCAGGGCGCGCTGGGTGGGGAAGTGGAACCGCAGCGAGCCGGTGCTCACTCCCGCACGCGCGGCGACCGCTCGCACGCTCAGCTTCGCCGTGATGTCCTCGGCGATCATTTCCGCAGCGGCCTGGAGGATCTTCTCGCGTGTTTCCATGCACCGCTCTCCCTCGCTTCTCTTGGACCCACACTGTACTAGCACGCCGTACTAGTACAGTGTGCTACGTTTTCTCTAACACGCTGTACTAGTGGTGGTGCGGCTGATGTGCGAAGGGGTGGGCGAAGCATGGAGTGGAAGCAGTGGGCCGCATCGACGCGCCTCAAGCCGGGCGACGGGACTGAGCCGGGCGATCGGCATCGGATCGGTGTTGCTGCTTGTCATCGGTGTGGGGCTGAACCTGTTGCAGCTCGCTGAACCTGCCTCTCACATTCCTCCCGTCACGCAGCGGGTCGGAACGTTCGCATCGCCGATACACCTGCCGATCTGGCTGAACCTCGCACTGGGGGCGGGGCCGTTCTGGCGAGCATGGAGCGCGCGCTCCGCCTCCGGTACTCCTCTCTGCTCGACACGGCCGGTCACTGTCCCCCTCGAAACGAGGAAGGCACGAGTATGAACACAAGGAAGATCATCATGATCCGGTCAAGGTCAAGGCCCGCCGCCCGGTACGGGGTGGCGTTCGCCGCGGCCCTCACGGTCCTGACCGGGTGTTCGTCCGGCATCTCGGGGGTGCGCGGCACGTCCGCAGTGGGCGCGTCGGCCTCCGCCCCTTCCCTGGACCCGCTCACCTGGAGCACATGCGGGAAGAACCTCGAATGCGCCACTCTCAAGGTGCCGCAGGAGTACACCGAGCCTGACGGCGCGCAGATCCCGCTCGCGGTCATGCGGCACCGGGCCACTGATCGCGAACACCGCATCGGCAGCCTGATCTTCAACCCGGGCGGGCCCGGGGTTTCCGCCACCGAGACACTGCGCAACCTGCCCAGAACAGCCGGCACTCCCGGCGCCTTCTCACCCGCGGTGCTCGCCGCATTCGACATCATCGCGATGGACCCGCGCGGCGTCGGCGGATCGCAGGCCGTTCGCTGCCTGACCGACAAACAGCGAGCCGACGCCGCCGGCACCGCCTTCAACCCGGCCGTCCCCGGGGGCAAGCCCCTGCCGCAGCTGTTGGCCGATGCCGCCGCGTTCACCGACGGCTGCGTCAAATACCAGAGCAAAAAGCTTCTGGCCAGCCTGTCCACCGACAACGTGGCCCGCGACATCGACCAGGTCCGCTCCGCGCTCGGCGAGGACAAGATCACGTACTACGGCTTGTCCTACGGCACCGTGGTCGGCCCGATGTACGCCACTCTGTTCCCTCACCGCGTCCGCCGGATGGTGCTCGACGCGCCCGTCGACACCAACCTGTGGTTCGGCAACTCCCTCACCTTCCTCAACGACGTCGCCGTGGCGAGCGAACGGACGCTCAACGCCTGGTTCAAGACCTGTCGCACCGAAGGGACCGCGGTGTGCCCGTTCGGAGCGGGAGACCCGCAGGCGGCGTTCGACACACTGATCGACACGCTGGAAGCGAAGCCGCTGAAGATCGCACCCGCCAAGGGCGTCGCCCCGGGCGGCCGACTCGACGGCGCCATGGCCCTTGAGGCCACCCGAGCCCTGGCCGGTGACCAGAAGGCCTGGCCGTTGCTGACCTCGGCGCTGCTGGCCGCACAGGAAGGCAACGGCGCGCCCCTGTACACCCTGTGGAGCAGCGTCACGGTATCCCCCTTCCCTGTCCCCACCGCGATGTTCGAAGTCCACACCGCGGTACGCTGCGCCGACTGGCAGACCCCGGCCGGCATCGCCGCGCACAAGGCCGCAGCCACCAGGGCCGTCACCGAGGCCAAGCGGATCGGGCCCCGGGCCGCCTACTCCGCCCTGAACTGCGCCCGGTGGCCCGCGCCGAACAAGGACCGTGTCACCAAGCCGCTCACAGGTGCTGGTGCACCGTCGGTACTGGTGGTCGCGGGCCGACTGGACCCCGTCACCCCCCACCACTGGGCCGAGAACATGACCCGAACCCTGGACTCTGCGGTCCTGCTCACGCGTGAAGGGGTCGGACACGGCTCCTACGGCACCAATACGTGCGTCAACAGCGCAGTTGACGCCGCCCTCGTCCACGGCACCCACCCCGCCGACGGCGCCGTGTGCAAGACGGACACACCCGCCACCACCCGCCCCTTCGTCCCCGCGGACCGTTGAGTCACCTCATTTCTGGTGGGGGAGTGAGTGCTGTTCATCCGTCCGAAGATTCACCCTGCGCGGTGAACTTCCGGGGCACCGAGGCCATTTCGCGCATGAGCGGAAAATCGTTCCATCGCCCTCCCTGGTGGACGAGATCGGCATGTACACGTCTCAACTGACCAACTCCGCTTTGCTGCCCGGTGTTTGTGCATATGCCGACGTGTGGCAGACAGCCCTCACTCAGGCCGCCGTCGCCCTCACGCAGCGGCTGGCCGGCCATCTGCTCCCGCCACGACAGCAGAAGCAGCAGCAACAACAGCAGAAGGGAGGCGCCGATGTCGACAAGTAATCCTGAAGCGGGCCCTGTTGAGGATCCGCTCACCCGCTTCGTACGGCTCTGCGTGCCGCTCACCGGCTTCGCCGCGTACGACCTGCACGGCACCGGAATGGCACAGCTCTACCTGGACACCGCGCGCCGGGAGGTCGGTGCCACGCACTTCGCGAGCTTCCTCGAAGTGTGGGAGGAGTTACTGAAGGCCGGGCAGGGCCCCGTCCAACTGCCCAAGCACGAAAGGGAGTTGGCGCGGGCGCTCGTCTACCTCTGGTACACCGGTGCCTGGCCCAGGCTCGCGCCCGCCGTCCACGCGCAGCTGCGGCGGGAACGCCCCAACACCGAATCCATGGCCTCGCCGACCAGCTATCCCGAGGGCCTGGTCTGGCGGTCCTTCGGCGGACACCCCTCCGGGGCGAAGCCGCCGGGCTTCGGAACGTGGGCGGACAACCCGCCGGCGCTGCCGACCGAGGCCGAGATCGCCCAGGTGGTCCTGGCCGCGTACGAACCCGAGCACTACGGACCGACCGGCGCCGTCGCCCAGGACGTGCCCGCCCATCTGCTGCCCGGCGCCCGCGCGTCGCGATCCGTGCCCCCGTCGGCGGTGCCGTTCGCCGCCCCGCACCCCGAGCCCGTACGAGAAGAGCCCGTACGAGAAGAGTCCGTAAGAGAGGAACCCGTACAAGAAGAACCCGCGCGAGAAGAAGGAGAGCAGGTGAGCGGCCGATGACCGTCAAGACCACCGGGGCCGCCGTCGACGGGCGGCGGTACGACGCCATCGTCGTCGGCAGCGGCTGGGCGGGCAGCCTGCTCGCCCGCCACCTCGGCAAGCAGAACTGGCGGGTGCTGGTCCTGGAGGCCGGCAACGGCGGCACCGACACCTGGGAGGGCTTCCAGGACACCGTCCGCACCTTCTCCGGCGCCGTCGCCAAGGTGCCCAACTCCGCCTACCGCCCCAACACCGCCGCCCCCTTCCCCGACGTCCTCGACCTGAGCCCCGACAAGGAGACCGGCCGCTACCTGGCCACCGGGCATTTCAAGCAGACCGGCCCCTTTCCGTACGGCACGGACTACATCCGGGCACTCGGCGGTGCCGCGATGCACTGGCTGGGTGCGGTGCCGCGGATGTTCCCCGAGGACTACGCGACGAAGAGCACTTACCACTATGGCCTCGACTGGCCGGTCACGGCAGGGGAGTTGGAGGGTTACGTCCGCGAGGCCGAGCGGCTCATCGGCACCGCGGGCGACGCCTGCGCGCAGCACGAGCTCGGTGTCGTACCGGATGCCGACTACGAGTACCCGATGGAGCAGATCCCGCCGAGCTACCAGGACGAGCGGTTCCGCACACTCCTCGACGGCAAGGAGTACAAGGACAAGGTCGCCAAGGAGCAGGCGTACCGGCTCAAGGTCTACGGGCTGCCGCAGGGCCGCAACAGCACGCCCAACCCGCGGTACGACGACGGCAGCGGCAAGCCGTACCGGCCGCGCGGCGCCGTCGGCATCCCCAACTTCGGGGAGCGCTGCGTCGGCAACGCGAGCTGCACGCCCATCTGTCCCGTACAGGCGAAGTCGTCGCCGCTGCGCCTCCAGCAGGACTTCACCGACTCGGTGCACGTGGCGACGCGGTGCGTGGTGAGCCGGGTGCTGCCGGGGCGCGGCGACAGCGTGAGGGGGGTGGAGTTCCGGGAGTACGGGGATCCGGCGACGCCCGCCAGCCAGGCCTACACGGTCGAGGCCGACATCGTCGTACTGGCCGCGCACGCCGTCGAGAACGCGGTGCTGCTGCTCGCCTCCGGGCTCGCCAACAGCAGCGGGTACGTGGGCTGCCACCTGATGGACCACCCGACCCTGCTGGCCTGGGCGGAAATGCCGGCGAGCGACCCGATCGGGGCGTTCCGCGGGCCGGGGCACACCTCGGGCCTGGAGTGCTTCAGGACCGGTACCGGGCGGCTCTCCCGCGCGCCGTTCCGCATCGAGATCGGCAACTGGGGGTGGGGCTGGGCCACCGGCGCCCCGCTCAGCAGCGTCGGCCGGATGCTCGGCCTCGGAGGGGACGGCAGCGGGGAGGTCCGGCCCGACGGGTACTTCGGGCCGAAGCTGCGGCACTCCCTCGGCGACCAGATCAACCGGCAGGTGCAGCTCCAGATCGCCGTCGAGCAGCACGCACTCTCCACCAACCGGGTCACCATCGACCCCCGCACGCACCGGGACGGCATGGGCAATCCGCGCCCCGTCATCCACTACGACCTCGACAAACGGGTCATGGACGGGCTGTACGCCGCCCGCCGGGCCTCCGAGCAGATCTTCACGTGGCTCGGCGCGAAGGACCACACCGCTCTCGGACCGCAGGAGGACGGCACGAAGCCCGTCGGCTACTTCAAGCACCGGCCGGACGAACAGTCCGCGGAGCTGGACCTCGGCTACCACGGCGCAGGACACGGCGCGGGCACCCACGTCATGGGCACCCGCCGGGCGACCTCCGTGGTGGACGCCGACCAGCGCACCCACGACCACCCCAACCTCTTCGCCGTCGGCTGCGGCAGCATGCCGTCCATCGGCACGAGCAACCCCACCCTCACCATGGCCGCGCTCGCCCTGCGCAGCGCCGCACGCATCCACCGGGACCTGGCGGAGCTGCACCAGCCGGTGACCGTGGCCGGCCCGCGAGAGCCGGCCACCCGCGAGACCTCCGCAGCAGAGACGAACCGCAGCAGGGACGAGGTGACGCCGTGAGCACCGTGTACGAACTGGCGAAGACCGAATTCGCCCCGCCGGCGACCGTCGAGGAACTCCGCACGTACCTCCAAGCCGCCCTGGAAATCGAGCACTTGACGATCCCCGTGTACCTCACGGGCCTGTACTCGATTCTGCCGGGGACCAACGCGTACGGCTGCGAGGTGATCCGCGGCGTCGTCCTGGAGGAGATGCTCCACCTCACCCTGGCGGCCAACCTGCTCAACGCGGTGGGCGGCACCCCCGACCTCTCGCACGTCGTGCGGAGCTACCCGGCGAGGCTGCCGTTCGGTGCCCCGAGCCTGCCCCTGATCAAGCTCAGGCACTACTCGCCCGAGGCCCTGAAGACCTTCATGCGCATCGAGCTGCCCCGTTCGCTCGTACCGCCCGACCCGCATGCGCCGGACCGGACCTGGACCTCCATCGGGCAGTTCTACGGGGCCGTCCGCACCGGCCTGGACACCCTGGAGAAGGCGGCCCGCAAACAGAACAGGACCATCTTCACCGGCCCGGCCGGCCGCCAGCTCGGCCCGGCGGACTTCTACAACTCCGGCGGCGAGGTGTTCCCCGTCACCGGCCTCAGGAGCGCGCTGCTGGCCGTCGACGTCATCAGCGAACAGGGCGAGGGCAGTCAGGACACCATCTGGGACAGCGACGACAAGATCTTCGGCGAGGAGCGGCAGGTCGCCCACTACTTCCGCTTCAAGGAGATCCACGAGGGGCGGCGGTACGGCAAGCACGACCTGCCGCGCTCCGCGCCGAGCGGACCGCTGCTCGACATCACCTGGGAAGACGCGTACACCATCGACCCGGACGCCAAGCTGGCGGACTACGCAGGAAACCCCGAACTCCACCAGCGGGCACGGAAGTTCAACGCGCTCTACGCCTTCATGATGGGCGTCCTGGAGCTCACTTTCCAGGGCAGCCCCGCGCTGATGAGTGAGGCCGTACCGCTGATGCTCGCCCTGCGCGACGAGTCGCAGCGGCTCTACCGCAACCCGCACCCCAAGGCGGACCTTGCCGCCAAGGGCGTCCACGCGAGCCCGACGTACGAACTGGACGCGAAGCTCTTCGCGCAGGCGCGGGCCGAGGCGGCCCAACTGGCCCAGAAGCACGCGGAGTTGGCGAAGCTACCCGCCCAGACCACCCACTCCTCGTCCCCTCACTCCTCCTCCTCTCATCCCTCCTCCCCTCATTCCTCCTCCGCCAGGGAGCAGCCCGCATGAGCGGCGCAGTCAACAACGCCTCCCTGCCCGCCGACGTCGAGGGCAGCAGCTTGCCCTTCTTCTACGGCACGTTCACCCACGTCGGCTTCGACTACCTCCTGCCCGCGGGCGAGGTCCGGGAGCTGCTCAAGGCGTCCAGCGGCGGTGAACAGCCGTCGGCGGGAATCGTCTCGGCTTCTGCCGCTGGCCGCCCCGCTGAACGTCTTCTCGCCGTACACCTGGTACGACCTGAGCCGGGTCACCGGCAAGGTCAAGGTCACTCTCGGCAGGGCCGCCCACCAGCAGGGATCGCGCTCGAAGGAGTTCGTCGAGCTCCTCAAGGGCCGGGAGCCCGCCGGAGCCTGGGTCCACCAGTCCCCGCCGGTCGCGGTCCAGAACCGCCTTACTGGATGCACGCGGACCCCGCCCGGAGCTGACACCGGTAGGGTGCCCGTTTTCACCCGGGTGCCAGCGAAAGACTCCGCACGGGTATCCCCGATTGCTGGGTGCGCACATCAGGGGTACCCAGGAACACATGAACTCTTCAGTGGTCCTGTCGGCCGAGCACACGGCTTCCCTGCTGCTCATCGTGCTGGGCGTCCTGCTGGTCCTCGTGCTGCTGGCGGCCTTCGCATGGGGAAGCCGCCGTGCGAGCAGGAAGAAGGTGTCCGACCCGGGCGAGAACGAGCCGCACCCGACAGGGGGCAGTCAGCACGGCAAGACCTGGCAGACGCTTGAGGACGACCCCGAGCAGGGCCACCCGCACCGTCCGGGCCATGACCACCCGGACGGCCCCGACCAGGGCCGCCCGCACCGCTGAGAGCCGTAGGGTCTGTCCGCCGGACAGGCCCTACGGCCGTACCTCCTTGCGGCCGTACCTCAAGGCCGTACCTCCTTCGCCTCGAACCCGCTGGATCCCAGGGTGAGCGCGAAGGTGACCTGCTGTTCGGGGGAGAGGCTCTTGCAGTCGCCCTCGATGTCGTCGCGCCGGACGGCTATCGGGTCCTGCCAGCCGAGCGGGACGATGAAGCCCCGTCCCGCGGCCCGGTCCCACCACTCGACGAAACCCGTGCACCGGTTGTCCATGCCAGCCCCATCTCTTCCGGGCGCGCCCCCGCCGCGCCGCGCGTTCTCTCCGCCTCCCTTCCTCCCGACTCTCCCGGGAATCACGCGTACTGCCCACCCCTGCCGCACCCGCGCTCGGCCGAACGGCTGAATCCGACGGAGGGCCTCAGCAGGGCGGCCGGAGCCCGCCGTGCCGCCGGGCGCGCGGTCCGCCCGCCGTGAGGATCGCGGCGACCGCGGGCGGCAGCGCACTGCCGTCCTCCCGCACGGGCGTGGGCGGGTCGGTGATCCTCCCGGCGGCGGCAGCGGTCTCCCGCAGCCCCGCGTTCTTCACCGCGACGCGGTCCCGCGCGGACGGCCTCAGCACCCGCTGGTCGCGCACGTAGGCGATGAAGCCCTCGAAGTCGCGCTGGTGCCGGTAGGGCTCCCGGTACGTGCTGAGCGCCGGGTATCCGTCCATGCCGAGGAAGGTGTACGAGGAGGTGGCCAGCCGGTAGTCCCGGTCGAGCCGCAGGGGCGAGCCGTCGATGCGCACGTCCCCGGGGTCGACGCGGTCACCGACGGCGCCGGCCGCGTCGAAGGAGTACCGCACGTTGCCGGACACGGCCAGCGGCGCGAACCGCAGCGTACCGCCGGGCCCGGTGGACCACTGCTGCTCCAGGGCGTCATGGATCTGCTGCCCCGTCACCGTGGCGCAGACGGTCGGGGAGCCGTAACCGATCGCCCGCCACGCCTGCCCGAAGCTCACCGCGCCGTCGGAACCGGCCGCCGGAATCAGATCGCCCCGCACGAAGGACTGGCCGACCGTCGGCGCGAGCGGCACGAGGGCGAGGTGGGCGGGGGCGTACCGGTGGATGTTGGAGTCGTCGTACGACGGCACGGGCCTGCGCGCCGCCCACAGCGCCCAGTCGGCGGCCAGGTCGCCCATGGTGCTCTGGCCCAGCGCGTTGCGGGTACGGGTGAGCGGCGCGGTCTGCCGGCCGATCCGGCTGCCCGCCCGCCCGGCGGCCTGCCCGGCCCAGTAGTCGGCGATCGCCTTGAGGTCGCGGTGCGGGGTGACGTCGCGGGTGTTGGGGTGGCTGGTGGAGACGGTCAGCTCCCGGACGACCTTTCCGGTGCGGGGGTCGAGCCTGAGGTTGATCTCGTTGATGACCTGGCCGTGGAACCCGGCCTCGACGAACGGTCTGGGCACCCCGTTCGGGTCGGGCAGCATCATGTTGAACCGGCAGTGCCAGTGCCCGGTGACGATGGCGTCGATGTCGGGGGAGACCTTCAGGGCCAGGTCGTAGGCGGGCCCGAACGGGTCGCTGCCGCTGTTGAAGTCGGTGCCCGCGACCGCACCGTCGTGCATGCTGAGCACGATCGCGTTCACCCCGCGCCGCTTGAGCTCCTTCGCGCACCGGTCGGCGGTGGCGATCTCGTCGAGGGTCTTCAGGCCGGGGTGGAAGGAGTTGGGCAGCAACTCCGCCCCGAAGACGGTGAGATGGATGAACCCGATCGGAATCCGCTGCCCGCGCGGGCCCCTCACCCATTCGATGTGGTACGGCGGCAGGACGGTCCGCCCGCCGCGGGTGCGGACCACGTTGGCGGAGTAGTACGGGAAGTCCGCACCCCGGAAGCGCCGCCCCGTGGAGTCGCGGAAACCGGTGTCCTGTCCGGCGACCGGGTAGGCGTGCCCGCGTTCCATGTGCTGGAGCAGGTTGGCGGGGGACTTGTCGAACTCGTGGTTCCCGGCGGTCGCGAAGTCGAGGCCCAGCTTGTTGAGGGCCTCGATCGTCGGCTCGTCGGAGAACGCGGCGGCGTCGAACTCCCACCCCGAGAAGAGGTCCCCCGGAGCGAAGAACAGAGAATTTCGCCGCCCGTCCCGAAGTTGCTCCAGATGCGTGCCCATGGCGGCCACCCCGCCCACCGTGTACGTCCTGCCGCCGTTGCCCTCGATGACGGAGTCGCTGCCGGTGGGGCCCTGCAAGTACCCGTGCAGATCAGTGATGTTGAGCAACTGCACGTCGACGTACTCGGTGGCGGTGGCGGCGTCGAGGGCCGCCTCCGAGGCGTAGGCCGGGACGCCGAGGGCGGTGGTGGTGGCCAGGGCTCCCAGCGCGGTGAGGAAGGTCCGGCGACCCGGTCCGGCAAGGGGTGAACTCGACTGCGGGGCAAGGGAGTTGAGTGGTGTGGTGCTCCGTGGTGTGGTCACCCGTAGATGGTGAGTACAGCAAGATGAAGAACCCGGGAATCAAGCACATCGTGGGCATGGCTGCCTTACACCGTCCGCATGAATCCCGCAGTCCGCATGAATCCCGCAGTCCGCATGAATCCCGCGGTCCGCGCCCTACCCGACGGACCCGTACTCGGGCTTCCCCGCCCGCTTGTAGGCGCAGTACTGGACGCCCGCACCGGTGGTACTGGACTCGGTCAGCGTCCAGGCGGCAGGGGCGGCACCCTCGTGGAAGAGCCGCTTTCCGGTGCCGAGGACCACGGGGGCGACCAGCAGCCGGTACTCGTCGACGAGGTCGTGCTGCTGCAGGGTGGAGATGAGATCGCTGCTGCCCTGCGTCATGATCACGCCGTCGACCTGCTGCTTGAGGCGCGCGACGGACTCCGCGGCCTCGCCCTTGAGGAGATGGGAGTTCTGCCACTCCAGCGTGTCCAGGGTGCGCGAAGCGACGTACTTCGGCATGGAGTTGAGCTTCCCGGCGATCGCTTCCTCCGGGTCGGCGACCCAGGGCCAGTAGCCGGCGAAGATGTCGTACGTCTTCCTGCCGAGCAGCAGGTGGTCGGCGGACCGTTCGAAGATCCTGCCCATCAGCTCGCCGAAGCCCTCGTCGGCGTACGGCGCCAGCCAGCCGCCGTGCTCGAAACCCGCGCTGTCGTCCTCACCGGGGCCGCCCGGCGCCTGCACGATCCCGTCCAGGGTGACGAACGCGGTGACGATCAGTGTGCCCATGATGCTGTCTGCCTTCCGGGTGCGGAATTCTGCGGGAATCTCCGTGCGGAATTCTCCGCGCGGAAATGTCTGTGCACCCGGTATGACTCACCTACCGGCCAAAAATCATCGCGTCCGTGTGGGTGGGATCCGGTCCCTGGGGCCGCCCGGTGGACAGGCTCTAGGCGACGGTGAGGTGCAGTACGGCCGATATGCCGAGCAGCTGCGTGCTGCGGTGCAGGTGGTACGAGACGTTGAGCTTGGCGGGGGCGGCGGGCAGGGTGTCGGCGGGGACCGAGAAGACGACGCTGCCCGCAGGACCGACGGTGCGGCCCTCCACGTACTCCCTGCCGGAGCCGGTCAGCCACAGGTTCACCTTGTCGCCCTCCTCAGCGGTGGGCAGGGCGTTGACCGTGACGTGCACGGCATCGGTGGGCATTCTCCCGCGGTTCAGCTGCCCGTCGAGCGCCTCGGCTACGTTGGGGGCGGGCAGCAGGTCCTGGTCGTGGGTCATTCGGAGCTCCTCGGGTGTGGTGGCGCGGCTGCGCGGTCGCGCGGCGGGCGTGCCGCCGCGCGGCACGTGGATCTTGCACTGCCTTCCCACAACCGGCCGGTTCACCCATGGATGTCCAGGGACGTACGTCACATGTCACGGGGTGGGCGGACGGGACTGCGAGCGCGCGGACGTGGCGCGCCACAGGCAGGCCAGAGCGGCGGTGGACAGTACGGCGCGCACGGTGTTCCAGAGCACCCAGGGATCTTCGAAGGCCTCCCGTACGGCTGACGGGTCGCTGATCCGCCCGGGGGCACCCGCGGCCGCGAGTGCGTCGTTGAGCGGTACGTTCGCCGCCGACGTCACTACGAGGACCAGGACGGTGAGCGCCAGCCCTGCGAGCACCCACCGGTTCGCCGGCGTACGGCGCTGCTGCCGGGCGGCGACGGCGGCGAGGACCGGGGAGCCGAAGAGGCCCGCGAAGAACACCGGGTTCTGGATCGCGTCGTTGATGTGCTGCATGACCTCGATGAAGGTCCGGTCGCCGCTGCGCCCGAGCGCGGGCATCACCCCGCAGGCGAATCCGTACCAGACGCCTGCGACCAGCCCGGTCGTCACGGCCGCCGCGGCGAGAACCGCCTGAGAACCCCTGCTCTGTGTCATGCGACCAGTCAACGGGCGGGCGGGTGCTCGCACCATGGTCGAAAGCCGCAGGGGCATGTCCAGGCGTCCAGGCGTCCAGACGTCCAGGCATCGAGACTCTGAGACATCGGGACTTCGAGGCATCGGGACTCTGAGGCATCGGGACTTCGAGGCGTTGACACGCCGGTGTCACATCCGGAAGAGTTCGTTTCGTCGTCGTGGGTGAACGGAAAGCCGCGCGGGACCGGTCGTCGCCGGGACCGCATCCCTACGGAGGTTGCCCCACGTGACGAACATGATCCTGGTGACGGGCGGTACCGGCCGGCTCGGCAGTGCGCTGGTGGGCCGGCTCCTGACCGCCGGACACACCGTCCGCGTACTGAGCCGCGGCCCGCGCCCCGCCGCGACCGCACCGTCACCCGACTGGGCGGTCGGCGACCTGCTGACCGGGCGCGGTCTGGATGAGGCCCTCGCCGGAACCAGCACCGTCATCCACTGCGCCACCGGCAACAACCGCTCTGACGTGGATGCCCTCCGCCACCTGGTGGCGGCGGCGCTGCGGGCCGGCCGCCCCCATCTGGTCTACCCGTCCATCGTCGGTGTCGACCGGGTGCCCCTGCCCTACTACCGCGCGAAGCTGGAGTCCGAACGGCTCCTGGCGGACTCGGGCCTGCCCTGGACGGTCCAGCGCGCCACCCAGTTCCACGAACTGATCGCCTGGATGTGTTCCGCCCAGCGACGGCTGCCGGCGGTCCTGATGCCCGCAGGCGTCAGCTTCCAGCCCATCGGCACCGGCGACGTGGCCGACCGCCTTCTCTCCCTCGCCGATACGGAACCCCAGGGCCGGGCGGACGACATGGGCGGGCCCCAGGTGCACACCGCCACCGACCTGGCACGGGCCTGGGCACGGGCCTGCGGCCTGCGCCGTCCGGTGCTGGCGGTGCCGGTGCCCGGCGCCGTCATGCGCGCCTACCGGCAGGGAGCCCACCTCACTCCCGGGCATGCCGACGGCCGGACCACCTTCGCGCAGTACCTGGCGGCCACCCGCCCGGCCCAGGGGCGGCGCGGATGAGCGCGCGCGGCTGGCTCCGGGCGGGCCTGGTCTTCCTGGCGGCGGCACAGTTCGCCGTCGGATGCTGGGCGCTGCTGTCCCCGCGCTCGTTCTTCGACATCCCCTCGGTGGGCATGCGAATGCCGTACAACGCCCACCTGATGATGGACTACGGCGCGATGAGCCTGGCCACCTCCGTCGCCCTCGGCGTCGGTGCGGCCACCCTGCAACAGGCCGTGGTCCGCACCGGCCTCGCGGTGTACCTCGTCTTCGCCCTGCCCCACCTGGTGATCCACATCCGAATGCTGCACCACCTCACGCCCGGTGAACGCGCGCCGCTGCTGGCCGCGTTGACGGCGGCGGCCGCGATCCCCCTCGTACTTCTGACGCTCACGGGCCGCCCCCTGCGCGTGCCGGGCAGTACGAAGGCCGGAGCCGGTCGGCCGCCGCAGGGCGAGGGCTGACTGCTCAGCCCGAGGGGGACCGCGTGCACCTCGCCGACCTGGCGGACCGCCGCTGGTTCGTGTTCCCGGAGGGGGCCGACCCGCTCTGGCAGTCGTACTGGAACGGCGGAGAGCCCCGCGAGGGCCCGGTGGTGCGCGCCGTCGAGGAGTGAATTCGTTGATCCGCTCGTTCGTCCGGATCGCGACCGCCGCCTACCGCAACTGACCTTCGTACGGCGGCACTTCGGCGAGCGCGCGGATTTCGGCGGCGACGCTTTCCCAGGCGCGTTCGGGGAACTCGTGGCCCACCTCGGGCAGCAGCACCAGGCGGGCGCCGGGGATCCGGGAGGCGATCGCCCGGCCCGCCGCGGGCTTAATGAGCGGGTCGTCCGCACCGTGCAGGACCAGCGTCGGCCGGGCGACGGAGCTGATCGGCGGACCGTGCCACTGCGCGCCGATCTGGCGGCTCTGCGCCTGCTGGTCGTGCATGCCGCTGTCGGCGTTGCGCTCGGCGGCGGCCCGGCCGGCCCGCTCGTCGAAGGAGCGGTTCGGCGAGGCGAGCAGCCGGGAGACAGCGAGCCCGGCCTCGACGGCTCCCTCGGGCGTATCGGGAAACGTGAGGCGGGCGAACTTCGCCAGGGTCCGCATCCGGATGAAGCGCATGGTCCGCAGCCCGGAGACGTCGCCGGGCACGGCGGCCATGGTGGTGAGCGTCCGGACCCGCTCCGGGTGCCGCAGCGCCACCCGCTGGGCGACGGCGCCGCCCAGCGAGACACCCAGCAGGTGGGCCGATGGCCACCCCAGGGCGTCCATGACCGCTGCGGCGTCGTCCGCCATGTCCTCGGCCGTGTACGCCTCTCCGCGCTTGGCGAACAGCGCGGAGAGGGGGTTGCGGGCGGCGGTGGGCGGGAGATGGGTGGACTCCCCGCCGTCGCGCTGGTCGTACCTGGCCACCGCGAAGCCCTGTGCGGCCAGCAGGTGGCACAGTCCGTCCGGAATCCAGTGCCGGTTGGCGCCCAACCCCGTTGCCAGCAGCAGGGGTTCACCGTCCGCCCCTTCGGTGAACCGGTCGAACGCCAGCTTCACGATGCCGTTCTCGGCCCAGCGGACCGGTCCCCACGGATGTATCGGCGGTGTCGGCCGTATCGGCTGTATCGGCGGTGTCGGCTGTATCGACGATGAGGACACGAGAACCTCCCACGACTACGATGACGATTAACTGCGATCGGTGTTCGCAGTTTTAGAGTAGCGGAGGAATCACCGGCAGCGGGGGAGAGGGGCGAAGGGCAAGTGGAGCGAAAAGCCGAGCGAGTGGGGCGGGCGGGGCGGCCGGGCCGGGCGGAGCAGGGGCCCGAGGTAGCCGTGACCGTCTGGGACCGGCCGGAACGGGGCACGCGCGGCCCCGCCGCCGTCCACAGCCGCGCGGAACTGGCCACCGTCGCCGTCGAGCTCGCCGACCGCGGCGGCCTGCCGGCGGTGTCGATGCGCGCGGTGGCCCAGGCCCTGGGCACGGGTCAGGCGTCCCTCTACCGTTACGTCTCCGGCCGTGAGGACCTGCTCGACCTGATGGTGGACGCGGTGGCGGGCGAAGTCGCCCTCGACGTTCCGCTCGGCGGCGACCCGGTCGAGGACCTGACCGCGCTCGCCTCCCGTACGAAGGCCGTCCAGCTGCGCCACCCCTGGCTGACCGACGTCCCGCCGGAACCGCTCCGGCTGGGCCCCCGGAGCCTGGACTTCCTGGAGTACGCGCTGCGGGCGCTGGCCCCCGTCCGGCTGCCGGGCCGCGCCAAGATGGAAGTGGTGGCCCTCATGAACGCCCTGGTCGCACAGTTCGCCCGTACGGAACTCCAGGGAAGCGACGCGTACGACGCGGGCAACCGCCGTGCCGCACAGGCCGGTTACCTGAGCCGGGCGGCCGGCCGGGGGGACCGCCCGCATCTCGCGGCGGCCATGGCGGAGTCGGCCGGAGCCGGTACCGGTACCGGGACTGGGACCGACCCGGCGGAGGACCCGCAGGTGATGTTCGAGCGGGCGGTGCGCAGGGTGCTGACCGGGCTCGTCCTGGCGGAGTGAGGTCCGGCCGAGGCCCCGCTCAGCGCCAGTAGCCGGTGAAGGTCACCGACTCCTTGCCGAATCCCCGGTCAGCGACCAGGTGCCGCCGCACCCCGGTGGCGAGCCGCTGGCCCCCGGCAGCCCACGCGTATCCGGGCCCGTCCGGCAGCACCGCCGCGCGGACCGCCGCGAGCGCCGCATCGCCGGGCTGCGAACCGGCGCCCCTGGTCACCCAGTGGACGGTGGTGCCCTCACGGGGCTCCACGGCCTGCGCGTCCGCCGGGTCCCGTACCTCTATGTACGCCTCGGTCCGCACGGTGTCGGCGGTCGAGCCGAGAATGCCCACGATGGCCGGCAGCGCGCTCTCGTCACCGACCAGCAGCCGCCACCGCGCGGACTCGGGCGGCAGGAAGGTGATGCCCTCGTCGAAGATGCCGAGTTCGTCCCCCGGCGCGGCGTCCCGCGCCCACTTGGCCGCGGGCCCCAGCTCGCCCTTCGCGTCCTCGTGCAGGACGAAGTCGATGTCGAGCTCGGGACCTTCGCCGTACGTTCCCTCCGTACGGTGGTGGCGCACGGTGTAGTTGCGGCCGATCGGCCGGGTGCTCCTGGGCATCAGGAGATACTCGGCCATCCACAGCCCGCTGCTCCGCCTCGGCAGCCGCAGCCCCTTGTCGGTGGGCAGGAACAGCCGGAACCACTGGTCGTACCCCATCGGCCGGAAGCCGTTCAGGGCCGGACCGCCGATGGTGACCCGGACGAAATTCGGGCTGATCCGCTTGCGCGCCACCACCTGCGCGACGAGGAACTCCCGCCGCTCCGGCTTGCGGTACTTCCCGTCCTTGGCCATCGCCCCGCCCTCCACGATCCACTTAGGGTAGGCAAACCTAACAGACTCGCCACGCGTCCTCGTCGTCACCGTGGCAGCCACCGGCCGCGAGGACTGACCGGGACCGTCCGCCGCGTATCCTCGCCGGGATACGGCGAGCGGAGGACGGTCCAGGTGACAGGCGGCAGAGCGGGTACGGGAGAGCGGCCGGCGGGAGAGAAGCCGGAGGCGGACGTATCCGCACCCCGTCCCTCGCTGAGCGCGCAGGCCCGTGACGCGGTGCGGCAGCGGATCGTCGACCGGCGCTACCCGCTGGGCTCGCGCCTGGTGGAGCGCGAGGTCGCCGAGGAGCTGCAGATGTCCCGCGTACCTGTGCGCGAAGCACTGCGCGCCCTGGTCGCCGAGGGGCTCCTCGAACTGCTGCCGCACAGCGGTGTGCGGGTGCGCAGCCTGGAGCGGGACGACGTACGGCACCTGTACGAGGTGTGGGAGCCGCTCGCCGTCCAGGCGTCGCGGCTCGCGGCCCGCCGGGTGGCGGCCGCCGCGGGGGAGCCGAAGGGCCTCGCGGGCGAGCCGCAGGGCGTGGCGGAGCTGCGTGGTCTGCTGGAGCGCGCGGAGCGTGCGGCCGCGGTGGGTGCGGGTGAGCGGGAGGTGGCCGCGCACACGGCGTTCCACGACGAGATCGTGGCGTTGGCCGGCAACCCGCTGCTGGTCCGCACGATGGAACAGCTGAGCTGGCAGCTTCAGCTGCTGTTCGGGATGCGCGAGGAGCCCGCGCACATGCGGGCCCAGCACGCGGAGATGCTCCGGCACATCGCGGCCGGGGACGAGGAGTCGGCGGCCGCGGCGACGTTCCTGCATGTGCGGGACAGCCGCGCGGTGGCGCTGCGCTCACTCTTCGGCGACGAGTTGTATACCAAGGCGTAGGTGGGGGCTGCCCTCCTCCCTCTACACCCGCCATCTCTCTCGTAAATGTGCGACGGATCTTGTCCGCTTCCGACTCTTGGTATACAAAAGTGCGACTGGCCCCCACGACAGCGCACCCAAGGAGATCCCCGATGGTCCCCCCTCCCCTCTCCCGGCGCGGAGTCCTCGCCGGAGCCGCGTCCCTCGCGGGCACCGCCGCCTTCACCCCCTCCTTCACGGCCACCGCCTCCGCCGCCGAGGCGGGCGGCCACGACCGCCGCCCCCGCGAGACCGTGGTCTTCCGCAACGTACGGCCCTTCGGCGCGAAGAAGGCCGTCGACCTGACGGTGGTCGACGGCCGTATCAGCGACCGCCCCGCCCCCCAGCACGCCCGGATTGTCGACGGCGGCGGCCGGCTCGCACTGCCCACCCTCGTGGACGCGCACATCCACCCCGACAAGACCACCTGGGGCGGCGACTGGCTGTCCCGGAAGCCCGCCAGTGGGATCGCGGAGTACTGCGCCCAGGACGTCGAGGTGTTCCGCAGCGAGCGCCGCTCGGTGGGGGAGCGGGCGTACGGGCTGATGGCACACGCCGTGACGCGCGGCACCCGCGCCATGCGCGCGCACGCCGACGTGGCTCCCGCGTACGGGCTGAAGGGTCTCGAAGGCGTCGCCGAGGCGCGCGAGAAGCTCGCGCACGCCCTGGACGTACAGATCGTGGGCTTCCCGCAGCACGGAGTGATCCGTACGCCGGGCACCGCGGGGCTCCTGGAGGACGCCGCGCGCAGCGGCCTCGTCGACATGATCGGAGGCATCGACCCGATCAGCTTCGACCACGCCCTCGACGAGCAGCTGGACCTCGTCTTCCGGCTCGCCGACCGGTACGGCGTCGGCGTGGACATCCACCTGCACGACCGGGACGAGAAGGGTGTCAAGGTGCTGCGCGGCATCATCGAGCGCACCCGGTCCCTGTCCCTGCGCGGCAAGGTGACGGTCAGTCATGTCTTCTGCCTGACCAGGATGTCCGAGGGCGACCTCGACACCATGGCCGCCGACCTCGGTGAACTCGACATCGCCCTCACCACGGTCGCGCCCAACGAATCCCTGGTCCTCCCCCTCGCGAAGCTGCACGAGCACGGGGTGCGCGTCGGCCTCGGCTCGGACGGCGTACGCGACTCGTGGAGCCCGTTCGGCAACGCCGACATGCTGCACCGTACGCACATCCTGGGCTGGGTCACCGACGTCCGCCTCGACCAGGAGCTGAACGACTGCTTCACCGTGGGCTCCCACGGCGGTGCCGACGTGATGGGCCTGGCCCGAGCCGGCTTCGCGCCCGGCGACCCGGCCGACTTCATGCTGCTGCGCGCCGAGTGCACCGCGCAGGTCGTGGTGGACATGCCGCAGCGGGACATGGTCGTGCACGCGGGACGGGTCGTGGCCCGCGCGGGCGAGCTGGTCTGAGCGGCACACCGAGAGAATTCGGTTGCCCGTCGGCGACGGTGGCGGATGCAATGGCCGACATGATCACCCAGGTGCATCCGCCACGGCCCGATGAGTTGAACGCGCCCGTCCGGGTCGGCGTTCTCGTACCGCTGGCCCGGCCCGGCTGGGTCGAGTCAGGCCAACACCTGCTCGCCGGCATGGAGTTGGCCGTCTCCGAAGTCAATGGAGCGGGCGGGATCGACGGAAGGCCACTTGAGCTGGTGGTCCGCGACACCGCGGCCGATCCGCAGCGGGCCGCGGCGGCCGTGGAGGAATTGGCCGGCCTGGGCGTGGCCGCGGTGGCGGGGGAGTACCACAGCGTCGTCGCCCGTACCGCTGCCGCCAGGGCGGACGCGCTCGGTCTGCCGTTCCTCTGCTCGTCGGCGGTTCTCGACGCGCTCACCGAACAGCCGACGGACTGGGTGGCGCGACTGGCCCCGCCGCAGTCCCGCGGCTGGCGGATCTACGCGGACTTCCTCCTGGGCGCGGGCCACACCCGCATCGCCGTCGCAGCCCAGCCGAGCGTCTACTGGGAGTCCGGGGCCCGCATCCTGCGGGACCGACTCGCCCCGCGCGACGGCACTCTCGTCGCACTCGACGCCGGTGTGCTCACCCCCACGGCCCTGTGCGACGAACTCGCCGACAGCGGCGCCACCGCCCTCCTTCTCCTGGCCGGCCACCCAGAGCCGGCGGTGCCCATCGTCCAGGCCGTCCGCCGGGACCCGCGCCTCGCCGAGATCTTGATCGGTGCTCCGGCCGGGCAACCGGAGCTCACCGCATGGGCGACGCTGCTGGGCGACGAAGGCGCCGCGATCCCGTTCCTGCGCTACCTGCCCGAGCGCCTGGGCGCACTCGGCGAACGAGTCGACAAGGCCCTCCGCGAGCGGCTGTCCGATGCGCCCTCCTTCGTCGCTTTCGAGGGCTACGACACGATCACCGTCCTCGCCGACGTACTGCGCTCTCACGGCACGGACCGCGCGCGCATCGCCGACTCCTGGCCCCGCGTGTCGGTCGAAGGAACCCGTGGGCAGATCACGTTCTCCCGTACGCCGGGCATCAGCGTGTGGCAGTGGGCCTGGGCACCGATCCAGGTCGTCGACCGCGATCCGGCGGAACCCACCCGCTTCCGGATCCTGCACACCGGCTGAGAGAGACAGGTTGAGAGAGACAGGCTGAGAGAGCAGGGGGGCCCGCACCCGAGGGTCCGGCCCCCCTCCAGTCGCCAATTCGACTTGTCGAGCTCCGTCACTGGGTATGCGCCCTCACCCTCACCACAGGTTGGGGTGGTATCCGATGCAGTCGGGGTCCTGGTTCGGGCAGGACGGGTGCGGTGTGCGGTCCGGTTCCGGCGCCGTCGGCGGGTTGGCGTCCGGTTCCTCCGGCTTCGGCGGCGGCGCCTTGAACGAGGGGCACGAGCAGGTCTTGGTGCAGGAGCCCGAGAACCGGGGCTCCCTGTGCTGATAGCGCGGATGACCGCACCGGCATGCGTACGTTGCCCAGGACATGGTCCGACCCCATTCCGCGTGGCATTGCTACGGGTTCCAGGCTAGCGCCCCGTGAACTCCCGTGGTGTCAATGGCAGTTGACGTTTTCCGCGTCGTCAACTTAGATTGACGGCATGGGAAATCAAGTGCTGCTCACCTGCGGGGTGGTCGCCGGTCCTCTCTTCACCCTCGTGTACCTGCTGGCCGGTGCCCGCCGCGCGGACTACGAACCGTTCCGCCACCCCGTCAGCTCGCTCGCCCTCGGCCGTGGCGCGTGGGTGCAGACCGCCAACTTCTTCCTCACGGGATCGCTTTCGCTGCTCTTCGCCGTGGGTCTGTGGCGGGCGGGGCCCTCCGGCTGGGGCGCGGTGCTGGTCGGCGCATGGGCGGTCGGCCTGCTGGGTGCGGGGGTCTTCCGGACGGACCCGGTCGGCGGCTACCCCTCCGGCACCCCTGATCAACTCCAGCACCACACCCGTGCGGGGGCCCTGCACGACCTGTTCTCTTTCGGCGGGTTCCTCGCCCTGGCTGCGGCCTGCTTCGTGTTCGCCTCGTCCCAGCCGCCCGGGTGGGCCGCGTATTCGGTCGTCAGCGGAGTGCTCTTTGCGACGGCAATGGTTCTGTCCAGTGCTGCGTACGGTCCGCATCGGCGCTGGGACGGCCTCGGTGGGCTGCTCCAGCGGATCTCCCTCGGCATCGGCTGGAGCTGGCAGATGCTGCTCGCCATGCGCACCCTGTGCGCCTGATGCCGTGTGCTCCTCGGTACATTCAGTGCACTGCGACTAATCAGAACATTCAGTACATGGGGAGTGCCGGTGGCGAGCAGGGTTCATCAACCGTTGGAGAGCGACGAGTTCGACTTCATTCTCGCGAGGGCGGACGGGCCGGTGCTCGCGTACTTCTGCGGGACCTGGCCCAAGGTGGTCAAGGTGTGCAAGGAAATGGACGTGGTGGCGGGCGAGGTGGCCGGTGACTACGAGGGCCGGCTGACGGTCGTCAGGGCGGACATGACCCGGTGCCCGGGGCCGACGAAGAGGTTCGGCGTCACCGGCGCCCCGGCCTTTGTGCTGATCAAGAACGGGGAGGCGGTGGCGGAGGCCGGGGCCATGGACCGTGCCGGGTTCAAGGACTTCCTGGACTCGCACCTCTGAGGGGTCCGGGAGGGGTCCGGGAGGGGTCCGGCCGGACCGGTACGTGTCAGCTTCGTGAACTCGTGCACGCTTCGCCGTGCACCGCAATCGCACTGCGGACCCAAGTGCGGGCGCCCCAGGGCGCCCTCCGGGGCGCATCGCGGGGCATCTCCCGTGGTGCGCACCGGCGTTGACATTCCCTTCGGTAGCTGCATAACTTCGGCGCAGCCCGGGCGTGGACCACGTCCGGCAGGCATTGCCCGGCAGGACTCGCCCGGCAGGACTTGCCCGGCAGGACTTGTTCGGCAGACGTGAGCCCCCACGGGGCGGAATGGTGACGGTGAACGCGATGGACGCAGCCGAGGGGACGACCGCCTGGCGGTCCCGCGGTCGAGTCCTGCTGTCCGCGGACCGAACCGTCGACCTGCTGCGCGTCAACAGCGCGCTGTGTACGGGGACTTGCCACCAGGCCTGACGGCTCTTCCGTCACGGTCGCCGGTGCTCTGAGCCTCTGACGTCCACCGCTTTCGCGGGGCGTCCCCCTCTTCCCCGTCCGGACCCCGTTCTGCGTGCACCCGTGCGTCACCACGTGCCCCCGCCCCGTACTTGATCGGCGTGGTGCGGTGCGCGGCACAGCCTTTGCGCGGTCCGGCCGGGGCACCCGAATCCGCTGGAGCTCTCCATGAGTGAATCCCCGGGCATCGCTGTGGCCTCCGGCTCGGCACCGCCCGCCGAGGTGATACCCCGACCCGTTCCGCCCAGGCCTCCGGCGGCGCAACGCGTCCTTCCGCTCCGGCGGCCAGGCCGCTGGATCATCACGGCCGTCGTGCTCGTACTGGTCGCCCAGATCGTCCACGGGCTGGTGACCAACCCCTTCTATCAGTGGGACCGTTTCCTGTACTGGTTCCTGCGCCCGACGATCCTCGACGGACTGCTCGTCACCCTTGAAGTAACCGCGTACAGCGCGGTGTTGGGTCTCCTCGGCGGGGTGCTGCTCGCGCTGGCCAGGATCTCGCCGAACCCGTTGCTGCGCACGGTGAGCTGGGTCTACACCTGGCTTTTCCGGTCGGTGCCGCTGATCGTGGTGCTGCTGTTCCTCTACAACTTCAGTGCGCTGTATCAGACGTTGAGCCTGGGCGTGCCGTTCGGCCCGGCCTTTTTCACCTTCGACGAGTCCCGCCTCGCCACCGACATGGCCGTCGCCGTCGTCGGCCTGAGCCTCAACGAAGCGGCGTACGCCTCCGAAGTCGTACGCGGCGGTCTCCTCTCCGTCGACCAGGGGCAGCACGAGGCGGCCTCCGCGCTCGGCCTGCCGAAGCGCTACCAGTTCGCGAGGATCGTCTTCCCGCAGGCCCTGCGCTCCCTCGTGCCGAACTACGTCAACCAGCTGATCGGCCTGGTCAAAGCCACCTCGCTGGTCTTCTACGTCTCGCTGCTCGACCTGTTCGGCTCGGTGCAGAGCATGGGCAGCACCTACCCCGGCGACATCGTGCCGCTGCTGCTTGTCGCCACCGCCTGGTACCTGATCCTCACCAGCGTCGTGTCCGTCATCCAGTTCTACGTCGAGCGGCACTACTCGCGGGGCGCCCTGCGCACCCTGCCGCCGACCCCGCTGCAGAAGGTACTGGGCGGCCTCGCCGAGCTGCGGGCCCGCGCCAAGAGGGAGACCGCGACATGAGCAGCACCGAGACACTCGCCGTACGCCCCGTACAACCCGTTCAGCCCGTACGCCCCGCCGCGCTTCAGGTGCACGGCGTGCACAAGTGGTACGGGGCCCAACAGGTCTTGAAAGGCGTGGAGTTGACCGTACGACCCGGAGAGGTCACGGTCGTTCTCGGCCCCTCGGGCTCCGGCAAGTCCACCCTCCTGCGGGTCATCAACCACCTGGAGAAGCCCGAGAGCGGTCATGTCAGCCTGAACGGCGAACCGATCGGCGTACGCCGGCACGGCGAGCGGCTCAAGGAACTGAGCGAACGGGCCATCCTGGCCCAGCGCAGCCGGATCGGCTTCGTCTTCCAGAACTTCAACCTCTTCCCGCACCTGACCGTGCTCGACAACGTGGCCGCGGCCCCGGTGGCGACCGGCAAACGGACCAAGCGGGCGGCCCGGGAACTGGCCCGGGACCTGCTCGCCAGGGTCGGCCTCGCCGACAAGACCGACGCCTACCCGCGCCAGCTCTCCGGCGGCCAGCAGCAGCGGGTGGCCATCGCCCGCGCCCTGGCTCTGCGCCCCGGGGTCATCCTCTTCGACGAGCCGACCTCCGCGCTCGACCCCGAACTGGTCGGCGAGGTCCTGGAGGTCATCAAGGACCTCGCGGGCAGCGGCACCACCCTCGTCATCGTCACCCACGAGATCGGCTTCGCCCGTGAGATCGCCGACCGGGTGGTCTTCATGGACGAGGGCCGCATCGTCGAACAGGGGCCGCCGGAGCAGGTGTTGGACCACCCGGAGCACCCACGGACCCGGGACTTCCTGAGCAGGGTGCTCTGACCCGCTCCCTCCTCTCCGCTCTCTCCGCTCTCTCCCTCCACTCCCTCCTCTCCCTCCTCTTCAAGGACAGGCCATGAGCACCCTCGCCCTCCGCATTCGCCGCAAACTCCTCCGCACCGTCACCGCCTCCGCGGCCGTCGCCTCCCTCGCCTTCTCCCTGGCCGCGTGCGGCGGCGACAGTGGCGCCGCCACCAGGTCCGGCGGGGAATCGGACGGCACGGTCACCGTCGGCGCCCTCTCCAACGGCGCCGCCAAGGAGACCGAACTCAAGGTGTCCGAGGTGAAGTCGATCAGCGCAGGGCTGCCCGAGAAGATCGCCAGGAGCGGCAGGCTGGTGGTCGGTGTAGGCGCGCTCCCCGCCGGATTCCCGCCGCTGTCGTTCGTGGGCGACGACCAGAAGACCCTCACCGGCGCCGAACCCGACCTCGCCCGGCTGGTCGGAGCGGTACTCGGGCTTGAGGTAGAGGTGAAGAACTCGACCTGGGAGAACATGTTCGTCGGTGTCGACAGCGGCAAGGTCGACGTGGCCTTCTCCAACGTCACCGACACCGAGGAGCGCAAGAGGAAGTACGAGTTCGCCTCCTACCGGCAGGACAACCTCGCCTTCGAGGTGCCGAAGAAGAGCACTTGGAACTTCAACGGCGACCCCCGGAACCTGGCGGGCCGGACCGTCGCCGTCAGTTCCGGCACCAATCAGGAGAGGATCCTGCTGGACTGGAAGGCGAAGCTGGCCAAGGAGGGCAAGCCGCTCACCGTCAAGTACTACCAGGACCTGAACGCCACGTTCCTGGCGCTGGCCAGCGGGCGGATCGACACGTACTTCGGCCCCAACCCGGCCCTCGCGTACCACGTCGCCCAGACGGCGAAGACCCCCAACCCCACACGTAACGCGGGCAAGTTCTCGGGCGCGGGCGAGAGCCTGCAGGGCCTGATCGCGGCCACGGCGAAGAAGGGCAGCGGGCTTGCCGAGCCGATCGCTGCCGCGATCAACCACCTGATCAAGAACGGGCAGTACGCGAAGTGGCTCGCGGCGTGGAACCTCGCGAACGAGGCGGTGCCTGCCTCGCGGGTCAACCCGCCGGGGTTGCCGCTTTCGCAGTCGTGAGCGGGGCGGTGGCGCTGGCGCTGGTGGTGGTGGGCGTTGTGCGGGTGCGTCGTGGCTGATCGCGCAGTTCCCCGCGCCCCCAAAAGACTGCCCCTTACCCCGCTGCCCCCCTAGCCCTATCCCCCCAGCCCCCCAGCCCCCCAGCCCCCAGCCCCGCCAGCCTCCTTGGGCAGCGGGGCCGCCCCCGGGGGCGGGACGGGTGGGCAAGGGGGGGGGGCGCCGCGTGGTCCTGGGCGGGGGGTTCTTCGGCGGGGGCTCGGCCGGGT
>NZ_JBEZKB010000048.1:0-36618 GCF_040651475.1 Streptomyces sp. NPDC048442
CGGCCGACCGCTGGGTCCAGGAGTCGGCCGGGGTCCAGATGTTGAGCGTGAGGCAGTCCTCGTCGAAGGGCGGCCTGCCGTGCCCGCCGAGCACCGGGTCGCCGCCCTCCGCGTACAGCTGCGGCGCGCTGGGCCCGTCGGCGGTGGCGTCCCGGGTGCCGCTCCACCCGGGATGCGCCTGCGCCGGACGCCGGCGCAGCTCCCCGACGGGTGGCGCGGCACAGGGAATCGCGCGGAACACGGCGACCCCGTCCTCCCACGTCCCGCGCAAGCGACCTTCCGGCAGGTCGAGGGACGGGTGATCCTGGTCGGAGGGGAGCGCCATCGGTCCGCCTTCCGGACGTCACGGGCCGGGGGCCTGTTCAGGCCCGCTCGCCGCCAGCCGGTGCAGCCGCAGCGCCAGTTGCAGTTCCAGGGCGCGTGCCGGGCTGTTCCAGTCCGCGCCGAGCAGCCGCCCCACCCGCTCCAGGCGCTGCGTGACCGTGTTCACGTGCACGTGCAGCGCGTCCTTGGCCCGCGACAGGCTGCCGCCGTGCGCGTAGTACGCCTCCAGGGTGCGGATCAGCTCCGTGCCGCGTTCCTCGTCGTAGTCCTGTACGACGCCCAGGACCCGCCCGACGTACGCCGCCACGTCCGACCGGTCGCCCAGCAGCACGCCCAGGAAGCCGAGTTCGGTGAGGTCCGAGCCGTCGCCCGTACGGCCGAGGGCGTGCAGGGCGTTCAGGCAGCGGCGGGCCTCGGAGTGGGCGTGCGGGAAATCCGCGGGGCCGGTGGCGGGCCCGGCGGCCCCGACGGTGACGGGGGAGCCCAGGGTTCTGGACAGCTGCTGGGCGAGGTCGCGGGCCAGTTCCCCGGGGCGGGCCGGCGCGATGAGTACGACCAGGCCCTCCCGCGTACCGGCGAGCCCGCCCAGGGCGCGGGCTCGCCGCGCGATGTCCGCCGCCAGCCGCGAACGTACCGGCGGATCGCAGTCCAGCACGGCGACGGCGTGGGAGGCGGCCAGGTCGACGCCGAGCCGCTTGGCGCGCAGCGCGAGGCTGCCGGTGCCTCGGCGGCCGGGCGGTGCGGCGGTCAGCAGGTCGTCGAGGAGTTCGCCGCGCACCCGGTCCTCGGTCTCCGCGACCGAACGGTGCAGCAGCAGGAGCAGCGCAGTGACGAGTCCGGCCCGCTCGAAGAGGCGGAGGTCGGCGTCGGAGAGGGAACCGCCTTCCCCGGCCGGGCTATCGGTGGTCCCGGCCGGGCTACCGGTGGGCCCGTTGGTCCTGTTGGTCCCGGTGGTCCCGTCCGGTCCCGCCCGGCCCGTCAGCACGAGGGTGCCGAGGAGTTCCGCCCCGGCGAGGACCGCGCAGGTCCAGGCGCCGTCGTGGTAGGCGGCACGGCCGTTGGCGCGGGATTCGGCGAGGCCGCGCGCGGGCGGGGCGGCCGGGCCTTCGCCGACGCGGGCCAGTTCGGTGCCGTCGGTGTCGTGGATGCTGAGGTTGCCGTCCAGGAGCGCCGCGATGGCCGCCGCCACCTCGCCCACCTCGCCGCCGCGCAGCACCAGTTCGGTGAGCCGGTCGTGGGCGTCGGAGGCCCGGCGCAGGGCCTCGCTGTGCGCGCGGGCGGTCGCGTTCGCCGCCTCCAGGCCGACCAGGGCGGCCCGGGTCTCCTCCATCAGCCGGGCCCCGTCGATGGCGACGGCCGCGTGGTCGGCGAGCGAGCCGAGCAGCGCGATGGTGTCCGGCGTGAAGTCGCGGGGCTCCCGGTCGGCGGCGTACAGCACCCCGATCACCTCGTCCCCGAGCCGCAACGGCACCCCGAGAATGCCGCGCAGCCCCTCCTCGCCCACGCCGCTGTCGATCGCCCCGGTGTGCCGGAACCGGTGGTCGGTGCGGTAGTCGCGGCTGGCGTACGGGCGCGCGGTCTGCGCGACCAGACCGCCGAGCCCGTCACCCATCCGCAGGCGCAGCTGCTGAAAGGCCGCGGACACGGACCCGTCGGTCACCCGCATGTACGTGTTGTGCGCCGCCGGGTCATTGAGCGTCAGGTACGCCACGTCCGCGCCCAGCAGGGTACGGGCCCGCCGGACGATGGCGCGCAGTACGGCGTCCAGATCGCGCAGCGCCGCCAGGTCGCCCGCCGTGTCGAACAGCGCGGCCAGTTCCGCCTCCCTGCGCCGGTGCTGGTCCAGGGTGCGCCGTACGGAGAGGGCCGCCTCCGTGGCCTCGGCCAGCCAGGCCGCCCCCGACGCATCGGCCGCCCGGGCGCGCGCGGCGGGACCGGCGAGCTGTTCGGCCGGGGCTCCGGCCGCGAGGAGGTCGAGGAGCTCGCGCAGTGCGGAAGCCGCCGCGGGCAGGGTGGCGGGCGCACTCGTCACACCGGGTGAGGGAACGTCGGGGGAGGGCACGTCGGTCATGGCGGCAGGCGGTCCGTCCGTACGGGGGGAGAGAGGCAACGGGAGGCACTCCAGCCTGCCGCGCCCGGAAAGGGAGCGGCAGACCGGGGTGCGTGCGGGAGAGGGCACGGCCGCACCGGGGTTCGGCGTCGGGCGGGCGGACCCGCAGTGGTCGGCGGCGACCGCCGGTGACCTGCGGTGGACGGCGACGGTCGGGGCGTGAGGCGCGTGAGGTGCGTGGGGGTGCGTCCGGCGGACACGCGGTCCGCACCGCCGGAGCGCTCGGGCCCGCCGGGGTGCCTGGGGCTGCCCCGCTCGACCCGGCCCCCGTACACCCCGTCTCTCGCCGGGGCAGCCCGCTCGGGCAGGTACAGGTGTGTTCAGCCGCGATCAGCAGTCGCTGTGCCTGCTGCACCCGCCGCCCCCGGCCCCGTCCCCGACCCCGTCCCCGACCTCGACCCGGACCTCGACCCGGACCCGACCGCCTCCGGGTCCGCCGCCTCGTCGCGGAACAGGTCCCGCCCCCGCGTCTCCCTCGCGAAGTACACCGTCACCGTCGTGACCAGCGCCGCCCCGCCCAGGTACAGGCTCAGCGGCAGCGAGGTGTCGAAGTCCTTCAGCAGTTCCACCGCGATGATCGGAGCCAGCGCCCCCGCCACGATCGACGCGAGCTGCGAGCCCATCGAGGCCCCCGAGTAGCGGACCTTCGTGTCGAACATCTCCGAGATGAACGCCGCCTGCGGCCCGTACATCGCCCCGTGCAGCAGCAGCCCCGCCGTCACCGACAGCGTGATCACCGCGAACGACTTCCCGTCCAGCAGGGCGAAGAACACGAACGCCCACACCGTCATGCCCACCGACCCGATCAGCGTCACCGGCCGCCGCCCGATCCGGTCCGACAGCGCGCCCCACAGCGGGATCGTCACGAAGTGCACGGCCGAGCCGATCAGTACGGCGTTCAGCGCGGTGCTCTTGGGGAGGCCCAGGTGGACGGTGACGTACACCAGGAGGAAGGAGGTGAGGAGGTAGTACGAGATGTTCTCGCCGAACCGGGTGCCGATCGCGGTGAGCACCTCGCGCCGGCTGTGCCGGAACACCTCGACGACCGGGGCCAGTTCCTTGACCCCGCGCGCCGCGTCCGCCTGCGCCTTGGCCTGCGCGGCCAGGAAGACCGGCGACTCCGAGACCGAGACCCGTATCCACAGACCGATGACCACCAGCACGCCGGACAGCAGGAACGGAATCCGCCAGCCCCACGACAGGAATGCCTCCTCGGACTGCACGGCGGCCAGCAGCGCCAGCACACCCGTCGCCAGGAGGTTGCCGCCGGGTGCGCCGGCCTGCGGCCAACTCGCCCAGAAACCACGGTGCTTGTCCCCGCCGTGCTCGGAGACGATCAGCACGGCCCCGCCCCACTCGCCGCCCAGCGCGAAGCCCTGGATCAGCCGCAGCACGGTCAGCAGGATCGGCGCGCCCGCGCCGATGGTCTCGTACGTGGGCAGCAGGCCCATGGCGAAGGTCGCGCCGCCCATCATGAGCAGGCTCAGGACCAGGAGCTTCTTGCGGCCGACGCGGTCGCCGAAGTGGCCGAAGACCAGGCCGCCGAGGGGGCGGGCGACGAATCCGATCGCGTACGTCACGAAGGCGATCAGGGTGCCCACCAGCGGGTCGCTGGTGGGGAAGAAGAGGGTGTTGAAGACGAGCGCGGCGGCCGACCCGTACAGGAAGAAGTCGTACCACTCGACGGTGGTGCCGATGAGGCTGGCGCCGACGACGCGGGCGATGCCGGTGCGTGGGGGCGGTGCGGGTGTCGCGGTGTCGGTCATGGTGGGTCACCGGTTTCGGGAGAGGTGGGTAGTGCGGGGGAGGCAGAGTGCGAGGGGGGGTGGAGAGCTGTGGCGGGAGTGTCAGCCCGCGGTCCAGCCGCCGTCCAGGGGGAGGGAGATGCCCGTGACGGACGCGGAGTGCGGGCCGCACAGCCACAGCACGGCGGCCGCCACCTCCTCCGCCTCCAGCAGGCGTTTCACGGGCGAGCGGGCCAGCAGGACGTCGGAGAGGACCTGGGCGGGGCCGATGCCGTGGGCGGCGGCCTGGTCGCGGAGTTGGCCCTCCACCAACGGGGTGCGTACGTAGCCGGGGTTGACGCAGTTGCTGGTCACGCCGTGCGGGGCGCCCTCCAGTGCGGCGACCTTGCTCAGGCCCTCCAGGGCGTGCTTCGCCGCGACGTAGGCGCTCTTGTACGGGCTGGCGCGCAGGCCGTGGACGCTGGAGACGTTCACGACCCGCCCCCACTGGCGTGCGTACATGTGGGGGAGGGTGTGGCGGAGCAGCAGGAAGGGGGCCGTCACCATCACCCGCTGGATCAACTCGAAGCGTTCCGGTGGGAATTCGGTGAGCGGAGCGACGTGCTGGAGTCCGGCGTTGTTGACCAGGATGTCGACCTCGCGAGGCAGGGAGCCGAGGGCGGCGGGGTCCGCGAGGTCGACGGTGTGCGGCTGCCCGCCGGTCTCCCCGGCGGCCGCCTTCGCGGCCTCGCCGTCCCGGTCCACGATGTGCACGGCGGCCCCGGCCTCGGCCAAGGCCCGCGCGCAGGCCCGGCCGATGCCGCTGCCGCTGCCGGTCACGAGGGCGGTGCGGCCCTGGAGGGGAGCGGGGAAGCCGGCGGGAAAGTTGCTCGTCATGGCCGGAACAGTAGGGACGCGCCACCGAGGGTGACATGTGTCCGTAAGCCACAATGCCCCCGCTCGGAGTGTGGGCCGTGCCCATACGGCGGCGGTGCTGCGGCCGCGCAGCAGCGGGGTCAGCGTCGGCGCAGGTCGCAGCGCTCGCGCAGCGCCGCCGCGTCGTCGCGCCCGGGCCGGGCCACGGTGCCGCTCATGGGTGGCCGTTCACCCTTTCCGAGCCACCCCTCCAGCGCCGTGAACGCGGCCCGGTGGCAGGGAACCAGCGGGCGCAGCCGGTCCGGGAAAGCGTCCACGAGCGAGTCGACATGGGTGCCGTCGGCGATGCGGTAGTACCGGAAGAGCGCTCCGCGACCCGCCTCGCGCACCATCCGCGCGTACGTGTCCGAGGTGCGGCTCGCGGGCAGCAGCACGTCCAGGTCGCCGTGCAGGGTGAGCAGCGGCTTGCCGATGCGGCCGGTCAGTTCGATCCGGCGCACCGCTTCGCGCATCTCGCGCGGCGGGATGATCCGCGGCGGCCACATCGACACCGCCGTCCTGGGCGCGATGCAGGTCTCGCAGAGCGGCGACTTCCCTGCCGCTCACCGGGCGCGCCGTGGTCCACCGGGTGATCACGGATCTCGCGGTCCTGGACGTGGTGCCGGGCCGGGGCTTCGTCCTGCGCGAACTGGCGCCAGGCGTCAGCGAGGAGCAGGTGCGGGCGGCCACGGACGCCCCGCTCCACGCGGGCGCCCTTCTCGACTGCTGAAGCCCCCCTCGGCCCGGTGGCGGCCGGCCCGGCCCGTGGACCGCTCAGCCCCCCAGCACCCTCAGCCCCCCAGCACCCTCCGCGCCGTCGCGACCCTCCCCGCATCCACCCGTATCCGCACCCCGTGGAAATCCGCCCCCCGCGTCGCGTCCAGCGCCATCCGTGAAGTGGTCCCGTCCGCCGTGGACGACGGATCCAGCGGGCTCCCCGGCAGGCCGTCCACCACGAACACGTCCCGGTGCGGCTGAAGGTGCGTCGCCATCGCCCACAGCACCTGCGAGTCCTGCGTGACGTCCACGTCCTCGTCCACCGCGACGACCGTCTTCAGGTACGGGTCCCAGCCCAGCAGCCCCAGCATGATCTGCCGCGCCTGTCCCGGCCGGGACGCACCGATCGCCACGTACGCATGGAAGTGCGTCCCCGACGTCGGGTAGTACAGCGCCGTGACCTCGGGAAACCGGTCCTTCAGCTTCTGCGCCATCTCGGACTCGCGCGGAATCCGGGCCAGGTTCAGATGCTCGTCGGTATTGCCGCCGACGACGTCCAGCAACAGGGCGTCCGCCCGCCGCAGCACCGTCTCCACCGTCAGGACGTCGTTCGTCGACCGGTCCGACGAGTAGCCGGAGAACTCCCCGAAGGGGCCCTCCTCCGCGTGCCGCGCCGGATCGATGTACCCCTCCAGCACGAGCTCCGCGCTCGCAGGCACCCGGATTCCGTACTTCGGCGTCCGTACGACCTCCAGCGGCGCCCCGAACAGCCCGCCCGCCACGTCCCGCTCGTCCGTGTCGGCACCCAGCCGGGCCGAAGCGGCCAGCATGAAGAGCGGATGGCCGCCCAGGATCAGGGCGACCGGCAGCCGCTCGCCCCGCTCCTCCGCCAGCCGCAGCAGCTGCCACAGGTGGCCGCGCGAGTGCAGGCTCGTCGCCAGTTCGGTGCGGCTGTGCACCATCGAGCGGTGGTAACTCAGGTTCCCTGAACGGCCGTTGGCCTCCGCCGGGGCCTCCGCCGCGATGATCCCGCTGGTGATGTACGGGGCCCGGTCCGACGCGAAATGCTGGATGAGGGGGAGGGCGGCGAGGTCGATGTCCTCGCCCGACTCGACCACCTCAAGGACCGGCCCGTCCGGCACCACGCGGGGCGTGCACCTGCGCGCCGAAGCCGCCTGGTAGGCCCTGTGCAGACCGGCCGGGTCCGTGCCCAGCAACCGCGCCACCCGGCGCCGCGACGCGAAGACGTTCGTGACGAGGGGGGTGCCCAGGCCGGCCACCTCGCGGCAGACCAGCATCTCCTCCCGGCCGCGCAGCGCCAGCTCCATGGCGAGCGCCGCCACATCCTCGCCGTCGAGCTTCTCGGTCACGGTGAGGACGTCGTCCGGGTGCTCGGCCTCGTACGTACGAAGGAACTCCCGGAGGTCCTGGGCGAGTTCAGTGCGTGTCACAGCACACCCCCGCCGGGTGCGGCGTACCGAACATCTCGCCCCACTCCGGTGCGGTGACGACGAGCCCCAGCAGATCGAGTCCGGTGTGGATGGCCACCCGCGCCCCGTCGTACACCGGCTTGCCCAACTCCCGTTCCACCAGCGCCGCGACGGGCGCCACCGGCAGCTCCGTACCCGCGACGACGATGCACTGCGTGTCCGGCGAGTCCGCGTCGAGCAGCGTCCGGCGCACCCGGGAGACCGGAAGCTCGGCGGCCGCGCGCGCGGTCGTCAGGCCCAGTGCGGTGACCGAGGAGATCTTGAAACCGGCGGCGAGATAGGTGTCGGCGAGCCGGCCTGCGGTCTGTTCGGAGCCGGGGAAGACCAGGGCGAGGGAGATGATGTCGCGGCGGGCGAGCAGCTCGATCTGGCCGAGGGTGACCGTGGAGGCGCGTACCCCCGTCACCTCCTCGATCCAGCGGGCCATGGCCCTGCCGTGCGCCGCGCCGTGCAGATCGGCCGAGCTGCCGCTCCACACCACGGCACGTACCCCCGCATCCGCCAACTGGGCTGCGGCGCGCGTCAGTTCACCGGACTGGGACGGGGCGATCGCCGGTCCGCTCATGATCTCGGGGAGCGAGGCACGGGCGACCGCGTGCGCCGACTCGATGGCGACGGGCTTGCAGATCTGGGCCGCCCACCGCTCGACGCCGATGCTGGTGGAGGGGACGAGATGACCGATGCGCTGCTGCATGTGCGGCACCACTTTTCTCACACGAGGGTTTACAGGGTGCGTACGAAAAAGGGGCCGGCCCGCCGAAGGGGCGGGCCGGCCCCCACTGACGGGCTACACGCGCGACGGCGAAGGGTTCTCAAGCGTCGCGTAGGTGCTCTTCAGGCGCAGCTGCGCCTCCTCCTGGTCCCGCGGCGGCGGCGTCGGGTCGATGCCGAGCAGCTTCGCCACGTTGTTGCCGAGGTACCCCTCCAGATGTTCCTCGGAGAGGTTCATGCCCTGCGGCGGCGGGCCCATCAGGACCTCCAACTCCCGTGCCCACATGCCCGGTTCGTTGGGCGGTGAGTCGGTACCGAAGAGCAGCTGGTGCTTCTCCATCTGCTGGGCGAACTCCACGATCCGCGACTGGAGGAGCCAGCCGGACTCGCCGTACACGTTCGGCGAGTCGAGGATCATGTACAGCGCCTCGAAGCAGTAGACGCCACCCGTCTGCACACCGAAGTGGCCGAGGATGAAGTTGACGTTCGGGAACTCGCGGATGATCGGGTAGAACTGCGTCGGGATCGAGTACGGCCCGTCACCGGTGTGGAGCAGGACAAGGATGCCGAGCTCGTCGCAGACCTTCAGGACCGGACGCAGCCAGTCCAGCGCCCGGTCCGGGCGGTAGGCATGCATGTTGGCATGCAGCTTGAGCATCTTGTAGCCGTATTCCTCGACGTGGAACCTCAGCTCCTTCGCGCCGTTCTCCGGCCCGAAGCGCGGGTTGTACATGAAGTTCCCGATGAAGCGGTCCGGGTACTCCTGGACCAGCTTCGTGATGTACGCCATGTAATCGCGAATGCCCTCGCGACCCCCGCGCATCCCGTCCTGCCACACCGAGTTACCGGGCGGGGGCATGATGCAGCCGTAGTCGATCCGGCGCGGCTTCCCGTTGATCATGAACGGGCCGTCCATCATCGCGAGGGTCCGCTCCCCGGTGAACGGATCGCCGTCGTGCCTCCACGCCTGGTCGACGATGTTCGTCGGGTGCATATGGGTGTCGATGATCAAGGTGCTGTTCCTTCCCTGCTGGTTCTGGTCGTACGTCATGCCTGTGTGGACCGTGGTGAACCGTTCGGGGACCCAGGGCAGGGCCCGCCTCACCTCCCTTCGGTGTGGGTGAAGTCGTCGGGGCGCACCGGCACCCTGCCCAGTGCGAGGCCCGTCGCGTCGCGCAGGGCGTTGGCGATGGCCGGAGTGGAGGACAGGGTCGGCGGCTCACCCACGCCGTTGAGGCCGTACGGCGAGTCGGGGTGCGGCAGTTCGAGCAGGTCGATGGGGACGGACGGCATGTCCGCGATGGTGGGGATGAGGTAGTCGGTGAAGGAGGGGTTGCGCACCTTGCCGTCCTTCACGTGCAGTTCCTCCATCAGGGCCAGCCCGAGGCCCTGGGCGCTGCCGCCCTCGATCTGGCCCTCGACGGCAAGGGGGTTCATCGCCCTGCCGACGTCCTGGGCGGTGGCCAGCTCCACCACCTTCACGAGGCCGAGGTCGGTGTCGACCTCCACCACGGCGCGGTGCGCGGCGAACGCGAAGGCGATGTGCGCCTTGCCCTGCCCCCGCTCGGGGTCCACGGGATACGTCCGGCGGTGGGAGTACTCGTACTCTTCCTCCAACGGTCCGTGTACGGCGAGGAGTTCGGCCAGGGTTCCCTCGCCGAGCTCCGCGATCCGCGCCCGCAGCGCCTTGCACGCGCCCTGCACCGCGCCGCCGCTCATCCAGCTGATGCGCGAGGCGGAGGAGGAGCCTGCGTCGCCGACCCGGGTGTCCGCCGGCAGTACCGTCACCTGCTGGACGCCGAGTTCGGTCCGTACGATCTGGGCCTGGATGGTCACGATGCCCTGGCCGCACTCGGCGGCCGAGGTGTGCACCTGTGCCACCGGCTCGCCGTCCGCGAGGGACAGTCTGACCCGGGCCACCGAGCGGTCGTCGACGCCGCCGGAGAAGCCGATCGCCTTGACCCCGATCGCATAGCCGACGCCGCGCTTGATGCCCTCGCCGCGGGTGGTGTTGTTCAGGCCGCCGGGGAGCGAGAAGACGCCTTCGCCGGGCGGGGGCAGGGGGCGCCTTCGCAGTCGTTCCAGGAGCTCGGCGGCGGGTGCGGGGCCGTCGACCGCCTGCCCGGTCGGCAGCATCGTCCCCGTCGTCATCGCGTTGCGGATCCTCAACTCGACCGGCTCGATGCCCAGTTCGCGGGCCAGCTTGTCGAGGTTGGACTCCACCCCGTAGCAGGACTGGACGGCGCCGAAGCCGCGCATCGCCCCGCAGGGCGGGTTGTTGGTGTAGACGGAGTAGCCGTCGATCTCCACGTGCGGGACGTCGTAGGCCCCGGCCGCGAAGTACGAGCCGTTGGCGATGACGACCTGCGAGGTGGAGGTGTACGCGCCGCCGTCGAAGACCAGCCGCGCTTTCACATAGACGATCTTCCCGTCGCGCGTCGCCCCGTGCTCGAACCACATCTTCGCCGGGTGGCGGTGCACGTGCCCGAAGAAGGACTCCTCGCGGTGGTAGCTCATCTTCACCGGCCGGCCGGTGTGCAGGGCGAGGAGCGCGGAATGGATCTGTACGGAGACGTCCTCGCGGCCTCCGAAGGCGCCGCCCACGCCGGACATGGTCAAACGGACCTTCTCCGGCGGCAGCCCGAGCGCCGAACACATCTGGTGCTGGTCGTCGTACAGCCACTGTGTCGACACATAGACGTCGACGCCGCCGTCCTCGGCGGGTATCGCAAGCCCCGACTCCGGCCCCAGGAACGCCTGGTCCTGCATGCCCACGTCGTACGCCCCCGAGACGACCACCTCGGCGAGACGCTCGGCCTCCGCCATGTCACCGTGCCGGATCCGGACGTGGCGCACCACGTTGCCCCACTCGTCCCTGCCGTCGATCCGCCGGGCGTGGACGCGGGGGCCCTCGCCGCGGACCGCCTGCTCCGGGTCGGTCAGCGGGGTCCGTATCTCGTACTCCACCTCTATGAGGCGAAGGGCGCGGCGCGCGGTCTCCGGGTGGTCGGCGGCCACCAGGGCCACCGGCTCGCCCTGGTAGCGGACCACGTCCCTGGCGAGTACCGGCTGGTCCGCGACCTTCATCCCGTACAGCGGATGGCCGGGAACGTCCTCGTGGGTGAGGACGGCGACGACGCCGGGAAGCGCGAGCGCCCTGCTCGCGTCGAACCGCACGATCCGGGCCGACGGGTGCGGGCTGCGCAGCGTCGCGCCCCACACCATGTGGTCCGCGTGCAGGTCCGAGGAGTACGCGAAGTCCCCCTTGACCTTCAGCCTGCCGTCGGGCCGCAGGACGCTTTCGCCCACCCCGTGCCGGACTCCGGTAGTGGTGTTCACGGTGCGTCACTTCCCTTCCACGTCATGGGTGGGGTGGTACGAGGCGGAGCGTGAAGTACTGCCGTACGCAGGGGGGTTACTCGACGGGGTGGATCCCGGGGCCTCGCGTGCCGTTCTGGTCGGGACCTGCCGCGACCGCCTGGGAGAGCCGGATCCGCAGCCGCCTGATGTGCTCCCGGGCGGCGAGCTCCGCCGCGTCCGGGTCGCCCGACGTCATCGCCTCAAAGATGCGGCGGTGCTCGGCGACGGCGAGGCGCGGGGCCTCCGGGCTGCGCCACAGCGAGTGCAGCGCCAGGTGGGCCTTGCCCTGGATGGTGTCGAGGGCGGCGGTGAGATGGGTGTTGCCGGCCACCTCGCGGATCAGGCGGTGGTAGGCCATGTCCATCTCGATGTGTGCTCTCTCGTCGTAGTCGGAGGTGACCACGCGCTCGTGCCGTTCGAGCAGCTCGCGCAGCTCGCCGACCTTGGTGGCGTCGAGCCGCTCGGTGGCCAGGCGCGCCGCGAGACCCTCCATGACCTCGCGGACCACGTACAGCTGACGTACGTCCTCCAGGTCGACGGTGGAGACCACGGCGCCCCGGTGCGGGACGTGGGAGGCGAGTCCGTCGTGGATGAGCCGCTGGACGGCTTCCCTGACGGGGCTGCGGCTGATGCCCATCTGCGTGGCCAGCGCCGGCACGGACAGGGCGTCACCCGGGCGCAGGCGGTTCGCCAGCACGGCGGCCTTCAGCTCGTCGTACGCACGGTCCGCCAGCAGACTCCCGGCCGCGACCGGATTCACCGCTGACTTGTCCGTCGCCATGCCCGCCTCCCACATCCTCTTGGTCCTGCGTCGCTCTGGTCCTGTGCTGCTACGCGCTGTCCTTCGTACGGACTTTATGTTGCATGTAATCTTCTGACGGGTCAACGGGTGCAACGGCCTCCTTCCGCCTCCCCGGGAGCCGCAAATGGTGGAAAAACAGGTTGAGCAGGACAGCAGTGAGGGTGCCGAGGATGATGCCGCTCTCGAACAGTGCATGCAGTTGCCTGGTCGGCATCTGCTCCGCGAACTGCGGGAAAGCCGTCGGCAGGAAGCCGATGCCCATGCTCGCGGCCACCAGGATCGTGTTCCGCTGGTCCGTGAGGTCCGCCTGGAGCAGGATCTGCACGCCGACCACCGCGATCGTCGCGAACAGCACGATCGTGGCGCCGCCGAGCACGGAGGCGGGCATGGCGGCGACGACCGCCCCGATCTTGGGCACCAGACCGAACACGATCATGATCACGCCGGCCGACGCGATGATCCAGCGGCTCTTGACGCGGGTGAGCCTGATCAGCCCGATGTTCTGCGAATAGACCGTGCTGGGAAAGGAGTTGAGCGCCCCGGCGACCGCCGTGGCCAGCCCGTCCGCCCGCAGCGCCCTGGTGACACCCTTGCCGTCCACTTCGCGGCCGACGATCTCACCGACCGCGAAGAACTGCCCGATCGACTCCACCGCCACGATGATCATGACCATGAAGATCGACAGGATCGCGATCGTGTCGAACCGGATGCCGTAGTGCAGCGGCGCCGCCATCCCGATCCACGAGGCGTCCCCGATCTTCGAGAAGTCCGTCTTCCCCAGGAGCGCGGCCACCACGGTGCCGGCGAACAGCCCCGCCAGGACCGCGATGGTGGCCATGAAGCCGCGCGAGAACTTGTGCAGCAGCAGGATGACCACGAACGTGACGGCGGCCAGGCCCAGTTGGGCGGGCGACCCGAAGGACTTCGCACTCGGATCGCCGCCGCCCACCTGACGGGCGGCCACACCGAGCAGGGTGATGCCGACGATCGTCACGATGGTGCCCGTGACCAGCGGCGGGAAGTACTTCACCAACCTGCTGAAGACGGGCGCAACGACGAACAGCGCGAGCCCAGCCGCGACCACCGCCCCCAGCACCGTCGGCATCCCGGCCTTCGCGCCGCCCGCCGCCAGCCCCACCGAGACGAGCGAGGGCACCGCCGTGGTCGAAGTGCCCTGCACGATCGGCAGTTTGATGCCGACCCCCCTGAAGCCCACCGCCTGCAGGAGCGTGGCGATGCCACAGGTCAGCAGGGACGCGTTGACCAGCAGCCCGATGTCCTCGTCCGGCAGCCCGATGCCCTGGGCGACCAGCAGGGGCATCACCACCGCTCCGGCGTAGAAGGCGAGCACGTGCTGGAAGCCGTAGACCGCGAGCCGCCAGAACGACGGCACCGCCTCGACCGGGTCCTGCGCTTGCGGGCCCTGTACTTCTGGCTCTGTGGTGCGGGACATGTGCGTTCTCCCTCCACCCGCCGAACGCGTCGGCAGGGGTCCGTGTGTGCGCACGTACGAGGGCCGCGGACGGGCAGCCGGGTGGGGCGATGCGGTACGGGTGTGGAGCTCAGTGCTGCCAGGAGCTGCGCAGCGCGTCGAAACCGGCGCGGCGGACCAGGCGTTCGGCCCGCTCCTGGGCCTCCTCAAGCAGTGCCGTCTCGTCGACCAGCACACAGCGGTCGTCCTCGAAGACCACCCGTCCGTCGACGATCGTCATCTCCACGTCGCTGCCGCGCGCCGAGTACACGAGCGTGGCGACCGTGCGGTGCACCGGCCGCAGATGCGGCCGGTCGAGGGCGACGACCGCGAGGTCCGCCGGCGCGCCGACGGCCAGGGTGCCGGTGCCCGTGCCGGTGTACTTGCCGCCCTCGCGGGTGGCCAGTTCCAGCGCCTCCTCGCAGCGGGCCGCCGACGGGTCGAGATGGTGCTGGCGCTGACCGAAAAGGGTCTGCTTCATCACCTCGAACATGTCCTGGCGGTGCCCGGCGCTCGGCCCGTCGGTGCCCAGCGACACCACCGCACCCGCGTCCCGCAGCGCCCGCAGCCGCATGACCCCGGAGGCCAGATAGGCGTTGGAGACCGGATTGTGCGAGACCCCCGCCCGGCGCTCGCCGATGTGCTTGACCTCGGCGTCGTCCAGCCAGACCGCATGCGCCAGCGTGGCCCGCTCGTCGAGCAGCCCCTCCCTGGCCAGCCACTCCACGGGCCGTACCCCGTACGCCTCCAGATAGCTCGCGGGGTCCTTGGCCCCCTCCGAGCAGTGCGTGTGCCAGCGCGTCCCGAACTCGGCGGCCAGCTCCACCGCACCGCGGACCAGGTCCTGGTCGACGTAACTCAGATTGAGCGGCGCGGGCCAGATCTCGACCATCGACGTGCGCGGCGGGCGGCGCTGCATGCAATCGCGGGTGAGGTCCAGCTCCTCCTGGGTGGAGTAGCGGTACAGGGCGTCGGGCAGGCCCCGTGCGGCGGCGACCGCCGTCTTGCGGCCGAGCATTCCGCGCGCGACCGCACCCCGCAGTCCGGCCGACTCGACGGCCCGCGCCACGGCCAGCACGGTGTCCGGATCGGTCGGCGCGTAGTGGTTGTCGACGACGGTGGTGATGCCCGAACGCAGTGCTTCCACGGCCCCGAGCGTGGCCGCCACCCGGGCGTCCTCGGGGTCGAAGGCGATCGCGTACGGCCACATGAACTCGCAGAGCCAGGGCCAGATCGAGAGCCCCTCGCCCAGGCCCCTGGCCAGTGACTGGAAGAGGTGCGAGTGCCCGTCGACGAAGCCGGGCAGCACCGCTCTGCCCCGGCAGTCGACGGTCCGCACCGCCTGCCACTGGGCATCGACCTCGCCAGCGGGACCGATGGCCACGATCCGGTTTCCGGACACGGCCACCGAGCCCGGCTCGTACACGTTCCGCCGTCCGTCGACGGTCACCACCCGCCCGCCGGAGAGCAGCAGATCGCACTGGAGGAGGCCGGTGGAGTCCGAGGGATGCATGGCGTGCATGGAGGTCCTCCCGAGAGGGTCGGCAGCATGCTCAATGTTGCATGTAACATATTCAGGCCAATCGGCCTGTCAACCCTTTGCGACGGAACGTGCTCGTCAGGCGCCTCTCAAGTCGAAAACCCCGCAGACTCCCCGCAGACTGATCGAACCGGGACATACCCGGCCCGGTTCTGCGATCGGCGGGGGAGGAGGCGGCGGGTGTCGGAGTACGGGAGAAGAAGGCCTGAGTACGGCAGAAGAACAGCGGCGCTCGCCCTGTCCTCGGTACTCCTGGCCGGACTCGCCGGGACGGCGCTCCACTCCGCACTTCCCGCTGCTCCCGAGGCCGAGATCCGTGTGGCCTCGGAGTCGTCCGTGCCCTCCGTGTCCCCCGTGCCCTCCGTGTTCTCCGAGGAGGACGTCTCCGGATCCGCCCCCGCCAGGACCGCGTCCGGCTCCACCTGCCGCACGGCGGTCGAGCGGTCCCGGGTCGTCGCCTACTGCCACAACCCGTACCCCGAGGCCGATCTGGTCCGGCTGCACACGGAATGCGTCCGCTGGTGGGACATCGACGCGGACGGCGGCCAGGTCACGGTGGGCCCGGCCGAGACCGTACGGCTCTCCGGCCGCTGCTGGAAGGAAGTCGACAGCGTCTGGGTCAGCCACGAACGCGACCCCGACGACCCGCCGCCCGCCGCCAAGGACCCGGACGCCGAGGGCCCCGACGCGAACGAGCCGCCCGGTGCCAGGACACTCAGCCGTGCGCGCACCCCGTGAGGCAGCCGCGCTCGGCCAGGCACTTCAGCGAGTAGCCGGCGGCCTCGGTGGCGGCGGTCTCCGCGTCGCCCGCCCTGATCGCCTCGATCAGCTGCGCGTGGTCCATGTGGTCCTCCGGCCGCAGCTCGTGCCCGATGTCGTCCCGCAGCCAGTCCCGGAGCAGATCGCCGAGGTCGGCGTAGAGCCCGATCAGCACGTCGTTGTGGGAGGCGGCCACCACCGCCAGGTGCAGCGAGGCGTCCGCGGTCACGAACTGCTCCGCGTCCCCCGACGCCCAGGCCTGCTCGCGCCGCGCGAGCAGCGCGTCCAGCTGCCTGACGTCCCTGTCGGTACGCCGCTGCGCCGCCAGCCGCCCGGCCGACGACTCCAGCGTGGAACGCAGCTCGGCGATGTGCAGCGGGTCCGCGTCCGCGAATCGGCGGTGCATCACCCCGGCCAGCTCGCTCGTCGCCAGGACGTAGGTCCCCGAACCCTGCCGGATGTCGAGGAGCCCGTTGTGTGCGAGGGCGCGCACCGCCTCGCGGACCGTGTTGCGTGCCACCCCCAGCTGCTCGACCAGCTCGGGCTCGGTCGGAATCCGTGACCCCACGGGCCACTCGCCGGAGGTGATCTGGTTCCGCAGGGCGGTGATCACCTGGTCGGAGAGTGCGGAACGCCGGGGAGAGGTCAGCGTCATGGTGCTCCTCGTTCGGGGTCGGTGGGCGAGGTGTCGCGAGGCGGAACATTCTGGCCCGGAACCGATTGGACAACCAATCATCCCATGATTCTATGATGGTTCACATGCCAGTCGACGAAACCCGGACCCTGAGCCCCGAGCCCAGCACCGCACAGAAGCCCCGCACCACCCCCGCGGCCGCCCCGCAGAAGAACACCCCCGGGTACTCCGGGTGGCTCGTCCGGCTCATGGTCGTCGGCCTGGTGCTCGCCGCGCTGAACCTCCGCCCCGCCATCACCAGCCTCGGCCCCCTCCTCGAAGAGGTCCGCAAGGGGCTCGGGATGAGCGGCGCCGTCGCAGGCCTCGTCACCTCCGTGCCGTCCGTCTGCTTCGCGGTCTTCGGCATCATGGCGCCGCGCCTCGCCCGCCGGTTCGGCCCGGCCGCCATCGTCTGCACGGGCATGGCCGCGATCGCCGTCGGCCTGTTCCTGCGGCCCTTCGCCGGCGGCACGGCGGGCTTCCTCGCCGCCAGCGCACTCGCCCTCGTCGGCATCGCCGTCAGCAACGTCCTGCTGCCGGCCATCGTCAAGCAGTGGTTCCCCGACCGGGTCTCCACCATGACCGGTCTCTACTCGATGGCCCTCTCCCTCGGCACCGCGCTGGCGGCGCTCTCCACCGTCCCCATGACCAAGGCGCTGGGCGGCAGTTGGCAGACCGGCCTCGCCGTCTGGGGCATCCTCGCGGTCCTCGCGCTGTGTGTCTGGCTGCCGCTGGCCGTCAGGCACGGCCGCGACCGGGTGAAGCCGGCCGCCGGCAGGAAGCCGGAGACCGGGACCCCCGACGTCGAGGCCCTGGAGTCGGCGGCGGAGACCCCGGCCCCCGCCGCGCCCGCGCTGAGCATGGTCCGCTCCCGTACGGCCTGGGCACTGGCCTGCTTCTTCGGGCTCCAGGCCACCGCCGCGTACATCACCATGGGCTGGATGCCGCAGATCTTCCGCGACGCCGGCATCTCCGCCGGTACGTCCGGCGTCCTTCTCGCGCTCACCATGGCGATGGGCATTCCGCTTGCCTTCGTCATCCCGCGCGTCGCCACCCGGCTGACCCACCAGGGCCCCGTCGTCCTCGTCCTCGGCCTGTGCGGCCTGTCCGGATACGCGGGCCTCTACCTCGCCCCGGCCGGTGGCGCCTGGGCCTGGGCGCTGCTGCTCGGCGTCTCCAACTGCGCGTTCCCGCTGGCCCTCACCATGATCGGGCTGCGCGCCAAGAGCCACCAGGGCGTCGTCAAGCTGTCCGCCTTCGCGCAGAGCATCGGCTATCTGATCTCCATCCCCGGCCCGCTCCTCATCGGTGTGCTGCACGACGCCAGCGGCGGCTGGGGCCTGCCGATCGGGCTGATGGCGGCCCTGATGGTGCCGCAGATGGCCGTCGGTTTCCTGGCCGGCCGCAACCGTACGATCGAGCGGGAACTGGCCGCCTGACCGGCGGCGACACGGCCCCGTACCCGGGCGCGGCGGAGGGGGCGACCCGGGCGTGGGGGAGGGTGCAAAGGGTGCGAGACTGGCGTTATGCCTGTACTCGACCCGAACCCCCAGAACGGTCAGAAGAAGCTCCTGATCGTGCTCGGCGCGATGCTCGCCGTCACCGTGATCATCGCCGTCATCGCGACGATCGCCTCCCCGTGAACGCCGTCGCGGGGGCGAATGGTGGGGCTGGCACCACTATCCCCTAGGGGGCTGGACTCAGGGTGAAGTGGGGAGTTCACCGGATGGGCGCGGGCGCCCGCACTCCGTAGGTTCGAGGGTGTTCCTCAGGTACACCCGTCCACTCCCCGGAGGCGGCCATGTCGGCCCCCATGCACACCGCCCGCCGTACGACCAGCACCGGCAAGCGCCTTCCGTGGTGGTCCGTCGTCCTGCCGGTCCTCGCCTTCACGGTCCTGCTGGCGCTGATGGCCGGCCCCGGCCAGGCCCATGCCGCCGGCGCGACGCAGAACGCCCCGGGCATCGCCTACCTGCTGGAGCGAGTGCTGGACGCCCTCTCCCTCTGAGCGTCGCCACCTCTCCCGCCGATCCTCCCGCCCGGCCGTTCACCCCTGGCGGGGGAGCCCGTCAACACCCCGGGCCCCGGCGCGCATTCCGTGGCAAGCTGGGGTGCATGAGCGTCGAAACACCCCGCAGGATCGTCCTTCTCCGGCACGCCAAAGCCGACTGGCCGCAGGTGTCCGACCACGACCGGCCGCTCGCCGAGCGGGGCCGCCGGGACGCCCCCACCGCAGGCCGCAAACTGGCGGACACCGGCATCACCTTCGACCTGGCCCTGTGCTCGACCGCCGCCAGGACCCGTGAGACCTGGAAACTGGCCGTGGCGGAGCTCCCGCACCGGCCGAGGACCGTCTACGAGGACCGGCTGTACGAAGCCTCGCTCGGCGAGCTCATCGCACTGCTCAACGAGACCCCCGACGAGGTGAACGACCTCCTCGTGATCGGCCACAACCCCGGCATGCACGTCCTCGCCGACGCCCTCGCAGGACAGGCCGACCCCGACGTACTGGCCCGGATGACCAAGAGCGGCTTCCCCACCGCGACGTACGCCGTCCTCGAATTCACCGGCTCCTGGAAGTCCGTGGAGCACGGAGTGGGCCGGCTGACGGACTACTGGGCCCCGCACGACTGACGGACAACCCGGACACCCTGACAGGAACGGGCCCCGGAGAGCTTCTGCTCCCCGGGGCCCGCGACGTCTATCTCCGCTCTCCGCTCTCCGCTCTCAGTGCAGGTGTACGACGTCCCCGTCCGCCGCCTCGACCTCTTCGCGCGTGATGCCCAGCAGATACAGAACGGTGTCCAGGAACGGTACGTTCACGGCGGTGTCGGCGGCCTGCCTGACCACCGGCTTGGCGTTGAACGCGACGCCCAGACCCGCCGCGTTGAGCATGTCGAGGTCGTTCGCCCCGTCGCCGATCGCCACCGTCTGGTCGAGCGGCACTCCGGCCTCGGCGGCGAACCGGCGCAGCAGCCGCGCCTTGCCCGCCCGGTCCACGATCTCGCCGACGACCCGGCCGGTCAGCTTCCCGTCGACGATCTCCAACGTGTTGGCGGACGCGAAGTCCAGCGAGAGCTCGTCCTTGAGCGCGTCCGTGACCTGGGTGAACCCTCCGGACACGACGCCCACTTGGTACCCGAGTCGCTTGAGCGTACGGACGAGGGTCCGGGCACCGGGCGTCATCCGCACCTCCGCCCGCACCTTCTCCACCACCTCCGCGTCCAGCCCCGCCAGCAACGCCACCCGTGCGTGCAGCGACTGCTCGAAGTCCAGCTCCCCGCGCATCGCCTGCTCGGTGACCGCGGCGACCTCGGCCTCGCACCCTGCGTGGGCGGCGAACAGCTCGATGACCTCGTCCTGGATGAGCGTCGAGTCGACGTCCATCACGACGAGCCGCTGGGCCCGCCGGTGCAGGCCCGCCGACACGACGGCCACGTCCACGCCGATCCCCGCCGCCTCGACGGCGAGCGCGGTCCGCAGGGGCTCCGTCTCGACGCCGGACACGGCGAACTCGACGGCGGTCACCGGGTACTTGGCAAGGCGAAAGATGCGGTCGATGTTGCCACCGGTGCCGGTGATCCTGGCCGCTATGGCCGCCGTCGACTCGGCGGTCAGCGGGTGCCCGAGCACGGTCACGTGCGAACGGCCGCTGCCGCGCGGGCGGTTGTCGCCCGTACCGGAGATGATCTCGGTCTGGAGGTTGAGGGACTCGGCCCAGCTGTGCACGGTGGCCCGCAGCTCGCCCGAGGTGCTCACGGTCGGCTCGGTGACCAGTACGCACAGGACGATGCGGCCACGCGTGACGACCTGCTCGATGTCGACGACGTCGACGGCGTAGGCGGCGAGGGTGTCGAAGAGCCCGGCGGTGATCCCGGGACGGTCCTTCCCGAAGATCTTGACGAGAAGGGTGGGGACGTCGGTATTCGGCAGTGCGCTCATGGTGCTTCCACCGTATCGGCCCCACGAACAGACGCCCCCACCCGTCCCGCCTACCGGACAGCGGGAGCGTGGGGGGCGGCCCCGCTGCCCAAGGAGGCTAGGGGCTAAGGGGCAGGCATTTAGGGGCGCGGGGAACTGCGCGACCAGCCACGACGCACCCGCACTATGCCCCCTACTTCGGCCCCGCACGACGCCCCCTACTTCCGCCCCCGCCCCGGCTCCCCAGGCGGCGGCGGAGGAGGAGGCCCCTCCTCCGGCCGATCCCCCCGCCCCGGCGACCCCGGCGCCCCAGGCGCCCCCGGCGGCCCCGGAATCCCCGTAATCGTCGGCGCCGCATGCCTCCCGTCCTTCGTCTTCCGATGCGGCACGGACCCCATCGACCCGGCCGGCGGCGGCGTCGCCGCCCCAGGCGCCCGCTCCCCTGGCCGATCCTCAGGCGGCCGCAGATAAGGATTCGCCTCCCCGACCCCACCGTCAGCCCCAGCCCCGTACGAAGGCGAAGGCGAAGGCGTATACGGCCCCGGCCCATACGCAAGATCCGGATACGTCCGATCCCCCCGCCCGGACACCCCCGCCCACGGCCGTGTCAGCGCCGCCGCCCGCGACCCCGCCACCCCCGAAGCACACGCCAGCAGCGCCCCCGCCGCACCGGCCCCCGCACCCCACACCACCCCCAGCAGCAACGCCATCGGCAGACTCCCGCGCAGCTCCAGCCCCGCCCCGAACGCGTCGAAGCCCAGCACCGAGAGCGACGCGTCCGCCGACACCCCGCTCAGCCACACCAGCAACGGCAGCCCCACCCCCGTCACCGCACCCAGCGCCACCGCGGACTGCCCTGCGTACCCCGCCACCGTGAGGTCCTCGCGCGGTGTCCGCGAGGCCGCGAGGACACCCGCGTACAGCATCATCACGGCGGTGGCGACGGCCAGCAGCCAGACCCGCCCGTCCAGTTCGGCGAGCCGTGCCAGCGTGAGCGGCCGCTCCGCACCGCCCGTGAGCAGCTCGTCGAAGGGTGTCGGGAGTACGTTCACCAACTGCCCCGTCGCATGGCCGGTCCACGGCACGAACAGCCCCACCGGTATCGCAAGCCACACCCCATTCGGTGCACCCAGGAGGGCCGCCCCGAGCACCCGCCCCGGATGCTCGTCGCCGATCGCCGCGTACAGAGCCGCCGCGACTCCCGCGAGCACCGCCACCACCCCCACCGCGACCAGTGCGGACGCCGCCGGGCGGAGCACCCGGTGCACCGCGTCCCAGCCGCGCGGCAGCGGCGTACGGCGCGAGGCGAGCAGTGCGATCAGCAGCACCCCCACCACCCACACCGCCCCGCCGAGCAGCGAGCTCCCCGCGTTGACGCCGAATCCGACCGTCGCCTTGGCGTCGACGAGATCGGAGATCCTGTCGGGAAGGAACCCACCGAGATCACCGAGGGAGTCCGGAAGCTTGTCCGCGATGCCGCCCGGAAGGTCATTTCCCGGGATTTTGTCGAGCCCGAGCTGCGCGCCGTCAATCGTGATGACGTCGTGACCCGCCCATGCGAGACCACTCAGAGTGACGAGGAACAGTGCTGCCGCCCCGCCCGCCCGGACGGCCAGTTCGGTGCCGGGAATCTCCCGCCCGGCGCTCTTCAGCGACCTCAGGAAGAAGAAGGCGAGCAGCAGGGCGCCGACCAGACCCACACCAAGTGGCGCAATGTCGACGGCGGTTCGGGCCGCGGCACCCTCGATCCCGAAGGCCGAGACGTTCCCGGTCGGGGTGACGGAGCCGCCCACCGCCAGGACGACGACGGCGGCGGTCATCGCGCGGAGCGACCCGGCCGCATCCGCGCCGAGCAGATGCAGCCCCAGCGCCGCAGTGCCCGCCATTCCCACTAAAGCCCAGCTCACGGCGGCAATTGAGGCAAGCAGAACATCGCCCCAGCGCACACCGACCCGACCGTTCGCATCCATCAGGCCACCCGATCCGTACCGGTAAGTCCCAATTGGCCAACTCACGCATGATCCGTACGCAGTCGTACGCACTCATGGTCGCTTACCACTCTCCGGTGGTGTTTCTGCCGAGTCAACGGGCGCGCGGCGGCCGCGCGCACCCCCTCTTCACATGGCCCGACTTTCGTATTCGAGCTCGGGCCTGAAATAGTTCCCCCCGATGTTCACCATCCCTAGACTCCCGGTGACGGGCGTAACTACGGGGGACAACTAGTGGGGCATGGAGTGCCGGAACTCGTACTGGAATTGAATGGAAGGACCTGGGCTCTCGATTCGTCCAGGTCGTACACCCTGGGGCGCGATCCCCAGGGCGACGTGGTGATCGACGACGCCAGGGTCTCCTGGCGGCACGCCACGATCAGTTGGGGCGGCCGTAGCTGGGTGATCGAAGACCACGGCAGCACCAATGGCACATACGTGCAGGGTCAGCGCATCCACCAGATGGAGATCGGCCCCGGCTCCGACGTACACCTGGGCAACGCGACGGACGGGCCGCAGCTGGTCCTCTCCGGGTCGGCCGGAGCCGCCGGCTCCGCCATGCCCCAGCAGGCGGCGCCCTCACAGCACCAGCCTGCGGCGCACCAGCAGTCGGCGCCCCAGCAGGGCCAGCACCAGCAGCCCAGCTGGCAGCAGGCCGGACAGGGCCAGGCGCAGCAGCCGAGCTGGCAGCAGCCCCAGCACCAACAGCCGCCCCAGCAGCACCAGCAGTCCGCGCAGGGGCAGCAGCCGCCGTACCAGCAGCAGAAGCCCGCTGCCCAGGCGCACGTGCCTCAGCAGGGCCAGGGTGCCTCGCCCGGCGGTGCCGCGGGGGCCCCGCCGGTGTACGGCGACCGCAGCCCGACCACGTTCCACCAGATGGCACTCGGCCGCGTCATGCGCATCGGCCGTGCCCTGGAGAACGAGCTGGTGGTCTCCGACCTCCAGGTCTCGCGGCTGCACGCCGAGTTCCACGCGACGCCCGACGGCCGCATGGAGATCCGCGACCTCGGCTCGCACAACGGCACGTACATCAACGGCCAGCCGATGCAGAAGTCGGGCACGGCGCTGCTCGGCCCCAACGACATCGTCGGCGTCGGCCACTCCACCTTCCGCGTCGTCGGCGACCGGCTGGAAGAGTTCGTCGACACCGGTGAGGTCTCCTTCTCCGCCCGCCACCTCACGGTGACGGTCGACGGCGGCAAGGACATCCTCAAGGACGTCTCCTTCGGCGTCCCCGAGAAGTCCCTCATCGCGGTCATCGGCCCCTCGGGCTCCGGAAAGTCGACCCTCCTCAAGGCGCTCACCGGCTACCGGCCCGCCAACAAGGGCGACGTCCTCTACGACAACCGGAACCTCTACAAGCAGTTCGCCGAGCTGCGCCAGCGCATCGGTCTGGTCCCGCAGGACGACATCCTGCACAAGGAACTGACCGTCAAGAAGGCCCTCAAGTACGCCGCCAAGCTGCGCTTCCCCGCGGACACCACGGAGAACGAGCGCAACCAGCGGATCGGCGAGGTCCTCGGCGAGCTCAAGCTGGACATCCACAAGGAGAAGAAGGTCACTTCTCTCTCCGGCGGCCAGCGCAAGCGCGTCTCGGTGGCCCTGGAGCTCCTGACCAAGCCGTCGCTGATCTTCCTCGACGAGCCGACCTCGGGCCTCGACCCGGGGATGGACCGCGACGTCATGCAGCTGCTGCGCGGCCTCGCCGACGACGGCCGCACCGTCCTGGTCGTGACCCACTCGGTCGCCGAGCTCGCCATCTGCGACAAGCTCCTCGTCATGGCGCCGGGCGGCTCCGTCGCGTACTTCGGTCCCCCCGAGGAGGCCCTGAACTTCTTCGGCTACAGCACCTGGGCCGACGTCTTCTCCGCCTTCGAGAACTACCGCGACTACGACTGGGCGGGCCGCTGGCGCGGTTCGCAGCACTACCAGATGTACGCGGCGGACATCGACGCCGTTGCCGCGCAGTCCGTACACATGCCGCCCCCGCAGCAGATGCGTCCGCCGAAGCCGCAGGGCTGGGGCGCACAGCTGATCACGCTGATCCGGCGGTACGTGTCCGTCATCGCGTCCGACAAGGGCTTCCTGGGCCTGATGGTGATACTGCCGGCCGTGCTCGGCCTGGTCAGCGTTGTGATCCCGGCGGACTTCGGCCTCGGCCCGCCCAAGAAGCCGTCCATCTACAACGGCGACGCGGGAACCATCATGCTGATCCTCGCGGTCGGCATGTGCTTCTCCGGCGCCGCGAACTCGGTCCGAGAGCTGATCAAGGAACGGGTGATCTACGAGCGCGAACGGGCCACCGGCCTCTCCCGCTCCGCCTACCTGATGTCCAAGGTCGTCGTCCTGGGCGTGATCACGGCCTTCCAGGGCGTCATCATCTGCGGCATCGGCTTCTCCACCCGGGACCTCCCGGCGGAGGGCCTGATCATGCCCCCCGCCGTCGAGATCTGTGTCTCCGTCATCGCGCTCGGCTTCACCTCGATGATGTTCGGCCTGGTCATCTCCTCGCTGGTGAAGACCTCCGAGAAGACGATGCCGCTGCTGGTCATGTTCGCCATCGTGCAGGTCGTCTTCACCGGCATCCTGTTCAAGGTGTACGGACAGGTCGGCCTGGAGCAGTTTGCCTGGCTGATGCCGTCCCGCTGGGCGATCGGCGCCGCAGGTACGACGCTGGACCTGGCGCACCTGATGCCGCCGTGGGACCGGCAGAACCCGACCGACCTGGACCCGCTGTGGGAGCACACGGCAAGCCAGTGGGGCATCAACATCGCGGTCCTGCTCGCGCTCGGCCTGGTCTGCGGCTTCGCGGTCGCCCGCCTGCTGCGCAGGCACGAGCCCGAGGTCATGCGCAAGTGACGCACTGAGACGCACTGAGACGCACGAGAGAGGGGCGGCTCCCGGATCACTCCGGGAGCCGCCCCTCTCTCGTACCTGCGGATCTCGTCCCTGCGAACTCAGTAGGCGCCGTTGACGTTGTCGATGGAGCCGTACCGGTCGGCGGCGTAGTTGGCCGCGGCGGTGATGTTGGAGACCGGGTTGTAGATGTCGTGCGGGGTGCCCGGCACGTGGTACGCGTTGAACGTCGGCTGGATGACCTGGAGGAGGCCGACCGAGGGGGTGCCGTTCTGCGCGTTGATGTCCCAGCCGTTCATGGCCCGGGGGTTGCCGGTCGACTCACGCATGATGTTGCGGTGCAGCCCGTCGTACGAGCCGGGGATGCCCTTCGCCTGCATGACGGCCAGCGCCTCGCGGATCCAACCGTCAAGGTTGTTCGCGTACACCGGCTTGCGTGCGGCGGCGCGGCTCGCGGCGGCCCGCTCGTCGGCCCGCTTCTTCGCGTCGGCCTTCGCCTTCGCCGCAGCCTTTGCCTTTGCGTCGGCCTTCACCTTGGCCTCCGCCTTCGCCTTGGCGGCCGCGGCGTCCTTGACCCGCTTGTCGGCGAAGGAGTGCTGCTCGGCGATGCTCGCCTGCACGGTGTTGCTGCCCTGCGAGGCAACCGTCGCGACCGTCGCCATGTCCTGCGTGCCCGCCTCGGCGGAACCACCGCCGGGCAGAAGGGTGAGCGCGAGGGAGGCGGCGCCGAGAGCGGCGACACCGGCGATCGAAACCCGGTGGGTCTTGGTCAGACGACTGTGGCCAGGAGCGGAGGACATGCAGACGTACCTCTCGAAGGGGACAAGGAAGCGCCGCGGACTCCGCGACGGCAGCCATTGTTAGCGGCCGCAAAATCCCCAGGCAAAGGTGTGACCTACGAAGCCAGGTAGTGGACCGGGGGTCGTCCGCCCCCGTCCCGCACCCCCACACCCCCCGCTCACACCCCCTTTACATGTCCACTACGGCCCTTCGTAAGTGACCTACGTCCTATGCCCGGCCTCACACGGCCCCCACAACAAACTCACCAACCGTAACCACCGCAAAGCAGCCAGCTACCGAATGCCGCAGCACTCGCCCCGCTCCGCCCCCGCCCGGCCCCCGCTCCGCCCCCGCCGGCCCCCACCTCGCCCCCGCTCCACCCCCACCCCTGCCCCACCTCGCTCCCGCTCACCCCCACCCCCGCCCCGAGACCTAGTCCCCAGGTCCCTCCCCACCGCCGTCCCACGCCCGATCCCGTCCCCCCCCACCCCACCGGTACGGTGACCGACATGACCCCCGGCCCCCACCCCTCCTCCGGCGGCCTGGCGGCCGTCAGCTCCGCCCTGCTGGCCATGAGCCGCCACCTCGAAGTCCGCGACGTCCTCAAAACGATCGTGGCCTCCGCCCGCGACCTCCTCGACGCCGAGTACGCCGCGCTCGGGGTCCCCGACGACCACGGCGGCTTCGCCCAGTTCGTCGTCGACGGCGTCAGCGACGACCAGTGGAAGGCCATCGGCCCGCTGCCCCGCCAGCACGGCATCCTCGCCGCGATGCTGCACGGCGCCGAGACCGAGCGCCTCGCCGACGTACGCAAGGACCCCCGCTTCGAGGGCTGGCCCGACGCCCACCCCGACATGTCCGACTTCCTCGGCCTCCCCATCCGCGACGGCGACGAAGTCATCGGCGCCCTCTTCCTCGCCAACAAGCGCTGCCCCAAGCCCACCGGCGGCTGCGGCTTCACCGCCGACGACGAGGAACTCCTCACGATCCTGGCCCAGCACGCCGCGATCGCCCTCACCAATGCCCGCCTGTACGAGCGCAGCCGCGAGCTCACCATCGCCGAGGAGCGCTCCCGGCTGGCCCACGAGCTGCACGACGCCGTCAGCCAGAAGCTCTTCTCGCTGCGCCTCACCGCCCAGGCCGCCGCCGCCCTCGTCGACCGCGACCCGGCCCGCGCCAAGGACGAACTCCACCAGGTCGCCGCCCTCGCTGCCGAAGCCGCCGACGAGCTCCGCGCCGCCGTCGTCGAACTGCGCCCCGCCGGCCTCGACGAGGACGGCCTGGTTGCCACCCTCCGTACGCAGATCCAGGTCATGGACCGCGCCCACAGCGCCCGCGTCGTCTTCGACGGCCGCGGAGTGCGCGCCCTCCCCGCGGCCCAGGAGGAAGCGATGCTCCGCGTCGCCCAGGAGGCCCTGCACAACGCGCTCCGCCACTCCGGCGCCGCCCGCGTGGACGTCGTACTCGAAAAGCGCGACGATCACGTCCGGCTCAGCGTGGCCGACGACGGCTGCGGCTTCGAGCCCGGGGGAGTACGCCGCGCGGGCCGCCACCTCGGCCTGGTGTCGATGCGGGACCGGGCGGGCGGGGTCGGCGGCAGGCTCACAGTGGATTCGGCGCCCGGAAAGGGCACCACGATCACCATGGAGGTCCCCGGTGCCTGAGGCCGGCCAAAACGCCCCGTCCCCGGGAGCGAAACCGAAGATCCGCGTCCTGCTGGTCGACGACCACCAGGTCGTACGGCGAGGACTGCGCACGTTCCTCGAGGTCCAGGACGACATAGAGGTCGTCGGCGAGGCGGGCGACGGCGCGGAAGGAGTCGCCCAGGCGGAATCCCTCCGCCCCGACGTCGTCCTGATGGACATCAAGATGCCCGGCACCGACGGCATCGAAGCCCTGCGCAAGCTCCACGAGCTCGCCAACCCGGCGAAGGTGCTGATCGTCACCAGCTTCACCGAGCAGCGCACGGTCGTCCCCGCCCTGCGGGCAGGCGCTTCTGGGTACGTGTACAAGGACGTCGACCCGGACGCCCTGGCCGGCGCCATCCGCTCGGTCCACGCCGGCCATGTGCTCCTGCAGCCCGAGGTCGCCGGCGCCCTCCTCTCCCAGGACGACCCGCTGGGCGGGCAGGGCCGCAACACCTCCCTCACCGACCGCGAGCGCGAGGTCCTCGCCCTGATCGCGGACGGCCGCTCCAACCGGGAGATCGCCCGCGCCCTCGTACTCTCCGAGAAGACCGTCAAGACCCACGTGTCGAACATCCTGATGAAACTGGATCTCGCGGACCGCACCCAGGCCGCGCTCTGGGCCGTCCGAAACGGCCTGACGGACTGAACGCCGCCTTGTACCAGCCCCGTACGAGCCCGGTACCAGCCCCGTAGGAGCCCGGGTACGCGCCCCGTACGAGGCCCATACGGACCGTCGTCCTCCGGCCTGAGATTTCATACTGTCGTGTGTAAGTAATCCGAACGGCGCAACCCGAACGGCGCCCGGCCGTTCTTCATGGCGTGCTGCGGCGGCTGGCCGTGGTCATCGCTAGGAGGAACCTGAAGTGAAGAACCTGAAGAAGGCCGCTGCCATCACCCTGGTCGCCGGTGGGCTCATCGCCGCGGGCGCCGGTGCCGCCTCCGCCACCGGTCACGGTGCCGAGGCCAACGGCAAGGCCGTCGGGTCGCCGGGCGTTGCCTCCGGCAACCTGGTCCAGGCCCCGGTGCACATCCCGGTGAACGCGGTCGGCAACGCCGTCACCGTCATCGGCGCACTGAACCCCACCTTCGGCAACACCGGCCTGAACCACTGACTCTCGCCGGCACCCCGCACCACCCGAAAGCCCCGCAGCCCCTGCTGCGGGGCTTTCCCCTTGGCAGACGGGCAAGGGGCGGCCCCCACACGGAGCCCACCCCCTCCCGACCGCCCACCTCCACCACCACCCCTCACGCCCTCTCCTCCACCACCACCCCGTACGCCGCCACCATCGCTCGCCGAGCCACTCTCTCCACCGGCCTCAACGCCTCCCCCCGCGCCCAGATCTCCGAAGCACTGACCGCACCCCCGTGCCCGTTCCCGTACGCCAGCGACACCATCAGCCCCACCCGCCGCGCCAGCTCCAGCACCCGCACCGCCCGGGGCGGGTACCCGGGAGCCAGGATGTCCCGGGAAGCCTCCGCCCGCGCCCGGTAAGCATCGAGGGCCGCCGAAGCCACCGGACCCGACCCCGCCACATCCAGCCGCGTCAGCACCGCCGTCGCGTCCCGCAGCGCCTCCGCCAGCTCCCGCTCCGCCTCCCCGAGCGACGGCACGTCCGCCGGCGGCGCGTCCCGTACCGGCGAGCACACCCACGTCACCTCCACTCGTACGTCCCCCGCGGGGCCGATCTCCTCGACCTCCGGTACGAGCCCGAGCGCCGCCCCCGTACAGACCACCGCCTCCTCGGCCTCCAGTGCCCGCGCGTTGAACTCCGGCGGCCCGCTGAGCCCCAGCGGATGACCCGGCGCAGGGAGCGCGACCCGCAGTCCGGTCGCCCCGAGCGCCCGCAGCCGTCCCAGCGCCAGCGTGAGTCCGACCGGCGTGTCCTCTCCCGGCAGACCGGTCACCCGGTGCACCGCGTCGTCCCCGACAACGGCGGCCGCAGCGTCGTCCGGCGAGACGAATCCCCCCAACAGGGCATTTCCCCAGGCCGCCAGCATTCCTGAACGTGGTTCCGTGAGCATGCGGACAGCCTAGATTCCCGCCCGCACCGGTCCCAAGAAGAGAAGCAAGAGCAGTCCCAAGGGCAAGACCGTCCGACCGGTGGCGTAGGTTTTCCTTGGGCGCTGTGCCCACAGGCACACGCGACATTTCGATACTGCATGGGGAGACAACGCGCTCATGAGCGATGTACTGGAGCTGGTGGACGTATCCGTGGTCCGCGACGGACGGGCTCTGGTGGACGACGTCTCCTGGTCGGTGAAGGAAGGCGAACGCTGGGTCATCCTCGGCCCGAACGGCGCCGGCAAGACCACGCTGCTGAACATCGCCTCCAGCTACCTCTTCCCCTCCTCCGGCTCCGCCAAGATCCTCGGCGAGACCCTCGGCAAGGTGGACGTCTTCGACCTCCGTCCACGTATCGGTGTGGCCGGCATCGCGATGGCCGAGAAGATGCCCAAGCGTCAGACCGTCCTGGAAACCGTCCTCACCGCCGCGTACGGAATGACCGCCACCTGGCACGAGGACTACGACGAGGTCGACGAGCAGCGCGCCCGCGCGTTCCTCGACCGGCTCGGCATGACGGAGTTCCTGGACCGGAAGTTCGGCACCCTCTCCGAGGGCGAGCGCAAGCGCACCCTGATCGCCCGCGCGATGATGACCGACCCCGAGCTGCTGCTCCTCGACGAGCCCGCCGCCGGTCTCGACCTCGGCGGCCGCGAGGACCTGGTCCGCCGCCTCGGCCGCCTGGCCCGCGACCCGTACGCCCCCTCGATGATCATGGTCACGCACCACGTCGAGGAGATCCCCCCGGGCTTCACGCACGTCCTGATGATCCGTCAGGGCAAGATCCTCGCCGCGGGCCCCGTGGAGACCGAGCTGACCTCGCGCAACCTCTCGCTCTGCTTCGGCCTGCCGCTCCTCGTCGAGCACCGCGGCGACCGCTACACCGCACAGGGCCTCCCGATGAACTAGTACGTACGACCCCCGGGCGATACGTACGTCCCCGTGCGCCCTGTCCGCGCCGACCACCCGCCCCTACCATGACCGTTGTGAACATGGACGCATGGCTCTGGTGGCTGATCGGCGCGGCGGTGCTGGGCATCGCACTCGTCGTCACGACGATGCCCGAACTGGGAATGCTGGCCGCCGGCGCGCTGGCGGGGGCGCTCGCCTCGTACCTGGGCGGCGGTCTCGTCACCCAGGTCCTGGTGTTCGCAGCGGTCTCGGTCATCCTGATCGTCGTCGTACGCCCCGTCGCCGCCCGGCACCGAAGTCAACGGCCCCAACTGGCCAGCGGAATCGACGCGTTGAAGGGGCGACAGGCCGTCGTCCTGGAACGGGTCGACGGCAGCGGCGCCGGCCGCATCAAACTGGCGGGCGAGATCTGGTCCGCCCGCGCCCTGGATTGTGAACAGTCCTTCGAACCGGGCCAACAGGTCGACGTGGTCGAGATCGACGGAGCCACGGCCGTCGTCATGTGAGCGTTTCCGCATGTGGCAGTACGCGCGGCCATGTGACCGAACACCCCGCACACCGCACCGGTTTCTGGCAGGCTCGATCTTCACCACGGTCTCGATCTTCACCGCAGGACCGATCATCACCGCAGGGACCGATCATCACCGCAGGACCGAGAGACACGAAGGGCACGGGGAAGCGATGTCATCGATCATCATCGTCCTGATCATTCTGGTGGTGCTGGTCTTCATCGCCCTGATCAAGACGATCCAGGTCATCCCACAGGCCAGCGCCGCGATCGTCGAACGATTCGGCCGCTACACCCGCACCCTCAACGCGGGGCTCAACATCGTCGTCCCGTTCATCGACTCGATCCGCAACCGGATCGACCTCCGCGAACAGGTCGTCCCGTTCCCGCCCCAGCCGGTGATCACCCAGGACAACCTGGTGGTCAACATCGACACCGTCATCTATTACCAGGTGACCGACGCCCGCGCCGCGACGTACGAGGTCGCCAGCTACATCCAGGCCATCGAGCAGCTCACCGTCACCACGCTGCGCAACATCATCGGCGGCATGGACCTGGAGCGGACCCTGACCTCCCGCGAGGAGATCAACGCGGCCCTGCGCGGCGTCCTCGACGAGGCCACCGGCAAGTGGGGCATCCGCGTCAACCGCGTCGAGCTCAAGGCGATCGAGCCGCCGACCTCCATCCAGGACTCGATGGAGAAGCAGATGCGCGCCGACCGCGACAAGCGCGCAGCGATCCTCCAGGCCGAGGGCACCCGGCAGTCCGCCATCCTCACCGCGGAGGGCGACAAGCAGTCCGCGATCCTGCGCGCCGAGGGCGAAGCCAAGGCGGCAGCACTGCGCGCGGAGGGCGAAGCCCAGGCCATCCGTACGGTCTTCGAGTCCATCCACGCCGGCGACGCCGACCAGAAGCTCCTCGCCTACCAGTACCTCCAGATGCTCCCGAAGATCGCCGAGGGCGACGCCAACAAGCTCTGGATCGTCCCCAGCGAAATCGGCGACGCCCTCAAGGGCCTGTCCGGCGCGATGGGCAACTTCGGCCCGATGAGCGGGGGTTCGGGCGGTTCGGGCAACAGCAAGGAACGCCGCGAACAGCCCCCCATCGACTGACCCGCCCCGCCCCTCGTGCATGATCGATGCATCCGGCAGCGATCATCACGGCAACCACGAGGGGCAGCACCGCATGACGATCTGGGAGATGCTCGCCGTCTTCGCCGCGGGAATCGGCGCGGGCACCATCAACACCATCGTCGGCTCCGGCACCCTCCTCACCTTCCCGGTACTGCTCGCGACCGGCCTGCCACCCGTCGTCGCCAACGTCTCCAACACCCTCGGCCTGGTCCCCGGCGCCATCAGCGGCGCCATCGGCTACCGCCACGAACTGCGCGGCCAGCGCCCCCGCATCCTCCGCCTCGGCCTCACCGCCCTGGTCGGCGGCCTGCTCGGCGCGATCCTGCTGCTCGCACTGCCGTCCTCCGCGTTCGACACGATCGTCCCCGTCCTGATCGGCCTCGCGCTGATCCTGGTCGTACTCCAGCCCAAGCTCTCCGCAGCGCTCAAGCGCCGCCGCGAACGCAACGGCGCCCCGGTGGCCGGCCCGCACCCGGACGGCGGCCCCGCCCTCCTGTTCGGCCTGCTCCTCGCCAGCGCGTACGGCGGCTACTTCGGCGCCGCCCAGGGAGTCCTCTACCTCTCCCTCATGGGCCTCCTGCTCAACGACTCCCTCCAGCGCATCAACGGCGTCAAGAACGTCCTCGGCGCCGTCGTCAACGGAGTCGCCGCGGTCTTCTTCCTCTTCGTCGCCGAATTCGACTGGACCGCGGTCCTCCTGATCGCCGTCGGCTCAGCCCTCGGCGGCCAGCTCGGCGCCAAGGTCGGCCGCCGCCTGCCGCCCACGGTCCTGCGCGCGGTGATCGTCGCGGTCGGCATCGTCGCGATCGCCCAACTCCTGCTCGCCTGAGCCCACCCGCCCGGGTACGCGAACTCTGGTACGCGAACCCGGGTACGCGATCCCTGGTACGCGAAGAAGCCCGCCCCCACCACGGGACGGGCCTCCTCACCACCGGTTCGTCCGGTCTACGCCGCCGCCTGGGCCAGCCACTCGGGCAGCGCGTCCCACTCCCCACCGCGCAGCGACAACAGCATCGCGTCGGCCGGAGTCGGTACGAACGGCTGGAACAGCAGCGGCATCCCCGCCTTCTCCGGCGTACGGTCCGCCTTGCGGTGATTGTCCTCGGCGCACGAAGCCACCGTGTTCAACCAGCTGTCCGCCCCACCGCGCGACCGCGGCACCACGTGGTCCACGGTCGTCGCCCGCTTCCCGCAGTACGCGCACCTGTGTTGGTCCCGTATCAGCACGCCCCGCCTCGACCACGGAGCTTGTCTTCGGAACGGCACCCGTACGTACCTGCTGAGCCGGATCACCATCGGCACCGGAAGATCGACTGCGGCGGCGCGCATGCGCAGCCCGGGATGCGACTTCTCGACCACGGCCTTGTCCGTCAGGACAAGCACCACCGCACGGTTCAGTGTCACCGTCGACAGTGGCTCGAAGCTCGCGTTCAAAACCAGCGTGTCACGCATCCCGCCCACCCTCCGTGTGCCGGCCCACCCCTTGGCGGGCTTGGATCAACTCTGGCGGGACTCGCCGCGATGGACAACGCATTAACGGCGTCCCCGAAGGGAAGCCGAGGTCCCCCCAAACAAAAACTGCCCGCTCCCGATCTCTTTCAAGACCGGGAGCGGGCAAATACCCCGTGAATCTTCTCCGACGCTGCTCAGCCCTCTGCCGGAGCTTCGAACTGAGCCACGAGCTGTGCACGCCCGAGCGTGTGGAACCGCAGGTTGAACCCGACGGCGGCGGGCGGCGTGTCCGCGTCGATGCCCAGGCTCTCGACGTCCACCGCGTACACGGTGAAGACGTACCGGTGGTTCTCGCCGGCCGGGGGAGCGGCCCCGCCGAAGTCCTTCGTCCCGTAGTCGTTACGGGCCTGGAGCGCGCCCTCGGGCAGCCCCTCGAACTTCCCGCTGCCGGCGCCCGCGGGCAGCCCGGTCACGGATACCGGAATGTCGAAGACCGTCCAGTGCCAGAATCCGCTCCCGGTCGGTGCGTCCGGGTCGAAGCACGTCACGGCGAAGCTCTTCGTCTCTGCCGGGAACCCCTCCCACCGCAGCTGCGGCGAGGTGTTCCCACCCGAGTAGACCTGCGCGTCCCGCAGCACGGCCCCTTCGGCGACGTCCTCACTCACCACGCTGAACGACGCCACCGGGGGGTGGAAGTCGTGCGGCAGCGGCGCCCTCTTGGCCTCGGTCACGTCAACACCTTCCTCACTGCTCTCTACTGCTCTCTTCATCTTCTTTACGGTCGGCCCCTCTGCCACTAGAGCCAGTTGCGCTGCCCACCGACCTGGGCCAGCCACTGGTTCAGGTACCCGGCCCAGTCGGTGTTCTGGAAGTCGTGCAGCCCCACCTGGAACGCCCGGTAGGAGTCGCTGCTCTCGCTGAACAGCCCCGGCTTCTTGTCCATCTCCAGGATCACGTCCATCTCCCGGTCGTCCGCGACGAACGTCAGCTCGACCTGGTTGAGCCCCCGGTACTGCTGCGGCGGCAGGAACTCGATCTCCTGGTAGAACGGCAGCTTCTGCCGCGTCCCCCGAATGTGCCCGCGCTCCATGTCGGCGCTCTTGAACCGGAACCCCAGCTGGATGAACGCGTCCAGAATCGCCTGCTGCGCAGGCAGCGGGTGCACATTGATCGCGTCCAGGTCCCCGGAGTCGACCGCCCGCGCGATCTCCAGCTCCGTGGTCACACCGATGTCCATCCCGCGCAGGTGCTGCCCGGCGATGTTGGTGACGGGCGTCTCCCACGGGATCTCAAGACCGAACGGCACCACGTGCACCGCCCCCGCCTTCACCTCGAAGGCCCCACCGAGCTTCAGCTTGGTGAACTCGATGTTCTGCTTGACCTCCTGCTCGCCGCCCTCGACCTCGACGCGCGCCTGAAGCCCGACCGACAGCCCCTCGATCCGCTGGTCCACGGACCCGCCCTGGATCCGCACCTCGCCCTGCACCACACCACCCGGCACGACGTTGGCCTCGGTCAGCTCCGTCTCCACGGACGCACCGCCCGCACCCAGGCTCGCCAGCAGCTTCTTGAATCCCATGGTTCTCCCCAAAGTTTCCGGTCCTGACCGGTACAAACGCTCAATGTGGGCGCCCGGTTCCGTACCCACCCGCGTACGAGGTACGCACGGACCGTGTTCCAGTACCCTCGGCAGGCATGATCGCGCAGCCCCAGGAACGTACGCCGCTCACCCACACCTTCTTCGACCGCCCCGTACTGGAGGTCGCCCCCGACCTCCTGGGCCGCACCTTGGTACGCCGCACTCCAGAGGGCCCCGTGGAGCTCCGCATCACCGAAGTCGAGGCGTACGACGGCGAGCGGGACCCGGGCTCGCACGCGTTCCGTGGCCGCACCGCCCGCAACGCCTCCATGTTCGGCCCGCCCGGACACGCATACGTCTACTTCATCTACGGCATGTGGTTCAGCCTCAACCTGGTGTGCGGCCCGGAGCACTACGCAAGCGGTGTGCTCCTGCGCGGCGGCGAGATCACCACCGGCGCCGACCTCGTCCGCAAACGGCGACTTTCAGCCCGAAACGACAACGAACTGGCCAAAGGCCCCGCCCGCCTGGCCACCGGCCTGGACATCACCCGAGCCCTCGACGGCACCGACCTCTGTACGGACCCGGACTCACCCCTCTCCGTACTGCACGGCACCCCGGTCGCACCTGACCAGCGACAGAACGGCCCGCGCACGGGGGTGGGCGGCGAAGGGGCGGACCACCCCTGGCGCTTCTGGATCGCCGGCGACCCCACGGTGAGCCCGTACCGGGCCCACAAGCCGCGCCGTCGGGCAACTTGACGCGACCCCGTCGCCCGCCTAACGTAGCCCGAGCCGCTTGAAACGGGCACTGCTGTCGGCACGGTCCATCGGACCGAACCAAGCAGCCCCCGGAGCGGCCAACCACTACTACGACTTCCCTCACGGGTACGAATTTCGGCATGCCTGAATTCATCCCCGCCGACTCGATTATGAGTCGCAAGGGAAAGCCGCTAAAGTAGTGAACACGCCGAAAGGCAAAGGCTCTTCAACGGCCACCGGAAAGAAAACCCAAACCGGAAACGGCGCGGAAATGATCTGGTAGAGTTGGAAACGCAAGAACAGAACAAAATGAAACACCGAACGAAAACGTCCGGAGGAAAGCCCGCGAGGGTGAGTACAAAGGAAGCGTCCGTTCCTTGAG
>NZ_JBEZKB010000049.1:0-29759 GCF_040651475.1 Streptomyces sp. NPDC048442
GACGGGCTTCTGGGCGACGACCTCGCGCTGACCCAGCCTGCGGACGTGGACGAGACAGACCACCAGGAGGAGGAAGGCGGCGCGCGGTCTGCTCCGCAGACACGACGCGGCGTCGCTACGCGACGCTTTCCCGTATCGCTCCGCGATACGGTCGCCGGTCCACTCCGTGGCCCTGCGGTGCGGCTTTGCTGCACGAATCCGGTCCGCTCCGCGGCCCGGGCCGGCGCTTCGCTCCGGCGGGCCTGGATCGCTCCGCGATCCAGCCTTGCGGCTCCTGCTCCGCAGTAACCTTAGCTGGCTACGGGGTTGGGGTGAGATTCGTTGTGGCCCTGCGGGCTGAGTGGGGGTCAGGCGGGGTGACGGGTGCGGGGGTTCGAGGGAAGAAGGAACGGGGGACGCTGTGGAATCCGGCCTGCTGTCGTGGTTTCACCGTAGCAGACCAACACCCTCCTGCATCGCCTTCCGCAAGCATTGTGCGTCAATCTCCTTCAGCAGGTAGGCTCTGGAATTAGAGGCCACCGCCGGAGCGCCAAGTGTGTTGCTGCAGATAGATACTCGGTTGGCGTCTTGTAGATCGCTCGGATAAAGCCGCTACTTGATCTACGAGTTGTCACGATAAGCGAATTGCGTGCGGGAACGTGTCCCCGTGATTCTCTCGGATGCAGGTCGAGGAGGGACTCGTCATGTCAGCGAATTCGCTGTTCCCGCATCAGAAAGAGGCGGTCGACGCCGTGCTGAGGGCGCTTCAGGTACCCGCCAGCGGCGCGATGCCGTCCGATGGGCTGCGGACGCAGGTCATCGCGGCGACCGCGACCGGCAAGACCCGCATCGCCGCCGCGGTCGCCCAACAGCTCTGTGTGCAGCGAGTGTTGGTGCTGGTGCCCTCGCTCGATCTGCTGGTGCAGACGGCGAAGGTGTGGCGGGCTGCTGGGCGTACGGGGGCGATGGTGGGCGCGTGCTCGCTGCGGTCGTCGCAGTCCGAGGGCGTGCCGTGCACGACCGATGCGGGCGAGCTGGCGGGATGGGTGGAGTCGCTGGAGCAGGTCACGGTGCTGGCGACGTACCAGTCGCTCGGGAAGAAGCTCCTGGAGCGCGCCCACGCGGCCGGGATGGGCGCGTGGGACCTGGTCGTGGTCGATGAAGCGCACCGCACTAGCGGGGACGGTCTGAAGCCGTGGGCGGCCGTGCACGACCAGGCCAAGATTCCGGCAGACCGCCGGCTGTACATGACGGCGACCCCTCGGGTCTGGGAGACCTCCCAGGACGCGCATCGCGGCGGGCGGGCGGCACCGCGGCTGATTGCCAGCATGGAGCCGGACTCCCCGATCTTCGGACCGGTGGCTTTCGAACTGCCGCTCTCGGAGGCGGTAAGCAAAAACCTGGTAGCACCGTTCCAGGTGGTGGTGGTCAACGTGGTCGACCCTAAGCTGCGGAGCGCCCTGGAGGAGGCCGAGAACGGGTCCGACGCGCTGCGCGGAACGCGGCTGGCGGCGTTGCAGACCGGACTGGTCAAGGCCGCCGCGAAGCACCAGATGCGGAAGGTACTCAGCTTCCACAGCCTCACAGCGGACGCCGAGGCCATGGCGGGCGGGCTCGTCGGCGTCGCGCGGCAGCTCTGGCAAGACGATCCCGAGACGTTCCACGCGCCGGAGCGGGTGTGGGCGGACTGGCTGTACGGCGAGCACGCCCCCGCGTACCGGAGGGAGGTCCTGGAGGAATTCGGGTCCGATGTCATCGACCGGGAGGACGGGGTATACCCGGCGGCCTTGCGAGTGCTTTCCTCTGTTCGTGTTCTGGGGGAAGGCGTCGACACAGTGAATTGTGACGCGGTCGCCTTTTGTGACACCCGTGGGTCGATGGTGGACATCGTGCAAATGGTAGGACGGGCCTTGCGGCTGCGTCCCGGGAAAGAGAAACTGGCCAGTCTCGTCGTCTTCACCTTCACTCCCCCAGGCGAAAACGGTGAGGGAAAGCTGTCCTCAAGGGGGCACGAACCCCTCGCGAAGATCCTTGCCGCGCTCCGTGCGTACGACACACGTCTGGTCGAAGCGCTCGCTGATCCCCGTGTGCGCAGCGGGAGTTGGAAGGACGGCGAGGGCGTCGAGGCTGACGGTGCGGACGGCGAGGGCGAGGGCCAGGAGCAGCAGGAGGTTGCCGAGGACGGTCTCCGTGCGCCGGCGCGGGAGGTGCTGCGGTTCGCGGAGCCGTGGGACCCGGCCGAGCTTGCGCGGTTCGTGCGGTTGCGGGTGATCGAGCCGGAGAACGAGTACTGGCGGCGCGGCATCGAGGCCTCCGTGCAGTACCGGGACGAGATCGGCGGCGACGAGCTCCTGGTCCCGTACGCGTTCGTGACCCCTCCCGAGTGGAAGCCCGGCAACTACCCGCTGGGGGTCTGGCACGCAGATCTGCGCCGGTACTACCGGGGAGGGAAGCTCGATCCCGCCCGCGTCGCCGAACTCGATGACCTGGGCATGGTGTGGAACCCGCTGGAACTGGCGGAGGCCTTCCAGGACTGGCTGCAGTGCGCGCGCAGCTGGACGGCGGCGCACGGGCACTGCCTCCCGCCTGCGACGGCGGAGTGGGAAGGACGAAAGCTGGGAGCATGGCTGAAGAACATGAGGAAGGCCGCCAAGATCGCGGACACGATCGCCGAGCGCCGCGAGGCGGGGCTTCCTGTCGGGTCGGAGGCCGGGGCGCTGACCGAGGGACGGCGCGACGCGCTGGACGAGATCGACCCCGGCTGGTGCCCCGCCTGGGACACATCATGGCAGCGGCGCCTGCGGCTCACCCAGCAGCACCTGAAGGACGGCGGCACCGTTCCCACGGTGCCGGGCGAACTCGTTGTTCAGGGGGAGGACTTGGGGGCATGGGTGCAGTCCTGCCGGTACGGGTGGGAGCAGCTGGTGCCCGTGCAGCAGTACCTCCTGGAGCACGCCCTCGGACTCGAACCCGCCGGCGAGGACGAGCGGCTGGTGAAACAGCGCACGCAGGACGACAAGTGGATGCTCAACCTGCGGGCGGCGCAGGCGTTCCACGCCCGGGAAGGGCACCTTCGGGTACCTCGGAAGCACGAGGAGCAGCTCGCCGGTGAGAGCGCGGGAGGCGCTCAGGCAGGCCCTGAGAGCGTCACGGTGAAGCTGGGGATGTGGGTCGCGAACGTCCGCAAACGCGCCGCCAAGCTCACCCCGGAACGGCGGGCCGCGCTGGACGAGATCGGCATGGAGTGGAGCGTGGGCGCGAGCAGGAGGAGCGCGTCTTGAGTCCGGCGCGGCGGGCGCTGATCACGTCGCACTGGTTTCGGGAAGGGCCCGACCCGTTGGCGGGGTACTGGGTCTGTGACTTCCACGGGTGCGGGCGCCACCGCAGCGCTCATGCGCAGGCCGAGGGCGACTGGCGCGGGCCACTCGTTCATACCGCAGCGGATCAACCCGCCCCGCTGCTACACCTGCGGCTACCACCGCTCCCAGACGCGGCACCTGGCGTGGACCTGGGAGCAATACGGCGCCGCGCTCCAGGAGGGCGTGCCCACTGCTGACGCCCGCGCCGCCGGTACAAAGAACGTCGTTGGACAGAAGGAGTGTTCCCAGTGAGCGAGGGACAGATGAGCGCGGACGCGTACACCAGCGGTCCGGTGGAGCGGGCGGCGGAGGAGGTGCGGGAGGGTGCTGCGGACCGGGTGCTGGCGGTCGCGGTGCGGTCGTACGCCGCCTTCGCGGTGCACGTGCGCTTCAACGACGGCATGACCGAGGAAGTCCTGCCCGTCCTGTGGTCGGTAAACCCCGAGGAGGAACGGGCGGCATACCCGGGCGGCTGGAGGAGTTCGTGAACACCTCCCGGGAGCGGCTGGTGCGGCTGTTCGCGGAGTACGGGCCGCAGTCGGCGATCGCGAAGCACGGGCGGCACGAGCTGCTCGCCCACCCGGTGTCGCTGATCGCGCTGGAACGGTTGTCGACGGCCCGCTTCGCCCTGGCCCTGCTGTGGGATGGAGAGCTGCCCGACCGGTGGCTGAACGACCTCTGCGGTCCGTGGGGCATCGGCGAAGTGCTGTGAGCCAAGACGCCGGTGAGTGCAGCAGGCAGGGAATGGTGGTGGGTGGCGGGCGCGCGACCAGGAGGAGCGCGGAGTGACGGTGGTGGTGCCGTACGCGCGGGGACAGCGGTTGGGCGGACGCAGGTTCCAGTGCGATGCGACGGCGGTGCGCTCGCGGGGTGGGGCGCGGACGTTCGCACTGCTGGATGGGATCGGCGACAGCGAGGTGGTGCAGGAGTGGACGCGGGCACAGGCCCGGTTCCTGGCGGAGGGCGGGCTCCGCCACGGGGAGGCGTACAGCGCTTTGCGGGCCCTGCACGCGGTGTGCGCGTACGAAGCGCAGCAGCCTGGTGCTCTTGAGGTGGGTGCGGTCGCGGTGCTGGCCGTGTTGGTGCCGGGCAAGCCGGTCAGCCTCGCCTGGTGCGGGGATGCGCGTGGCTCCGGGTAGGCGCGAGTTCGAGCGTGGCCGGTACCACCTATTTCAATCCGGTCACCCGCCCCACAGCACGGGTGCAATGACATGTTCCCAAAGTGCTACCAAGGAAGGGCCGGGAGCGTGTTCCGGCGCCCGTCCGCCGTCCAGTCGCGGATGTCGTCGACTAGGGCGGCGTCGTTTGCAGCGGCCAGCGTCGCGGCGCGGGCCAGGGTGGTGTTCGGGACGGTAGGGGGCAGCCCGGTGAGGGCCTGTGCGACCGCCTGGCCGGCCAGGGCGTGGGCCTCCTGCGTGTGATCGCCGAGCGCGTTCCACAGCTCCGCGGCAGCCTCGTAGGATCGAAGGCTGTACGGGTAGCTGGGGTTGGCCCCCTCGCGGTGGATCCGGCCGAGGTACATCAGGGTGCGGGCCGCCAGTTCCCGCGCACCACCGGCGCGGAAGTGGTCGACGGCTTCGGTCAGACGGGCTGCTGCCGAATCGGTGCTGTCTCGGGTGGACTCGACGGCGCCCAGGTACATCAGCGCCAGTCCGAGCAGAACGGGATCAGACGCGTTCGGGTCGCGGGCCGTGCGTACCGCGCTCGTCAAGTGCTGTTTGGCCTGCTGCCACTCGTTCCGATCGCGGTGGGCGAGGCCCAGGTCAATGAGGACCCGGACGACGAGGGATTGGTCGCCCGTGAGGCGGGCACTGCGGAGGGCGTCGTTGAGCTGGGCGACATGGCTCCGCGAACGGCTTGTGGTCCCTGCGCTCCGCTGCGCCCGGGTGAGAGCGAGCAGCGCGCGGGCCAGCCCCGCGTGGTCTTCGGCCCGACGCGCACCGTCGCGGGCCTGTCGGAAGAACGGCATCGCACTTCGGGGGTCCCCCTCGGCAAGCAGGATCTCACCGAGGTTCAGCTGTGCCGCGCGCTGCACCTCGGTCATTCCCGTGTCGCGGGCAACGCGGATGGTTTCCCGGAAGGCGGTAATGGCTTCGTCAGTGCGGCCCTGACGGTGCAGATTGGCGGCTTCGGTACCCAGCAGTCGACACTGGTCGGCTGGCTGCTGGAGTTCCCGGTACAGGGCGCGGCTGCGCCGGTATGCTTCGGCCGCCGCACGAGGGTTCCCGGCGGCGTCGTGGGTGAGGCCCAATTCTTCCAGCACAGTGGCCCGTGCACCGCGATCCCCGTCCCGCCGGTACTGCTCCGCCGCATCCTCGAACGCGGCCACGGCTTCCGTACGACGTCCGAGTGCCCGGTACTCGGCGCCCAGCCGGGCGAGGATGTGCGCGGAGGGGGTGTCGTCGCTGCGGGCGGCCCGAAAGTGGGCGATGGCTCGGCTGTGATCGTTCTGTGCGGCGGCGATGTCGCCCAGTTCGGTAAGGCACTCACGTGTTCCAGGCTCAAGCGCACCGGGAGTGGTGGCCAGGTCGGTGAGCAACCGGTAGGCATGTGCCGCGGCGCGATGGGCAAGCTCCAGCTGCCCGAGCTGACGCAGAACGCCGGCAAGGTGATACTTCACCTGGGCCAGCGAACGGGGCTGATCCGTGTGCCGCAGGCGGCGTTCGGCGCGGGTGAGCAGGGAGCGCGCGGTAGCGAGTTCGCCGCGCGCCGTGTGCAGGCAGCCCAGGCTGGTCAGCGTGGTGGCCTGCACGGCGACGTCGGCCCCGGCTTCCGCGGCATCGACCGCGAGCCGCGCGGTGGTTTCCCAGGCCCCCAGCTCGCCGAACCTCTCCAGGTCCGGCGCGAGGGCGGTGGCGAGCTGCCAGGTGTACGAGCGCAGTGGGCCGGGCAGTCCGGATGCTTGCTCGGTCAGGGCTATCAGGTTCTCCAGCTGCTGCTCCAGCCAGGCCCTTTCGCTTGATCTTCCGGCATCCAGCTGTTGTTGGTACCAGGCCAGGACCCGGCCGAGCGCGCTCTGACGGCTGCTGTCGTCGTCCTCGTCGCCAGAGCGTTCATGCGCGAACAGCCGCAACAGGTCGTGGAATTGGGTGCGGCGTGGAAGGGTGGCACCGTCTGTGCCGACCTCGATCAGGTGGAACTGGATCAGGCGGTCCAGGGCTTTGCAGGCGGCGTCCATCGGGGCTCCGGCCGCGGACGCGGCGGCCTCGTAGGGGAGATCCTGGGTGCGGGGCACGGCGGCAAGCCGGAAGAGTCGCTTCTCTATGTCGCTCAACGCGTGGTAACTGATGAGGAAACTCGCGCGCACACCGAGGTCGCTGGTGGTGAGCGTGTCCAGCCGTTGCCGTTCGTCGGCGAGCTTCGTGGCGAGGAGCTCCATCGTCCACCCCTCGCCGTGCTTCAGCCGGGAGCCGGCGATGCGCAGCGCCAGCGGCAGTCCTCCGCAGTGCTGTACGACCTCCTCGGTATGTTCGCGGTCGGCGGCGACCAACTCGGAGCCGACGATGCGGGTGAGCAGCGCGACCGCTTCTTGCTTGGTGAAGACTCTCAGGGTGCACGACTGTGTCGCTTCCAGCCCCTCCAACCGGGAGCGGCTCGTGATAACTACCGTGCAGGAGCCGCTGCCGGGCAACAGGGGACGCACCTGCGCCTCGTCGAAGGCGTTGTCCAACAGGATCAACGCCCTTTTCCCGTCGAGCAATGAGCGGTAGCGGACAGCCGCGGCCTCCACCGTGCGCGGGGGCCGCGGCTCGCCGAGGCTCTGGAGGAACTGCTTCAGTACCACGAGTGGTGGTACGGGCGCCGCATCGTCGTCCCCGCCCCGGAGGTTCGCGTAGAGCTGGGCGTCCGGGAAGCTCCGCACCACGCGGTGCGCGAGGTGGATCTGCAGCGTCGACTTGCCCACCCCGGCTGTGCCGTCGATGGCAGAGATCAAAAGGGTCCGCGAGCCTGCTTTGATCTGCTGTTGGAGCTCCAACATCTCTTCCTCCCGCCCGGTGAAGTCAGCAATGTCACGCGGGAGTTCATGCGGACAGTCAGCACTTCTCCGATCGGCAGCGCGGGCACGTACCTGGAGAGCGACAGCGAGCGCCACCAGCGCGGCCACCAAGGCCCAAGGAGCCCAGCTGCTTCCGCCGAGCCACTCCTTGACCGAGTCTGTGGCCACCCCCTCGACAATGGCGAGCAGGCTCGCGACGACGGCTGGCAGCAGGACGGGCAGATGGCGGGATCGGTTTGTCCGACGGGTCACTGCCACCCGCCGCTACGGAAAGAAGAGACGCGGCGGCGCCTTGGGAGCGGGCGGACGCACCGGTGTGAAATTCGGGGGCTCAAAACGGGGCGGATCAATCGGCACGCCATTCCCGGCACGTTCCCCCGGAACGTCCGGAACGCTGTCCCTCCAGGAATCCCCGATGCGGGGCCAGCCGGGGGTGGTGGTCGGCTGGCCACTACCGGGAAGGGTGCCAGGGTATCCGGCGCCGTACCCAGGGACTGTGTACGGCGGGTGGAGCCCTATGTTGCAAAAGTTGTAGCCCGGGAGGTAGATGCTCTCGTACTCCAGCTTGTACTTCGGCAGCCCGTGCTTGCCCTTGCGTCCGGTATCGACAAAGCGCCCTACCTTGAGCAGCTTCGGCGGCGCAGAGCACGGCTCGACCGAAGGTGTTCCTGTCGGCGATGGCTTCACTGGCTTCTTCGGCTTTTTCGTGCTCTCGGACGGCACGGGTTTCGCGCTGGGCGTGCGTGTGAGTTCGTACCTGGGAGCCGGGGCAGGCGTCGGCGTCGGTGCCTCGGAAGTGGTTTCCTGGGAGGCCGGGGGCCGGGCCTGTGCCGACAGGGGTCGCCCGTCCTGCGCGCAGGCGGATATCCCGAAGGTCAGACTCGTGGCCAGTCCGAAGACCACCGTTCCGCCGAGAACGCCCTCCACCGTGGTGCCGCGCCAACGAGTGCTCATGGCATGTACCCCCGTATCTGCCTACAGGGTAAGGGAGTTGGGCGTGCCACCGAAAGGAATCCGCTCGCCTGGCGCCCCCGTTGTGTTCTTGCGGCTCCGTAATCAGGGCGTCGCACAGGTTGGCGACGGCGGTCAGGAGCAGAGGTATCGGGCCCGTGGAGGGCACAGCGGCTGCATGCCGCAGTGCGGGGGCGGCGTTCAGGAGGAGGTCGGCCTGCTCCTGGTCGCGCGCCGGAACTCTGTGCCCGGTGTCACCTCGAACGCGCGCCGCGGCCCTTCTGCTGGCGCCGATCGGGGGAAGAGCGGGGACTGGCCGTACCCCCAGCCCGGGCTTGCTGATGATTCGTCTCGCGAACGGCTGAGCAGTTCGCCCATTTTGAGACATTGTGACAGCGTCGAGTGTGGGCGGTCGCCTAGCTGCCAACCCTCGAGAACATCGGCTCTACACCAGCATCCGGCCGCCCGGAGCACCTCCCGTCGTCGTACCCGACTCCTGGCGCATCCCCGAAGGCAGGACCGACATCCGCCACGCCTCCGACCCGACCCCGGAGAACCCCGCAGCCCCGTCCGGCACCTGACACCCGCCGAATTCCTCACGGTGCAGGCCGGGCCGGCACGTCCCTCTCCGCTCGCGCCGAGGCTCGCGCGGCGGTACAGGCTGCCTCCGATGCCGTGCCGACGCGGGAGGTCAGCGGCGGATTTGGGTGTCCACCAGGTCGGTGAGGTGCGTGTCGCCGGATTCCAGGGCCGCCCAGTACAGGATGACCAGCCGTGCCAGCAGGACGCGGTGCGTCGTCACTTCGGACGCTGTCGGGGTGTCGCTGGGGAGCTTGTCGTAGCGCAGGACGGCACGTACGTCCCAGAGGTCACCCGGGGTGCGGGTGGTGAGTGCTTCTCGCACGGGCTCCAGCTCGGTGACGCCGCCGCCGATCTCCCGGCACAGCCAGTCCACGGCGCGGCGGTAGGAGTCGGCAATGCTGCTGTGCAGCGCCGGGAGGTAGTCGCGGACGAGGTGGGAGGGTCCTGCGACGCTCTGGATCCACCCCTGGGCGAGGTAGCCCCAGAAGGAGTCCGGCACGTGGAGGTGGTCGGTGAGCGCCAGGGCGACGCCGTCGGGTACTGCCACGAGATCGCGGCCCAGCGCGCTGCGCGTGGCGCGGTCGAGGAGCTGGCGGATCTCCGCGGGCCTGGCCGGAGCCAGGCGGCGGGCGACCGCGCGCGGCTCGAAGGCCCCGGGCGCCGGGGTGGTGGGGTGCGGGAGGATGCGCCGCCACCCCCTGTGCAGGAGCCATCCGCCCTCGACGGTCAGGGGCATGCCGGGCGAGCGGTGGTCGGGCGGCTGTGGTGTGGGTGCGGGGCGCAGGGTGTGCAGGGCCAGGAAGGCGCCGGCTTGTACGGCAAGGCGCGCGAGCTCGCCCTCGGAGGGCGCCAACCGGCTCGTGTGGCCCCACACGTAGAGATCAGGTTCGGTGATGGGCAGCATGGCGACTCCCAGAAAGGGGGGGTGTGGTGGCGGCCGCCCCGGGTTCGGGCAGCATCCCCGCAGCGGCGGGGAGCAGGCCCGCCGCATCCGGCGGGCAGTTCGAGCGTAGCGAGCGCGGCGAGCGGGCGGAGGCGGTTCAGCGGACGTCGCTGCGGTATCCGCGCCCGGGACGCCGGGCTGCGGCGGACTGCACCTCGGCGGTGGGGTAGCGGGCGCCCTTGGGGCCGCCGCCCTCGCCCACCACACCCCAGCGGCGCATCTGCTTGCTGACCGATCCCGGCGCGATGTTCAGGTACTCGGCCACTTCGTCGCGGGACATCGTGGTGTGCGGGACGCTGCTGTCCTCTCCCAGCAGCGCGACCAGGGCCGCGCGCGTACTGCGTGCCGCGCCCTCGGCCTTCTGCACTTCCGCGCGGGCACGCTCCGCGCGCGCGAGCGCCTGCTCGTGCTCCGCCCGCAGGCGGGCCACCGCGGCCGACCAGTCGGTCAGGAGGGATTCCACCTCCGCCCACAGCCGGGGCCACGACGACACCACGTCACCGGTCAACTCGGCGTGCTCGGTGCGGCCGGTGACGCTGACACGGAATTTGGCCACCGGCTGCGGCAGCTTGAAGTTCACCCGGGACGCCCCGGTGATCTCCAGAGTCACGCCGCCGCGCCGCCAGACAGCCGGAACACCGGCCGGCGCCTGGGAGCAGGCAGCCTCCACCTCGCTGCGGAAGAGGTCGGCGGGGTCCTCGTCGGGCAGCGGGGGCAGCTCGTGCTCCGCGACCAGGTCCCAGAACTCCTCGCCGGGGACCTCGTCGACCGTCAGGACGTCCATGCCCCTCAGGACACCAGCGAGGGCATCAAGGTCGTAGTCGTCAGCGTTGTCGCCCAGGGCCCGACGAAGGGAAGCATCCAGATCAGACATATGCCGTACCTCGCACGTGAGTTGACGGGCGGGCCGGTCAACCGACCCGCCACTAACTATGCCCTAGGTAGGGCATAGTGTCAACGCGGCCTCCTCGACCCCAGACGGGACGTCATCGCTGCCGCACCCCACCGCCAAGTCCGTAGGTGCTACTCCCCGCGCACCCTGGTCACCGTGGCCGTGGCATGCCGGGTGGTGCCGGCGTTCTCTGGGGGTTAGTCGACTGTGGCGTGACGTTGCGCTACGCCATCTCGTTGGTGGGGTAGCACGACTGGTGATCGTTCAAACGGCTCCGCCTCCCACGGAACGGGGTCGATATGCGCGTGCATGGCGGAAGTTCGGGGTGCAAGCTACCGGGATGAACATGGAAGAGGTCGGCGCGCGATTGGTGGACAGATATGGCCTGACGGGAGGCCAGCGGTACTCAAACTCAGCCCGGACCGAGCACTGTTGACCAAGCAGGTGGAGATGCTGCGTGTGTTCGCGCCGTCGGGTCGGGTGCCAGCCGTCTTGTTTGCCGACGCGGACGCCGGGGCGATGGTGTTGGAGGAGGTCCTGCCCGGCACCGTGGCCGACGACATGCCGCAGACGTCTTTGCCGCAGCAGTGGGGAGAGTTGCTTGCCGCATTGCACGCCGTGGCCCCACCCGCGCGCTGGCCACTCGATCTGCGCGGTCGGTTTGACGAAGCCTTCGCCCGGATCGGCCGGCGGCTGTCCGAGCCGGCCATCGGTGCACGGATCGGGCAGGCCGCCTGGCAGCGGGCGATACGACGCTGCGAGAGGTTGCTGGCCAGTCAGGCCAGGCTCGTTTTGTTGCACGGCGATCTGCACCTCGGCAACGTCCTGGACGGCGGCCCGTCGCGCGGTCTAATCGCTATCGACCCCAAGGCATGTGTAGGCGACCCCTGCTTCGTCGCCGTCGACTACGTAGTGGCCGGCGCCGGACAAGAGGGTGTCGAGGCCCGTTGCCAGCGGGTGGCGACCGCGTGCGGGCTCGACGGAGACCGGCTGTATGCCTGGAGCCGAGTGATCGCACCAATGGCAGCCATCGCACACCTCACCTATGACGGTCCAGAGCCCATGATCGATGAACTACTCACCCTGTCTCGCTGATCCCACGGGAGTATCAGTTCGCCCCGGCGAGGGAGCAGGGTGGGCCGTGCCAGCGGGCTCCCTCGCCGTGTTCGGACACGACGATCGGCGTCAGGCTCAGTTGCACGATCCGTGCGGTGCCGTTCCGGGCCGGGCGGCGGGCAAGCTGCGGATGTCACAGAGGGCTGCGGCCTGTTCTCTCAGACGCACGATCTCGTCGTGCTGCGCGGCCAGGCGCGAGAGGACGAGTTCCTTGAACGTGGTGAGCTCGGCAACGGTTTCGTCCCGCTGCGCCAGGCGTTCCTTGAGCTCGGCGACCTTGGCCTTGAGCCGTTCGATCTGCGCGATCCGCGGGTCGATTACCTCTCCGGCCTCCTGCAGCGTACGAAGGCGCCGCTCAAACTCTTCACCGAGGTGCTGGTAGGGCCCTTCGCGAACGCTGCCGTCGCGGTCCTTCTTCGCGTAGAAGCCGGTGCGGGTTATCCCGGCTTCGGCGGCAAGGGTCTTGAGGTCGCATCGGCCGCCGGGTGGGAGATCACCGCGCAGGAGCCGATCCATGGTGGCCCGGATCGCTTCCTCGTTTCGGGTTCGGTCGGTGTTATGTAACCGACCGTACGGACGAGACACAGTGGGGAACACCCAACAAGCGCGTTCGATAGCTTCCTCAACCCGGCTTACGAGACACGGCAGTTAAGCGGAAACAACCCACGGGCCGGAGCTGCTCCCACCACTGGCGGGCGACGTCCAGGTCCTCTGTCATCGGCACGGCCTGCAACGGCGGTCCGAGGGGGGCCAGGGTCTCTACGAGGATGGCTCTCCTCTCCCGGTACGGACGGGTGCGGAGATCGCCGTGGGCGGGGTGGCGGAGGATGTCGAAAGCGGCGTAGGACGCGGGGAGTTGGCGGATCAGGGCGCTCGCCCTGGCGGCGCCGGCGGATGCCCGCGAGCGGACCGCACCGAAATCCAGGCGCCCCTCCCGGTAGATCACCGCCTCACCATCCAGCAGCACCCCGGGCTCCAGGTCCATCCCCGCGACGGCGAGATCCATCCACGACGACGTCACGACCCGGCTCGATTTCGACCGCAGGACCACGCTGCTCTCCGTGCGGTGAAGAGTCATTCGATCGCCGTCGAATTTCGGCTCGGCCGCCCATCCCGGGCCCTCGGGCAGGGCGTCCACGGGCTGGGCCAGAGCGAGCACCACCGGGGGGCCGCTCGTCATGCGCGTCCCCCCTGGGTATCCGGGCGCCGTACCACGATCTCGTCCATGCCCCCACCGTCCACCCCTGCCAGGCAGACCGCAGGTCGACACAGCGCCCGGCGCCCACTCTCGTCCCTCGGGGCGTTCCCGCCCTGCCGCACGGTGCTTGTCGTGATCCTCGTGGTCCGGGTGACGAGCAGGGTTGCCCTGCCCACATAAAGGTGTCACATTGATTGTGACGTCTTTATGTGAGGAGAGACCCCGTGCTGCCTGAGATCGACGACACCGCCACCCGCATCCGCATCAACCAGTCCTCCCCGTACGGTCACGCCTACTACGTGGACGCCGCCACCGCACGAGCCGCCATCGACATGTACCCGGAACTCCAAGGCCAGGAGGTCACCTGGTCCACCGGTCCGGTGCCGCTCCACATCTCCGCCGAGGGCACCTCCCGTTTCACGGCCTGGTCGGACGGGCTGCTCGTCCGCGCGCGCCCGCACCACCCGATGTCCGCGCCGGACCCGCTGCGCTGGTACGCCGACCACCGCCGGTACGAGACCGCGCGTTTTCCGCTGGAGCTCATCGCCACGGCCCGCAACCACACCTCCGATTCACCGGCCGTCGCACCGGAGGTGTGGCTTCCCTGGCAGCACGCGGTCAGCGAGAGTGAGGAGACCGTGGACGTCCGGCGGGACGAGCGCGCCGCCGCCCCCGATTGCACGGTCCGCCGGACGCTGACCCTGACCCGCTACGACATCACATGCGCCGACGGCACCGTGCGGCACCTGTGGCAGACCGCCGACCTGGTGCAGGCCCCCAACTCCCGGCCGCCGTACGGATACGAAGAGGTCTCCGCACACCACACGGTCCACGCGACCGAGAAGGAGGCACGGACAGCACTGGCAGACCTCGATGATGGTCTGCCGCCGATGATGATGCTCTCCGAGATGCACGACCTCCTCGGCACTACCCCCGACGCGCTGCGCCAGGCGGCTTCCCGGGCCGCGCGCCGGGAGCGTCCCCGCCGGGCGCCGTTCTTCCCTCCGTCGTTCACGTTCGGAGGCCGCCCCGGCACCTGGTACGACCCTCGCGCCGTACAGCGCTGGTGGGCCTCTCGCCCCGGCCACGGCCCAGGCCGTGGACACACCAGGTAGAAGCCCCACCGCACGGCGCGGGCCCGGCCCTGCGAATCCCAGGTTCCCTCGGCGCCGACTACCTCGGGCACTGACTGCTGATCAGAACAAAGGAGTCTCCCATGCGTACCACCGAAAGGCGTACCACCGAACTCGCCCAAGCCGCCCGACTCGGACTCTGGGCCGCACCCTGGACCGTCCGCCCCCACCCCGAGCCCGCCGACCGCCAGCACCCGTGGCTGTGGTCCTGCACCACCCCCAGCTGCCCGACAGCCGGAGCAGCCGTCAACGAAGGCAACGCCCACCAACAGGCCGCTGACCACTACACCCGCGAGCACGACAACGCCTGAGACGCACCCCGTCGCGGCCGACAGTCACGCGCGGGGTGAGGGAGGCCGGCTCCTAGCGGTCGAGGATGCCGGCCTCCGAGTCAGGGATTCGGGGCACCGCACATGTCGCAGGCGTCCGCGCTGGGGTCGGTCGCGAGTCACCGCCGCTCCGCCTGTTCCACGTGGTCGTACAGGGCATCCAGCGCGGCACGGGCAGGGGCGAGCAGCTGCTCCGCCGTCGCGTCGACGGTGCCGAGTGCGGTGATCAGGTCCATCGCGTCGAACCAGGCCTCGTTGAACGCCGGGCTCCCAGCCGCCGGGACGGGCGGCATTCAGATCAGTCATGACCTGCCAACACCCTCACCTCACCCTCAGACACGCAGCGGTGGCGTACGTGAGCCAGGTCACCGGCCGTGTGTGCCGCAGGAGCGGACCAGCCCCGCGGCACCCACCATGCTCACTCCATGACGATCGACCCCTCAGCCACCGAAATCCTGACCGCGATCGCCCGGAGAAGTCGCGGTAGCGCGTTCGCAGCCTGGACGATCCCTACCCGCAGCGGACACCTGGTGGGTCTCCTCGCCGAAAACCCCGTCACGCGCTGGAGTCCGTGGAGCCACCAGCAGACTATCCGCGCGAACACCCTCAAAGTGCTGCTGGACGCGGGTCTCGTGCCCCTGGGAGAGTTGGAGCCGGTACCTGAATACGAGGGCTCCCGCCACGGACTGCGCTGGGCACCGGGCCGTACCGGGCGCCGGCTGACAGTCACGAATGCCGGGCGGACCGCTGCCGGGCCCGAGCTTCCGCACACTCTGCCCTGAACCGCGCCGTCCAGTGTGACTACACGTGGTGCGGGAACTCCGTGACGCCGTGAAGTCCTTTCGACTCACTGTGCTTGTCAGGGAGCCACCGGTCCTCAATCACCAGCCGGACGGCAGGCCGCTTCGTCCACCGTGAAAACGTCACCCGCCTTTCGCCCCCGTGCGAGTTCTTGCACACCCTCTTGATCTCGCTGGTCCCCCCGGTCACCCCGGGCGATACCGACTCCAGACGACCGCAGGCCTTGCCGGCCACGATGAGCTCACCCTTGATGCGGAATCCTCCCTTCTCCTTCCACACATACGCGAGTGCGTTCGCCCACCTCACATTCGAGCGCTGCACCAGCAGGGCGACAGACTGCGGACCGTCGTCGCGCGCGGGCGCAGCCGCGTCCGCAGACAGGGGAGCCAGCACAGCCATTGCCACCACTGCACCGATGATCATTCGTCTCATGACCCACCCAACGAGCAACCAGGCTCCCGGGTGTCGGGCCTGCCAGCAGGCAGGGGCGCCCGCCGAAGCGGGCACCCCTGCCTGCTCCGTGTCACGTCACGCCTGCGGCTTCTCCTCGGTCCACTGGACCCGGTTCCAATCCGAGCCCCCCAGGCCGGTGGGGGTCCACTTCCGGTCAGTGCCGATGCGGACGAACCCGAACGCGATGCGCTCGCCGGCGGGCGTTTTCGTGACGTGGCGGCAGTCGATCACCCAGACCTCCTCGGGGGCCGTGTAGCCGTCCTGGCTGCTGTAGACGTGCCCCTCCCGGAAGAATCCGGCGCGCTCCGCGCCGCGCCGTCCCACGGTGCCAGGAGTGCGGCTCCCCTGGTGCAGGACCTTTCCTTCCCGGAGGACGGTGAGCCGGTCGGGGCCGGCCTCCATCCACACCGTCTCGATCGCGTCACCGCCCGAGAGCGCCGGCGACCCGGCATAGAACCCCACCTGGTCATGAGGGGCGGTGTGCCCGACCAGACGCAGTTCCGTCTGCTCCGGCCAGTGCTCCAACCCACTGGAGATCACCTCGTACGTCTCCGTGAACCCGGGGTTGTCGCCGACCGCTTCGAACGCGACGACCAGCCGGTCCCCGGACCGGGTCGGCGCCCACGGAGCGTTCTCCAACTGCCGGTGCCCTTCATTCAGAGCGGAGATCTCGCCCACCAGGTCCCGGCTGCGCTTCGCCTCTTCCGCGGTCTCCAACGGTGGCGTTCGCATCTGTTCCGCCATGGGCTTCTCCCTCTCGCACCACCGGTCGCCTACCGCTCCCGGCCCGATGACACGACAACATGACAGAGCACCACAAACCTGTCAACTTCCCCTGAAAACATGCAAGTTCGGATCATTCAGTCAGATACCCGCTCGCGTACGCGAGGCGAGATTCACCCCCCACCCGCACCACCCGTCACAGATTTGTCCATCTCCACCGTTCAGTTCCGCCAGGGGTACTACCAGGAGAAGACCCACACCATGGAGGCTCAATGAGCAGTCACAATCCCGAGGGGCACTACGACGAGTGCCCCACCCTCGAATTCCCCACCGCGCGGTGCCTCTGTGCGGGCATCACAGCAGAGACCGAGGCCTACTACGCGGAAGACGACGACACGTTCGCCCAACAGCTGAGTTGGCGTCAGCCCCTCTGACGCGCGAGCAGCGGCAGACCGGGGCACGGTGACGCACGCAGGAGGGCGCCCGCAGAAGCGGGCGCCCTCGTTCGCCGGTCGCTTCGGTCGCTCCGCCTTGATGAGAGGACACCACGACAAGACCACCCGCAGATCCTCAAAACCCTCTGAGATTGGGGTTGTTGTGCGGACGTTGGCGGCCTCCACGGCCGTGGTGCGAAGTCCATGACCCTGAGCACCTGCCCGAAAATCCCGGCCCCGCCCACCACCCGCGGGTCACAGGTCGCCTGGACGCCGTGTGCGGCGCCCAGACGTGCGCGGGAGCGCGGCAACCGTACGCACCGAAGTGTCGGCCTGACGTATCTGGCCCCAGCGCTCCCGGCGGGTGTGCTGTCCGAGCGGGTTCGCCGCGATGGCGGCTGCCGAGCGTGCACGGGGACGCGAGCCGGAGCTCGACCGCATGGCCCTGGCCCACTCGGTCAAGGACCTGGCGGGACTGCACGGCCCGCAGGTCGACTACTTGGCCCCGCTCGTCGACCGGTACGTCCAGGGCGTGGTCCGTCAGGATTCCTGAGCCTGTCGGGCATGTGCGGGCCGCCGCCCGGTCGGGGGTCAGGTGCGGGTGAGGAAGCCCCGGGCGCGGTTGCGCGGTGGGGTGCGTGGCGGTGCCCGCCGTGACGGTCATCGATCCGAAACGAATTGGGTACTTTCGCCCGCAGCGCTGTGTGGGACTCCCGCTCCGGTCACCCTCTGCTCGGTCTCGCTGGCCTGATACTCGACCACGATCTCCCGCAAGGACTGTGTCCACATCACGGCGTCATCGATGGGACGGTGTTCGCCGAGGCTCTGAGCGCGCAGCAGAGCCTCGCGGACGGTGTCGGACACCGCGGCCGGGTCGGCGCCGCCTTCGGCATACAAGGCCGTGTACTCGTCGCGGAGCATGGCCAAGCGGCGCTGGCGCTCGGCGATCTGATCTTCGAGTACCTTCCGGGCGGCCGAGGTGTCGTACGTCTCCCTGAAAAGCTTCGCCGCCTCATGAGCGAGCTGTGCGCACATCCACAGTTCATCGCTCAGCCGGTATTCCAGCTCTCCGAGGTCGAGCACACCCGCGAGCGACCGGCCCGCTTCCCAGACCTGCCCGCAGGACTCCTGGACGCGCCATACGCTGATGTCGCGCGGGGTCACGACCCGCGCGTCGTCCAGAAGCAGTGCCCGGCCCTGCCAGCGCTTACGGAAGCGCCGACATGCCCGCTGGTATCCGGAGTATCCGGAAGACAGCGGCAACCGGGCTTCCCGGTTGAAAGGCCGGCGCTCAGCAAGCGGGACGTCCGGGGCATAGACGACGCCACTCCATGCGGAGGTCCGGTCCCAGACGGAAGTCATCGTCATCGTCGTCTCCCTGCGATCCGCTGACGTGAACTGAATCGGGAGGCTACCCCGCCCCAGGTCGTTCAGTTCTGACTGGCAGAAGCCATCCTGTCCCCGCAGAAGGATGCCCGCTGCAAGATCAGCACCTCGCACGGATCGCGGCCCTGCCCACCCGACGCCCTGAGCATCGTGGACGGCCACGCGGTGCTCGTCCTGTCACGATGACTCCTGCGGTGGGTGATCGGTGGTCAGCCGCGCGGCGTCGCCTTGACCAGGCGGACGGGCTCGCTTTTAGGCGTGGGGGTGCGGGGGCAGGGCTGCGGCGGCCTGTTCCCTGGCGTCGTGCAGGGCCTGGGCGAGTGTGGCGGCGATCGTGGCGGCTTCCTCGGTGATTCCTTCGAGTTCGGTGACGGCGAGCTCGTCGCGGGTGGTGCGGGCGAGGAAGTCCAGGACCCGGTCGTGGCCGTCGGTGAGCTGCTGGAGCTGTTCGAACTCGCGGTAGCGGGCGTCCGCGACGGCCGTCTGCTCGGCGTAGGCCTCCAGTGCTTCGATCCGCCGGGTGACCGGTTGCAGCCCTTGGTCGAGGGTGGTGCGGCGGCGGGCCACGAGCTCGGCGACCACGCCGCCTTGGGGTGCGTCTGGTTCCTCACGGACCAGGCGGCTGTAGGCGTGCAGCGCGTCCTTGATGTCCTGGGCGGCCTCGGGCAGGAGCAGGTCGTTGCGTGCGCGGTCGATCAGGTCGCACTGGTGGACCTGGGAGGCGCGGATCCGGGTGATGGCCTGCTGGACCCGCCCGTTCAGGGCGTGCGCCTGCTCGGTCAGTTCCCCTTCGAGTTCCGCTTCCACCCAGTTGCCGGGGTCGTCCGCGGCTTCGCGTGCCGCTCTGCGGGAGAGCGCGGAGCCGACGCCCCAAGTGAGCGCGAGCGCTCCGAGGGCCGCCCCGAACAGCGGCAGCACCTGCTGGGCACGGTCAAGTCCCGGGGGGATGTCCTCGTTCAGCAGCAGCTCGGCCAGGAAGTTGTCTCCGAGCGTCACTGCGAAGAACAGGGCGAGCAGAAGCATCCCGCCACAGCCCATCAGCTGGTCCCAGCCGGTCAGGTCTCCCCGGTTCTGGTAGCGGTGGATGCGAGCGCGGGTCCGGGCGTCCAGATCGGGGCGCATCATCACCTGGGTCGGACGGCGGCGCGGCTTTTCGTCGTCCACGGCTCTCTCCTGAACGTCGGTCGGTTCTCGGTGGGGTGGATGGGCCGGGGGCGTACAGGCCTGTGGCCTTGTGCGCGTGGCCGGGTTAGGGGCGGCGGCGTACCTCGGCTCTGGGGTAGTCGTCGGCGGCCAGCCAGCTGGCTTGCACGGCCTCGCCGCTCGTTTCGTCGTGCAGTTGCAGGCGCGCGGCGTCCAAGTGGGCCTGTGCGTCGGCGAGGTGACGCAGGCGCACCTCCTGCGGTTCGTCCTCCCACGCGGTGAACAGGCTCACGTCGCGGCCGTTCACGCTGCTGACGAACAGGGCGACGTCGGCGTCGAAGAGGGGTGCCAGGGCCTGGACGGTGTCGTGCCGCAACAGTTCGGCGGCCAGGATCTTGAGCGTGGTGGGTCTGCTCTGGGCGTTGCGGGCCCGCTCCGCGATCGTGTTCGCGCTGGCCTTCTGCTCGATGCTGTCGGCCAGCATCGCCTCGGTAAGACGACTCTTGGCCCGGCTCACCGCCAGCGCGGCCGGGGTGGTGTGGTCCCGCTTCCCGTCGGGCAGGAGCAGCGGCCAGCCCGCCCGGACACACAGGTCCTGAAGACGCCCGCGCGTCTCGGTCTCGGTAGGGGGCTCCACCCGCAGATCCGTCAGGTGTCCCGTCTGCGGGTCGCGGTAGAACTTCTCGGTGGACGTGCCCCGCTCCATCACCCACACGGCGACCGCACTCAGGTGCTCGATCACATCGTCCCGGGTCAGCCAGGTAAGCCCCTCCTCGTGCAGGAGGCCGAGCCACTGGTCGAACGTCCGGGTCACGCCCCGGGGGAACTTGATGACAGGACCGGGCTCGTCACTACGCCGCACAGGGAACTCCTCCTCCTCGATCAGGAAACCCACCCTGCCAGTCAAAAACTTGACCAGTCAAGTCTTTGACCGATCCGAAGTTCCATTCGCGGGGAGGGAGGAGACGTGGTGGTAGGCGCCGCGGAACTTGAAGGAGCCGGTGCGCTGAAGGCATTCCGCCTTGCACACGACCGGCCAGCCGGCGGCCTGGTCGAGGGAGAGCGCGGACAAGGCCTCGAACTCTTCGGTCAAGGAGGGTCGGGGTGCGGCATTCTGCAGCGATGAACACCACGCTCAACCTCTGGCAACTGGCGGGGGTACTCGTCGCCGTCATGTCCCTGGGCAAAGCCGTCCTGGTGGGGTGGCGTCTCACTCTCGGGCGCCGCCGACACCTCATCGCCCAGCTCCGCAAAGTAGCCCCGGGCGTCCGGAGCGACTACGTGGAGGCTCTGCTCGGCGAGCCGAAGTGGCAGTCCACGATGACCTGCACGCGGATGGTCGCCCCCGACGCCGAAGAGAACAGGGGCACGGAAGCGAAGGACCGGGAACGTGAGATCACCGTACGAACCTGGTCGCTCTCCCGGCTGGCCTACATGGTCTCCTGGTCCGAGGACGATGTCTTGGTCATGTACGGGATCACCACCACCAGCTGGTGGTTCCGTCCCCGCGTCCTTGTTGGTGACACCCGCGTCCGCCTCGGGAAATCCCTCCTGTCCGATCTCTACCGGCCCGACGAATATCGGGCGTGGCTGGGAAACCGCAGGTTCGGGTACTTGGAGGAACACTTTTTCGGCAACCCCGGTGGCTACCGCCGCTGGTACGTGGGCGTCAATGACATTGGCTATCAGCCGGTGGCCCCCGTGCTCGACTGGGACGACGCCGAGACCGAGGCTAATCGGATGCCGGACCGGAAGAGGGACGAGTATCGGGCCAAGGCGCCGATCAACACCATCGTCGTCAGCGGTGTCGCCCTTTACGAAGAGCTCCAGAAGGGCCAGTTCTTCGGCATCTCACTGGGGGTCGACCAGGACCTGGTTCGGCTCGCGGAGCCCGAGTACTACGTGCTCGACAGCTGGTTCAACCGGGTCCGTCTCCGCTGGCGGCACTGGTGGTCGCGCCGACGGCTCAACCGCTTGGAAAGGCGGTCCGTGGACGCCCTCGGCTGAACCGGAAACCCGCGTCGGCCGACGCGAACACAGATCAACCACTTTGGCCATGCCGGCCACCGCGTCCCCTCGGATCCGCTCTCGAACCTCCAGTGCTGGCGCCAACGGTTTTACCGCTGGTCCCCCAGGGCCGGAGATGGCCCGGAGTTGAGAAATTTCCCGGGCGGCTCGGTGGGATAGTCCGTAAGAAGGACCAGGTCACAGCATCGGCAAGTGGCGTGGACGCTGAGAACCTACTCCTAGGTCGGAACCCGCAGATCGGCGCGGCCTCCCCGTCCTGCGCAGGCGTCACGCCCCGTGAGGTGAGGACGCGGGCAGCAGCTCGCCCCGCTTCGGGACGCCCGCCCGCTGCCCGGCTTCGGTTCTCAGATGCCCGGAGCGAGGTCCGGGCGCAGCCGGTGCCAGGCAGGGTGACGCAGGAGCCCGGCGCGGGTGCGGGCGGCGTAGCGGACTTCGCCGACGAGGCGGGGCAGCACCCAGCGGGCGCCGGGCACGTCCGGGACCGTGGTGAACGGGCAGTCGTCGACCGTGGCGACGGCCAGGAGGCGGGCGAGGTCGGCGCGTTCGCGCGCCGACCAGCCGGTGCCGACGCTTCCCACGTACTGCAGCCCACCTGCCCCGTCGCTCTCGCCGACCAGGACGGCGCCGGGCAGGCCGGACAGTGCTCCCCTGCCAGACACCCACCCACCGACCACCACGTCGGCGGTCCGGACATGCCTCAGCTTGATCCTTAACTGCACCAGGGCGTCTCGTTCAAGAGAGCGGCGCCCTCGGGCTGTTCTTAGCGTCAGCGTGCACAGACACAGACGCGGTCTGTCTCAGTCGTACGTGTGAGGAGCTAGAGGTGGTGGCTTGCTCTCGCCGTCAACGGCGCGGGGCCCACGGGTCGTCGTAATCCGGAGGGTCGGGCTGGTCGGGATGAAGCATCTTTCGGACGCATCGTTGTAGTCCGGTCTCGTCGGATCCGCTGGCGATGGCCATCCAGGGCAGGGCGTCCATGGCGTGGGCGCGCTCGTCGGTGGCGAGGTCGTCGACGGTGGCACGCAAGTCGTCGGGAACGGGTTCGTCGGTGAGGCAGAGCCAGCCGATGGCAGCGGCCAGCCGGACCTCGGGCACCTGTGTCTGCTGCCGCCACCGCTCTCGCATCCACGTGATGGTCCGCGAGTGGGGATGAGCGCGGGTCACTTCAGCGGTGGCGAGGACCAAGGCGGCGCTGACGGTCGGGTCCTGCTCGGTGGCGAGCCGGTCTTGGAAGGAAGTACGGACCGCGCGGTCGTGGTCTGCGGCGGTGGCCAGTGTGTAGGCGGTGTCGATGCGTATCGACGGGTCGGGGTCACCGAGAAGGGGCTGTAGGAGAGCGGTGTCGGCAGTAATCGCAGCCCGGGCGGCGGCGACCGACCAGCCGGCAGGGTAACCGGACACCTCGACGCCGTAGTCGTCGTACAGGTCGCCGTCCTGGGTGTCGTCACGGTGGAGCAGCAGTTCATCCCGGGAGGCAACGCCGAAGTAGCGGGCGCGAGCCGGGCAGGAAACCTCGGCGAGCGCGTCGGCTCGGTAAGGGTGGCGGGGGTCGGCGGCGATGCGGATCAGGAACGGTACGGCGAGAACGGCGGCGGCCCGCATGTCGTTGGCACACAAGCCGCCTACGACGCCCACTCCGGCGCGGCTGGGCGAGTCACTTGTGTGCAGTAGGCGGACGGCCTCTCTGACACGATCGCCGTCCGGGAAGTTCTCCCAGGGGACCTCGTCGAGGAGAAGTCCATCCTTGGTCTCGGGCCGGATGGCGGCCGCCGCCGCCCGCACGTCGTACGGCCCGCCCGCGAACGAGGAGAGTTCCGCCCCGTCCGCCAGCGCCCGGCACATCGCGAACGTCGGATCGGTCCGCCATTCATCCACGGCACACCACCCCACCGCCGAGTCCAGTCGGAGCCGATCATGACATCTGCACCCTTTGCCTCCGCCTTCGGGTACGCGGCACCACACGACCGACCAGAACAGGCCTGTACGTCCAAACAACAGCTGACTGCGATCGACTGCCACAGCGAGAGCCTCCCCCATCGAAGACCACACCAAGTGCCGAATGAGTTGGTGCAGTCAACTCACCACGCCCCGGTGCGCCCCCGCGGATACGCACCGTCCAGTCTTTTCAGCACGATCCCTTGTGCACAGTCGGTCACTGACCGCGCGTCTAGCACTACGAATAGGTCAGGGGCCGAGATCGAGTTCTGAGTCGGTGATCTGTCCGCCGTCGCGGGCGCGCTGGTCGGCGTCGCTGTCGCGTGCGGTGATGGGCGAGTTGCTGATCTGTCCGTCGCGGTCGGCCCGCTGTTGGGCGTCGGCATCGCCGCTCGCGGTGATGCCCGAGCGGGTAATGCGGCCCCCGCGGCGGGCGGTCTGGCGGGCGCGGGTGCGACGGGAAGAGCCGTTGGACGCCTGCACGGCGAGGTATGCCCCGACGGCGACCAGCACGGCCAGGGCTGCGCCCAGCGTCCAGCTCCACCGTTCGGTCACCAGGTTCGTCACCACACCGGTCGCCACACTGACCAGGACCCCGGCGACCGCAACTGTCCTGGGCTCCATGGGTCCTCCCGCAATTGGTGTGGGTGTGCGCAGTTGTGCGTTGTCTTCCCCTCACCACGGTAGAGCTGAAATCCTTGTATCCACAGGGGTGTTCATCCGCTCCGTTTCGGATCCTCGACGGTACGGGTGGCCCCCGAAGGGGGTGGGGGGATGAGCGGCGCTGGGGCGTGGTTCACCGACCGCAGGCAGGCGCTCGCCGCGATCCGCGCCGTGGTGGACGGTGACGAGAAGGTGAGCGGGCCCGCGGCGGGCAAGGTGGTGCGGGTTCTGCTGGTGACGGGTGTGCCGGGGACGGGCAAGTCGACCGTGCTGGAACGCACCGCCGACCAGTGCCCGCACGTGTTCGGGGGTGTCCTGGACACCGACCGGCTGGTCGACGGCATGGCACGGCCCGAGAGCGGAGCCGACGACGCCGCACTGCTGCTGCTGCGGCAGGTCGGGGTGCGCCTGGCACAGGCCGCGCCGTGGTGGTACCGCCCGTGGACACGCCGCCGTGCCGCCCGGATCGGCACCACGAGCCGGGTGACGGTGAGTGCGTCGGCGTTCGCCTCCCGGGGCGGGGTGATCAGCAACTCGCCGGTGACGGCGAACCCGCCGGCATTGAGCCAGAGCGAGCACCGCCTCCTGTGGCAGGGCCAGCTGGAGGCGGTCGCACGGAGCGTGCGGCGGCGCCGGTGCGTCCTGCTGCTGGACAGCTGTGAACGCCTGGCCTACTTCGACGACGTCCTCTCGGCAAGCGGCCACGACCCCTACGGACTCGGCGGCTGGTTCACCGCCGTCCTCGCCGGCCTCCTGACCCGCATGCCCCGCCTGCGCGTCGTTCTCGCCGCCACCCACCGTCAACCGGTCACCCTCACCCCTGCGCCCGCCGGGTCCCCCACGCCCCTGACGATCGGGACCTTCCCCTGCGCGGTCCACGAGCTCCGTGCCTGGACCGCTGATGTCACCCGCAGCTACCTCACCCGCCGCGGCCTCCCCGATACCACCGAACTCGACCGCCCCAGCCTGCCCGTCGAAGCCGCCTGGCTCGCCGACATTCTCACCACCACCGCCCTCACCACCGCCCCGGCCACCGCGCAGGCGGTGCAGGACCTGACCCGTATGCCCCGCTCGGCCTGGGTCACCGCCCACCTCCTGCCGCGCCTGGCCCCCGACCACCGTGCCCTGCTCCCGGCAGCCGTCGTTCTGCGCACCTTCACCCTGGGCGCGCTGCGCACCGTCGCCGGCGCAGGCGGCACAGCTCTGGACGCGGGGGCCGGGAGCAACGACGACTGGTTCCAGCGCTTCAGCGCCCTGAGCGCCCTCCGGCCCGTCACCGGCACCGACCAGTGGCGCCTGCACCAGACAGTCCGGGGCTGGCTCCTGGACACCTACACCCTCCAGGACCACCAGCTCCCGTCGGCCGACCAGATTCTGCCCCGCCTGCATCGGGCCGCCGCCGCCTACCACCAGGCCATCAACAGCGGCCGGTTCTCCGCCGAGGAGACACGCCACCGCTTCGTCCTCGGCGAAACCGTCACGGCCTGGGCCCTCGCGCTCGCCCACTCCCTGTCCAGCGCACCCCCCGACCTGCCCCAAATCCGGCTGCTCACGGACCTCGCCCTCGACCCCGAAACCCGCGGCACACTGGCAAAACAGCAGCCGGAACACCTCGCCGACGCCCACCTCGCCCGTGCCTGGCTCCACCACCACACAGGCGAGCACGCCGACAGCCAGGCCCACGCCGAACGCGCCCTGAACTTCTACCGAACCGCCGACCCGCACCACCCGGCGCTACCCGCCACTGCCCGACTGGCCGGGCAAGGAGCCTGGAAACGCTACCGCTTCGCGATCGCCGTCACCCACTGGCACACCGCCCTCACCCTGCACGACGACCCGCCGTCCGATCTTCAGCGTGCCTACGCCGAAGCGGTCCTGAACACCGGAGACCTCCCCCTCGCTGGCACTCTGCTCACCGACGCCCTCCACCACAACAGCAACTCCGCCGCCCCCCAGGCCGTCCTTACCGGCCCGGAACCTTCCGGCGGCAGTGACGTGCCACGGACCGTGTATGAGGCGCTGCCCGCGGTGCCGGTCGGGGAGGACCTCGCCTCGGCGGCCATCCACGCGCACCTGCACCTCCTCCTCGGTCGCACCGCCCTCAACCAATCCCGTTGGGACCGCTCCCGCCACCATCTGCGGCGCGCCCGTGAACTCGCCCCCGACCACCCGCACATCCAGGCCCTCGCCCACCACTACCGCGCCGAACTCGCCCTCACCCACTGGGACCTCGACACCGCCGAACACCACATCCGCCACGGCCTCACCGCGGTCCAGCGCTGCACCGACCCGCGCTGCCGCCCCCCACTTCTCCTCAGCCAGGCCAACCACTTTCAGAAGAGTGCAGAGTCGGACAGCGCAGCCGTCCGGGACAAGGAGACCAACAGCATCTCCGTGACCCGGCAGGCCGAGCGGACCTATCAGCGCGAGGTGGCACACGATCTACTCACCGCCACCCTGGAGATCGCCGATAGTCTCGGCGACCTGCCCACGCGGGCCAACGCACTGTGGGCTCTCGCCGAGGTGGCACGGAGGCTGGATGACTACGCGGCGGCGGAAGGGATGGCCACTGCCGCCCTCACCCTGTACCGCGACCTCGGCGACCGCCACGGCGAAGCCAACACACTCTGGGCCCTCGCCGAGGCGGCGCAGATGCAGCCAGACCACGCGGCGGCGGAAGGGATGGCCACTGCCGCCCTCACCCTGTACCGCGACCTCGGCGACCGCCACGGCGAAGCCAACGCACTGTGGGCTCTCGCCGAGGGGGCGCGGATGCGGGGTGACCACGCGGCGGCGGAAGGGATGGCCCCTGCTGCCCTCACTCTGTACCGCGACCTCGGTGACCGCCACGGCGAAGCCAACACACTGTGGATCATCGCCAATGAGGCTGCGGTGCGGGGGGACTACGGGGCGGCGAAAGAAGCAGCCGCTGCCGCCCTCGCCCTGTACCGCGACCTCGGCCACCGCCACGGCGAAGCCAACACACTGCGGCTCCTTGCCGGGGTGGCGCAGATGCAGGGGGACTACGCGGCAGCGGTGAGGGCGGCCACCGCCGCCCTCACCGTGTACCGCAACCTCGGGCACCCAAACGGCGAGGCCGATGCACTACGGCTCCTCGCCGAGGTGGCACGGATGCGAGGGGACTACGCGACGGCGCAAAGGTCGGCCGCTGCCGCCCTCGCCCTACACCGCGGCCTCAAACACCGCCACGGCGAAGCCAACGCACTGCTGACCCTCGCCGAAGTGGCGTTGATGCGGGGGGATCACGCGGCAGCGCAAAGGGCGGCCGCTGCCGCCGTCACCCTGTACCACGACCTCGGCGACGGCAACGGCGAAGCCAACGCACTGCTGACCCTCGCCGAGGCGGCACAGATGCAGGGGGATCACGCGGCAGCGCAAAGGGCGGCCGCTGCCGCCCTCACCCTCTACCACGAACTCAATCACTGCCACGGCGAAGCCAACGCACTGCTGACCCTCGCCGAAGTGGCGCTGATGCGGGGGGATCACGCGGCAGCGCAAAGAGCGGCCGCTGCCGCCCTCACCCTGTACCACGACCTCGGCGACGGCAACGGCGAAGCCAACGCACTGCTGCCCCTCGCCGAGGCGGCGTTCGCGCAGGGCCGCCCTGATGCGGCCGCCGGGCTGTGGCTGCTAGCAGCCGAGTTGTACGACACTCTCGGCTTACGCACTCAGGCCGCGTACTGCCGCCGCCGCGCAGGAGAGTCGTAGAACGGCGCCGACGAATCCGCTCCGCTGCCCTGCGCGCAGCCTGGGAGCCAACGTGTCGAAGGCCGGATGCCCCAGAGCGCCACGGCCTTGAGGGCATACCGAAAGCCCCGCGCTGATCCTCCTCCGGCACAGACAACGGACAGGCCCAAACCCTGTTCACAACTTCGGCTCCGGCCGCCCTCATCGGCGGTCAGTCAGGTCCCCCACCGTCACGGTGAGCATGGGCTCGCGCAGTGTCCAGGTCATCGGCCTACATAGCTCCGCCGCCAACCGGTCAATCGGTCAGCGGCAAACTCTGGCCACAAGAGGCCCTCGATGCCCAGGGGGCGGAGCTCCCACCACTGGCGGGCGACGTCCAGGTTCTCTGTCATCGGCACGGCCTGCAGCGGCGGTCCGAGAGGGGCCAGGGTCTCTACGAGGATGGCTCTCCTCTCCCGATAGGGACGGGTGCGGAGATCGCCGCCGTGGGCGGGGTGGTGGAGGATGTCGAAAGCGGCGTAGGACGCGGGGAGCTTCCGGATCAGGGCGCTCGCCCTGGCGGCGCCGGCGGATGCCCGCGAGCGGACCGCGCCGAAATCCAGGCGCCCGTCCCGGTAGATCACCGCTTCGCCATCGAGGAGGACCCCGGGCTCCAGGTCCATTCCCGCGACGGCGAGATCCATCCACGACGACGTCACGACCCGGCTCGATTTCGACCCCAGGACCACGCTGCTCTCGGTGCGGTGAAGAGTCATTCGATCACCGTCGAATTTCGGCTCGGCCGCCCATCCCGGGCCCTCGGGCAGGGCGTCCACGGGCTGGGCCAGAGCGAGCACCACCGGGGGGATGCTCGTCATGGGTGTCCGCCGGTATGCGGGCGCCGTTCCACGATCTCGTCCATGCCCCCACCGTCCACCCCTGCCGGGCAGACCGCAGGTCGGCACAACAACCGGCGCCCACTCTTGCCACCCTCGGGCAGTCCCAGCCCTGCCGCACGGCTGACGGCCTGTCAGTGGGCTCGTGGGGCGGTGCGGGCGGACACCGATGGGGTGTATCAAACGATACGAGCGACGTGTATCATTCGATACACCGTCCCCATGGTGGGGGTGGCGGCTCCGAAAGGTGTGCACATGGACATCGTCGAATTTCATGCCCCAGGGGACTACGCGCAGCGTGAGGCAGGTCTGTACCTGAGCGCCCGTCACGGGCGGATCACGTACTCCGAGGGCGGAGGGACCTGTCAGGCCACCGGCACCACCATGTGGCTGATGGACGGCACTACCCGTCTGGCCCGCTACGAGCTGATCGTGGCAAGCCGGGTGGACGCCGGCGAGCACTGGGAGAAGCAGCGCGACCGCATCGCCCCGTGGGCAAAAGTACTGCGCACCCTGCGGCCGATCCCGTCCCTGCGCCACCGCGCGCAGGACGTAGTCCGCGCCCAGGACCTCATGGTCTCAGCCGGTCCACTGTGGCCGGAGGACCACATCCCCGCCATCGCCGGACACGCGACGGAAGAGGACCTGCACGCGGTGAAGTCCGGGGTCCCCGAGACCGTAGGCGAGTGGGCGGCCGTCGCCCAGCACATCGTCACCCGGCTCACCCGGGACATCACGGACCGGCAGCGCATCGCCCTGACCCTTGCCCCGCCCCTCGCGACACACGGGAATGCACTGCACGGCTGGGAAACCGTGGGCGCAGTCGCGGGCGACACCACCCCCGTGGCGCCTACGGTCGCCGCCGAACTGCTGGCCGGGTGGGCGGCATTCGACCAGCAGCGGGACACACTCGTGCGGTGGGCGGTCGACGCAGGCGTCGCCAAGACCCGCGCACACGCCCTCACCCGGCTCAGCCGATCCACCATCGACCGCCTCCTCCACCCGTAACACGCCCCGCGAAGCCCGCACCGATCAGCCGGACGCTGTTGGCGAATGTGGGCCCTGTGTTTCGCCCCACCGGATTTATCCGGTGGGGCGAAGTGCTGCCAGAGGGCTGGTTCGGGTGCGGGC
>NZ_JBEZKB010000050.1:0-28712 GCF_040651475.1 Streptomyces sp. NPDC048442
CGCCACCATGCACAACCTCGCCCTCACCGGATGAAACCGCAGGCCAGAACCACCCACCCGCCTGCCCGCACCCACCCTTGTGCAACAACTTTTAGTGCGGCGCTGTGTTCCGCGGGGCGGTGCGCGGGTATCGCCTTTCAGCTGCGTGATGACCGGCTCGGGGTGTTCGGTGATCCGCGGGAGACGGGCAAGCAGTCCGGGGAGGACATCCGTGACGGTAAGCCGACCTACCTGACGGCGATCGCCCGGGCCCGCGCCGAGGCATCCGGCAACCGGGCCGCGACGGCCCTCCTCGACGCCTCCCTCGGGGACGGCTCGCTCAGCGACGACGGCCTGGAGCGGGTGAGGGAAGTGCTGGTGGAGACCGGTTCGCGGGATGTGGCGGAGGCGAAGATCTCGCACCTTGTGGCGGTGGCTCACAGGCATCTGGCGTCGGTGCCGCTCGCTGCGCAGGCGGAGGAGCGGCTGCGGGGGTTGACGGGTGCGGTCGCCGCCGCGCCCGTGTACGCCGCCGGGCTGGGGAGGGCGTCGGGCGGTCCGCGTCCGGCAGGGGTCCACGAGGAGGGGGTCCGGTGCGCTCGATGAACAGGTTGACGACGAAGTCCGTGAAGGGGACCGCGAAGGCCCTGAGGGGGCCCACCCATCACGTCGTGGTGGTGGGCGCCGGCCTGGCCGGGCTGTCCGCCACGCTGCACCTTCTCGGCGCGGGGCGGCAGGTCACCGTGGTGGAACGGGCGGACGAGCCCGGTGGCCGGGCGGGCCTGCTGGACCGGGGCGGATACCGCGTCGATACCGGTCCGACCGTGCTGACCATGCCGGATCTGGTGGAGGAGGCGTTCGCCGCCGTCGGCCACTCCATGGCGGGGAGGCTCGACCTGGTGCCTTTGCACCCCGCCTACCGGGCTCGGTTCGCCGACGGCAGCGCGCTGGACGTCCACACCGAGGGCACGGCGATGGAGGAGGAGATCGCCCGTTTCGCCGGCGCCCGCGAGGCCGTCGGCTATCGGCGGCTGCGTGCCTGGCTGGAGCAGTTGTACCGCGAGGGACGCAAAATCCTGCACCGGTACGCGACTTGGCACCTCCTGCGCCGGCTTCGCCTTCGCAGCCGCGGCAAGGAGACCACGTACTACCAGCTCCAGGTCGCGCGGCAACACCTGCGGGCAGGCGTCTACCTCCTGAACTGGCTCGAAGGCCAGAATTTGACCCTTCCCACCTGCCGACAGGCCGACCTCGAACGTTGGACGACCAGCGACGACGCCCGTCTTCGCCAGGAGGCAGGCCACTTCGTGCGCTGGACCTCTTCTCAGAAGATCACCCGCGACCTCAGCTTCCCGGCCGTCAGATGGAACGGTCCCACCCAGCCGATGGACGACGAGGCTCGCTGGGACACCGCACGGCGCCTGCTGCACGACGACACCCTCAAGCCCGAAGACCGCCTCGCCGGCCTGCTGTTGCTCCTCTATGCCCAGTGGCCGGCCACGATCTCCCGGCTCACCGTCGGCCACATCGAGGAGACGGACACAGGCGCCCGCATTCACCTCGGCCCTGTCCCCGTCGAACTCCCGGCCCCCGTCGCTGAACTCGCCCTCCAACAAGTCACGGTCCGCCGCTGCCATGCCACCCTCGCCCGGACGAACTCGCCCTGGCTCTTCCCCGGAGGCCAGCCAGGCCGCCCGATCAGCGCCTGGGCCATGGGCGAACGGCTCCGCAAACTCGGCATCCGCCTCGCCGAAGCCCGCTCGACCGCGCTCTTTCAGCTCGCCACCGAGTTGCCCGCCGCAGTCCTCGCCCGCACTCTCGGCATCGACATCACCGTCGCCGTCAAATGGCAGCGAGCCGCCGCCGGAGACTGGGCCGCCTACGCAGCCGAGGTCAGTCGCCGGACCAGCACCCGACAGCGGGGGTAGGGCCACCGACGAAATGCGCTGACCTGCTGTGATGGCTCCGGTCACGTGTGTGGGATCCCGAGCTCTGTGGATGCAGTTCCCGGCCGGGTTTGCGGTGCGCCAAGGTAACTCGTAGCACCCGAATGGAAGTGGTACGTGGCGACGAACCGCGCGCGTGGACGGACATCCACGCGGCGATCGTGGACCTGCTCGCGGGCCATCTGCCGGCGACGGACCGGCGGTAGGGCTCTCCCGGGTGGCGCCCGTGCCGGAGCTCTTCGTGGGGCGGACACGAGGGCCGTTGTCAGAGGCGATTGGCAAGATTGCGGCCATGAATGTCACTCCTGTCACTCCGCCACGACCGATCGACTTTGTCGCGGTCTTTCCCCAACTGGCCCCGCTGGCCCGCACGGCGACCCGCCTGCACCCCCACCCTGGGGCGCCGACGTGGCACGACAGCTCGATCGGCGGGCCGCTGCTGTGGCCCGTTGAGGAGCCGTGGCCGCACTGCGAGGAACCGCATGTGGTGGACGGCATCAACCCAGCCCAGTCCCCGGCGGATCTGCGGCTGGAACGACGGATCTTCGCCGCCTCGCACGGCCGGGACCTGACTCCGGAGGAACGGGAGACTCTCGAGCGGATCCGGCCCCCTCAGACGTATCCGGTGAGGTTGGCGGTCCAGTCGTACGACGGCCCCATAGCGATGCTGCCCGTCGCGCAGCTGTACGTACGGGATGTGCCCGATCTGAGCCCGCCGGAGGGTAAGGACCTGCTGCAGGTTCTGTGGTGCCCCTTCGACCATCCGATCATGCCCAGGACCCTGCTCTTCTGGCGTTCCGCAGCCGCCGTCACCGACATCCTCGACACGCCCCCCGAGCCGCCCGCAGTGCAGTTCGACGGCTATCTACCGGAACCGTGCGTGCTCGAACCGGAGCAGATCACCGAGTACCCCGACCATCTGGAACTGAGCGAAGAACTGCGGGAGCAGCTCAAGCAGTGGAGTGTGCCGCAGGCAGCAGAGGAAGACATGGACCCGGACACGTACTACGACTGTGTGCTGGCCAACGCACCCGGCTGGAAGGTCGGCGGCTGGCCCGCTTGGGACTCCACCGACCCCAGCCCGCAGCCCTGCTCCGAGTGCGGCACCGGCATGAAGGTCCTGATGACCGTCGCCACGTTCGAGGACGGGGACGACGCCGGGAACAGCTGGTCTCCGCACCCCCACCCAGGCGCTGGACCGTACCCCGGCCACCGCGGCTACAACGCGACCGGGGTCCAGATAGGCAGCGGCTACCGGCAACATCTGTTCGTCTGCCCGGCGGACCCCAATCATCCGCACATCGAGTTGATGACGTAGCCCGTCCGCAGTGTGCAGCCGGGGCGTCACGGTGCGGGCATGCCGTGACGCCGGGTGGCCGCGAGGCTCAGGGTCCCGGACAACCGACGGATTTCGTTGACCTGCAGGAACGTGATCTCCGACGTGTGGAGTTCCCGCGCAGGTGAGCCCGCATTCCCTTCCACGAGGGTCGGTAGACGAACGTAGGCACATCCTGACGGTGCCCGACCTGCCCATGCCTGCGTTTCGTCACTCGGTGAGGGCCATTTCGTCGGTGCCTCGGGTATTCCGGGAGTTCCAATACCCGAGCCCACCATTACACGTCAACAAGACCCACATCGAGGACGCCTGGGTCTCCGCTGGCCAGCGGGTCGCGTCCCGCTTCACCGGATGGCCGAGAACAGGAGCCGTCATGAAATGGAACTTCCGGCTGGCCGCCGCGCAGCGTGACATCTGGAAGTCCTCGCAGCTGCAGGCGATGCTCGCCGACGCGGGCCTGGTGATCAGCGCCGGGAAGATGTCCAACCTGTGGGCCGGGCAGCCGGTCACGATCCGCCTGGACGACCTCGATGTCATCTGCGACGTGCTCGGCTGCGAGCCCAATGACCTTCTGGTGCCGGAGCAGGAGAAGGCCCGCGTCCTGCGAACGCCGACTGCATCCGGCTATGCGGCGGTCGCCGGCGAGCGTCCCACGTTCGAGCGCCGGGTCGGCCGGACGGAGCCGCCGCTGTGAACCTGCGGCCGCGGCCGTGCACGCAGTGCGGCGAGAAGGTCGCGGAGTACGGCCGGAAACGCTGCTTCAGCTGCCTGTATCCCAGCCTTCCTCCGCCCGTCTGTGAGACGTGCGGCAGCGACAACCACTACGTCGGCGGCTACTGCCGCCGCTGCCACCCGCGCGTTATATCCGCAGACAACTGCAGCGACTGCTTCGCCTGGGGCATCTGGCGTCGTAGAGGTCTATGCGCGGCCTGCATCTCCTTCCGCAACCGCGGTCATCGGCCCGGCGGATGCTTAACCTGCGGCCGCACCGTCCCGCTCAAGAAGGGCGTGTGCCGGCTGTGCCACTGCCAGGCCCGCGCCATACCGCGCACCTGGCAACGCCCCGACCTCACCACCGCGGCCACCACCGGGCAGCAGCTGTTCCTCGCCGATCAGATCCGCCGCGTCCATCTCGCCGGACACCACCGATCACGAACCTCCCCCGCCACTGTTCGGCACCAGCCCAGAGCCCTTTGCTGGACGGTTCCACGGTGGCGGCAAGACCGGCTCGTCGACGCCGCGCGGGACATGTCCCGCGTCACCGTGCCCGACGTGGTGCCGCTCGACCCCGCCTTCACCGACTACATCGCTGTGCAGGCCGACAACCACGCCGACGCCCAGGGCTGGTCACCAGGTCTACGCGAGCGCGTGCAACAGAGCCTGTACCTGCTCACCGCCGTCCACGGACCGCACGAGACGATCAAGGCCAGCACCGTCGCCACCCTGCCACGCCAGCAACGCCGACGCGCCGTCCTCCGGGTTACCGAGATCCTCGCCACCCTCGAACTCCTCAACGACGACCGCCCCGATCCCCTCGACGGGTGGATCCACCGTCGGCTAAGCCGCGTGCACCCGGAGATCGCTGCAGGAACCTTGGTGTGGATCAACATCGTGCGACACGGCGGGCCACGCCGCCGCCCCCGCTCACCCGCCACCGTCCGCAACCAGCTCACCGCCGCGATCCCCTTCCTCCTTGCCTGCTCGGAGCGCTACTGCACCCTCCGTCAGGTCACCCGCAGCGATCTCACCGAGTGGCTCGCCCAGTGCGCAGCACCCCACAACGAGGCCGTCGCGCTACGCAGCATGTTCAAAACCCTCAAGAGCCAGCGGCTGCTGTTCACCAATCCCGCCCGCGGCGTGAGCCTCGGCGCCAGGCCGGGCACGGTGCCCAAGCCGCTGAGCCCAGAAGCGATCAAGTCCATGGCCGAGTCCGCGGCCACCGACCCCGCCCTGAAGCTGCTGATCGCCCTCATCGGCATCCACGCGCTCTACCCCCACCAAGCCCGAGCACTGCCCATGTCCGCCATTGACTTCGTCCGTGGCCGCCTCACCTTCGGCGACATCGATCACCCCCTCGACACCTTCGCCCGACAGGCCGCCGCCGACTACATCGAGCTGCGGCGCGAAGGCTGGCCGAACACCCGCAACCCTCACCTGTTCATCAGCTCGCAGACCGCGTACTCCCGCGCAGCGGCCACCATCGGCTGGATGCAGGTCGTGCTGCGCGGCCTCCCGGTCACCGCCCAGCGACTCCGTGAGGACCGGATTCTTGAAGAACCGCCGTTACCGGGGCCGACCCACAGCATCTGTGCGCGGTCTTCAACATCACTCCAGAGACCGGACTGCGCTACATCCGCTTCTTCCAACCCGAGCACATGGAAGAAGGAGGACAGAGTCCATGTGCCGACGTGGGAGACAAGATGCGTCCCCGGTAGCGGCGGCCGCACCACCGGCCTGATGGACAGGTTGTTATCGTTCGGGACGTCCTGTTTACGCAGCTGAGGGAGGTTGGAGGGTGTCCGCTCTGGACTTCTATGCCCATGTCGCCACTCGCGGCGACGTACTCGGAGTCGGCCTCGGCGCGACCCCAGACGACTGGAAAGCCGCCCTTGGCGCCGAGTTCCTCGACGTTCCCGGCGGCGGCCTCCTGCGCCGGGACTACGGTCTCGTGGAGATCAATTTCTCGCCGGACCAGCCAGGGCGACGGGGGCAAATGTCATGCTTCGGCTTCGGACTGAAAATCCAACGACTGCTGTTCCTCGAGTCGTCGAGTGCTGTGCCGTCACTGCTGGCGCGGGAGTACGGGGACTTTGCGCCCCGAGTCCGTTTCGAGGAACTGCAGGCCTGCATCCTGGCCCTGGGCCACACGAACGAGATCGATGAGAGCAACACATCGCGAGACATGGTCTGCTACCGCGTATCCGATTCCACCGCCCGCATCCATGTCATCGTCGACCCTGATCCGTACGGATCAGGAGACCCCGACCCAAACGGGCACCACGAGGGCGACATCTGGTCCATCGAGTTGTAATAACCACGTGATCCGCAGGGCAGCGATCACCCGCACGATGGGCAACGATTTACAGAACCCTGACCACGCTGCTGGTCAGCCTCACTCAGGAACACCCGGAACCCACGCACCGAGGCCGACGCACGGCCGCCAGCTGGGAACCCAGGGATGGCATCGGGCCTGCGACAGCCACGACACATGCCCCGCTTGCTGGGTGAAGGGACGATGATGAAGCTTGGCCTTCACGCAAGTCCCGCCCGAGTTCGGGGCACCGAGCGCTCAGAAATCGCGAACTCAGACGCTTTAGTCGGCGACTACATCGGAGACAGCCTTCGAGGCGAAATCGCCTACGCCCGGTCGTTGGGCAAGCCCGTGTGGTTCACGCACCCCTGAAGTCGACCCTGACGCCTGACCGCCTGCTGCCACCTCGACAACCAGAGCCGGTAGCCCGCCGCTGGACCGCCTTTGGGGTGCGACCATGCCCAGAGGCGGAGCGTGCTGCACGTCGGGAAGATCTGGCTCGCCGGACTGCCCACCGGCGAACAGCCCACCCGGACCCGCCCCCGCGCGAAGCCGTTGCCGACGGGCGCCTCGTCGGCGCCCGCATTTCCGTCCGCCATCTCGGCCGCGCAGACGTCGGCAGGTGAGCAGAGCATCCAACGGAACGAGTGCGCATGGTGTCGAGCCCCATACCTCGCTCGCTCTTCGGAAGGAGAATCCAGAACAGCACGAGGTACGGAGCGCGATCGACTCCGAGCTGTATCCGCACCCTCGGGTAACTGGTTCGTATCTTCTCGGCCAGGGCATCTGCTCAGGACTCGCAGGCGGGGGCGTCCGGCCGCGGTCCGAACTCGGGCGGGCCCGAAGCCCGGTACGAGCCAGAGCCGGAGGAGACGGTGCCGTTCATACCGGCATCGCTCCAGCCCCCGCCTCCGCACTTTGCCGTCCTGCTCGAACGAGTCCGGATTTCTGAGACCCGCGCAGGCCAGGCGCACCGACAGCTACGGTCGCCCCATGAGTGTGGAAGCGCCGGACAGCAGATGAGACGACGACAACCCGCCTCTCGATGACGAGGAGGACCTCGCCGCCATGGTGATCGCGGAGATCACCGAGTATCTCGGCCGGGCCAGGCTCGTCGACGAGGAGGAACTCCCGGTGATCCGGCTGGATCTGACACGGCTGGCACGAACGACCGCCTCCCGGGTCGAGGGGCACTTCGGGATGTGAGTCCCTTGGGTCCCGCCGCCCCGCACGGCCCAGCGGGGCGCTCCGTACGCACTGGTACGGCGCAGGGCCGACCCGTGTCAGCAGCGTGTCGCCGCTCACCCCACTCATGGTTACCGCGCGAAGTGATCCGATCCCAGGATTGGATCGTCCCGACTCGAGTCGGATCAACCCGATGCCCGGACGCGACGCCGCCCAGGCGCTCAGCCGCCTCGTGGAGGACGTCGCCAGCGGCAAGGCCGGCTATGAGGAGCTCAGCGACATCGCCAGGGTCTTCGCTTCAGGCCATGACCTCGCGCAGCAGATGCCGCAGGCCCTGCTGAAGCTGTCCTCCTTGATCGGCCGCGTGGCCCGCGACGCGACGAGGCCACCGGCTGAAGGCTCCGTCGGATAGTGCCGGTGGTACGTCTTCCAGGGGCGTGACACCGTCGCCGAGCGAGGTGCCGAAACTACCAGGATCGACCAACCATTTTCTCCAACTACCTTGTCATAGAGCTGAGTTGTGTGTTCTAAGTGGCATGGAGTAATCGCTGCTTCCAGGGCCACGAGGCGGACGTGTGTATCCGACGTAACCTGCACGACCTCCCACGCCAGGAAGTCCCGCCAGCCCCGCCCGCGAGTGCGCCGTCGTCCAACCAGGGGCATGCGGGCGTCCGCATCCACCCCGGCCCGCTCCGCGCTCCGCGCTCCGCAGCACCTCCCGCGCCGGCGCACGGAGGACATCCTCGGCAACCTCCCGCTGCTCCTGGTCCTCGGCGTCGCCGCCCGTCTCGGCGGCCTCGTCGTCCTTCCAACTCCCGCTGCGCACACGAGGATCGGCAAGCGCCTCGACCAAGCGTGCGTCGTACGCACGGAGAGCGGCGAGGATCTTCGCGAGGGGTTCATGCCCCTTCGAGGACAGCGTTCCCTCGCCGTTCTCGCCTTCCGGAGTGAATGCGAAGACGGCGAGACTGGCCATCCGGGCCAAGGGGGAAGGCGGGTGCGGTCGTCAGCCCGCGAACGCGAGCTCGCAGTCCCCTGCTTCGCGGTCCCCTGCTTCGCAGTCTGCGCGGCGTTCTCGTCGTCGCAGGTACGCATCATGCAGTCCCGGGCTTCCAAGCTCTTTCGTGTCGCCGTCTTACAGCAATCACACTGTGTTGTATATCAGGTTCGTACAGTCATGGTGTTGATCGTTTTGGGAAGGAAACCCATGCTCGCCCCCCGCAGGCTGGCCTTCGCGGCCGCTGTGCTCCCCTTTGCCGCCTCGCTTGCCATGGCGCCTGGCGCGCACGGCGCCGCCTCGCCTGCCGTGGCGCCCGGCGCGCACGCTGCCCCGCGAACCGCCACCTTCAGTACCCCGGGCTCCGCTCAGTGGACGGTGCCTGCCGGTGTCCGCCGGATCACCGTCGATCTGTGGGGTGCCGGTGGAGGCGGCACGGGCGGCACCGGGGGCGCCGGCGGAGGCGGCGGTGGAGGCGCGGGTGGGCAGGACGCCACCGGCCTGGGCTGGGGTGGCACCGGCGGAGGCGGCGCGGGAGGTAATGGCGGGGGCGGCGGAGGCGCGGGTGCCCATGTCAGGTGTACGTTCTCGACGTTTCCCGGCACGCCGATGAAGATCACTGTGGGCAAGGCAGGCAACGGCACCGCAGGCACCCCCGGTGCTGCCGGCGGCAAGGGCGGTGAGTACGGCCTGCTCGCAGGGAGCGGTGGTGACAGCGGCGACGACGCCAGGGCCCGCACCGCTGACGCCGGCCGCGGCGGGGCCACCGTCATCGATCTACCCCCGTCCGGTGAGGTGGTCCCCGGGCAGTTCCCCATGATGTCGCCGATCTCGGTCGCGGGAGGAGGGGACCCGGCCGAAGGCGCGGTCGGCGCTGCGGCCGGCGGTGAGTGGGGCGGCGGGGGCAAGGCCCTGGGCATCGGCGGTGGCAACGGCGACGGCGGCGATGGGGGCGGCTCCGCCGGCGAGCGCGGCTTCCATGGTGGGGATGCCTCGTGCGGTGGGACGCTTCCCCTGCCCGCGAACCTCCACTTCGCCACCGGCAAGAACGGCGGTGAGGGCTCTGCGGGCAGCGCCGGCAACGCCGATGCCGGCAACGGTGACCTCGGCGGCAAGGGCGGAGCTGCCGGAGCGGGCGCCCGCACTCCCGGTGATCACGGCTACGGCCGCGGCGGAAGCGGCGGGAACGGCGGCGACGGCGGCCGGGGAGCCGACGTCTCCGGTGCGGAAGGTGCCTACGGCGTCGACGGCATCAACGGCACTGCCGGCACTGCCGGCACCAACGGAGCCGTCGTCATCACCTACTGACGTCCCGCCCGCCCCGGGTGGTGCCGGCAGCGGCTGACAACCACCTGGCACAGTCCAGCACATGCACCTTGCTTTCGGGGGACGGTCACGGTGGCCGTTCCCCGAATGGCTGGAGCCCTGGGCGGCTTTTGCGGTGGCAGTTTGCACGTTCGGTTCCTCGTGCTGGCCCGGTGTACCGACGCGTGGCTGCCGTCCAAGGCGTCATCCGTCACACCTTGTTAGCATGCGTCACGCAAAGTGACTTACTTGTTCGACAGGGGAAGAAGTATGCGCATCAGGACCGCTCTGACGGGGGCCGCGCTGGCCGCCGCCGTTGTGACCGGACTCGCCCCCTTGCCTCAGCGGCCCCGGTCCACCTCAACAACCCCTGTCCCGCGGGATATCGATTCACGCTGACCGGTACCCATCATTTTGTGAACCATGTACTGGTACCTCACTGGTACTGCGCGCAGAGCTGGTAACACCTGCTCCTGAGCCTCGGGACCGGCGGCTGGGCAGCCGGATTCCCAGGTGGGTTCTGGATCGGGTCGAGGGCCTACCCTGCCTTGAGAATGATCAAAGCAGGGTCGGCCCTCAACGCCCCGTGTGTCCCGCTCCCCAGCAGGTACATGAACGAGTGCGGGGCGCGCGGCAGCCCTCCTTGACCGGCTGCGCGCACACTCAGGGTATGGAGAAGGGGGCCTCCGCCGGCTTGGCGGAGGCCCCCTTCTCCATGTCCGGCATCCGGCTCAACCACTCACCGCAGCCCGCCGGCGGGGCTTCCGGCCGGGAACGCGGAGGCATCGGTCATGGAACTGATCGTCGGCAGGTGCCTGCGCGTGCTGCGGCGCCGGACGCCGGGAGAGGCCCTCGGCCCGTGCACCCCTCCGGCCGTAGTGGAGGTCCCCAAGCCCCGTACGTCCGCCGGGCCACCAGCACCGCCGGAGGAGGGAGCGGCGATGCGGATGACCGCCGCCACGGTCGACCATGGCGGGGCCGTCCTGCCCTGTGTGCTGCCACACGCAGCAACGATCATCAGCGTGCGTCCGGCCGTCCGCACACCGAGGAGGAGGGGGCCAGATCATGCGTAAGGACCCGAACTGGGCACTGCACACCGGCCATCGTGACGCCGGGTGGGGTATCGAGGCGGACATTCACTGGGACTGATCCCTCTGGGGGCAGTTCGAGCACGGCTGGCCCGGTGTCGCGGTCTTGTACCCGCGGTGCCGGGCCGCTGTTTCTCCGCGCCCGCCTGAGCGCCTCCCACGCCCTCACTGGACAGCGAGCTGCTTCTCGTGCTTCCTCGGTACCTGAAGGTGCCCTTCGCGGGCGCGGAACGCCTGCGCCGCCCGCAGGTTGAGCATCCACTTGTCGTCCTGCGTCCGCTTGACCGGTCGCTCCTCCTCGGCGGGTTCGAGTCCGAGGGCGTGTTCCAGGAGGTACTGCTGCGCGACCGCCAGCTGCTCCCACCCGTACCGGCAAGACTGCACCTACGCCCCCAAGTCCGCTCCCCGGACGAGGACTTCACCCGGTCCGGCGGGAAGGGTGCCACCGTTGCTCAGGTGCTGCTGGGTGAGCCTCAGGCGCCGCTGCCAGCTGGTGCCCCAGGCCGGGTACCAGCCGGGGTCGATCTCGTCCAGCGCGTCCCGCAGAGTTTCGGTCAGTGCCCCGGTCTCCGACCCGACGGGGAGTCCGGCCTCCCGGCGCTCGGCGATCGTGTCCGCGATCTCGGCGGCCTTGCGCATGTTCTTTACCCAGGCCCCCAGCTTTCGTTCTTTCCACTCCGCCGTCGCGGGCGGCAGCAGGTGCCTGTGCGCCTTCATCCAGCTGCGCGCGCACTGAAGCCAGTCCTCGAACGCCTCCTCCCACTCCAGCGGGTTTCAGACCATCCCCGAGCTCGTCGAGCTCGGCGACGCGGGCGGGGTCGAGCTTCCCGGCCGGGTAGTACTGGCGCTGACCGGCGTGCCAGACCCCCCAACGGGTAGTTCCCGGGCGTCCAGTCGGGCGGGCTGGCGAAGGCGTACGGGACCAGGAGCTCCCCACCTCCGGTCACCTCGGCCCGGTACTGCACGGACGCTTCGATACGGCGCCGCCCGTACTCGTTCTCCGGCTCGATCGCCCAGGACGGCTACACGGTCCCTGAGGACTCATGGCAGTTCGTGGTGCTGATTCTCTGCCTGCACAACCGGCCCCCGCCAGGTCCGCTTCACTGCCGGACCGCAGCACCGCGAGCTGGTTGGCAGGCGCATCCAGGCCGCTGTCGCCCTTGCGGATGACCCGGGCGGGGACCCGGCGGGCCGCAGGCGCTGTGACCCCGGCGGGCCGGAGCGGTCCGTGCGTTCGGGCCGTGAGGGTGGCGGCTGCCGTGCGGTGTCGGTGTGTGTCGAACCGGCCGTCAGGTCGCGCTGTCCGGGGTTCGGCACGCTTCCCTCTGAGGGGACTGCTTGTCCGCCGCACACCTGAAAATATCTTCTGGCAAGAGTAGATATTCGTTGGTGGTGTGGTTAGTGTTCCTGTTGTAGCCGAGATCGAGCAGGGCCCGGCAGAGACGAACTGCCAGGCCGCAGTACCGAAGTGGCAGTACCCGGAAGTGCAGGACGGTGCGGCGGTGGAGTTTCGAAGCCAGTGGTTGGCAGTACGGCGACGGAACTGACAGCCGGACCGGGTGGCCCGTAGTGATCAGGGACCGCCGTGAGGAAACGCAAGTGCAGTGCGCAGTACCAGCAGTGCGGTTCCCGGCAGTTCCTCGGTAAAGGCGTCGGCTGCGGGCGCGCGTACCGGGAGGTTCGGCAGTGGGGTTCTAAGCCAGCGCAGATGCAGGACGGGCGACGGGGCTGGCTGCCGAAGGGTGGCGCTGTGCAGGCCACCAGCAGTACGTAGTAGCAGTTTGGCAAGTGATCCATTCAGAGGGAAGAACGGAGGAGCCAGGCGCCATCAGGATCGCCCGGACGGAAATCTTGAGTCCGGGTACCGCAGGACATCGATAGTGAGGTGGTCTCCGGTCAAGCAACCGCGATCCCCGCACCCCCGACCGCAACTAGGTCGGGCCGGCGGAAATAAAAGGCCGACGCGCAACTGAGGTCGGCAGATGGTGTAGCAGTTCCTTCAGGGCCCGGGTGCACAGAGCATCCGGGCCCCTCCAGCGTGTTCCGGAGAGGTGCAAATGACAGCAGGCAACCCCGCCTACGACCGTTTCGACGACGACGATTTCCCCGCTTACACCATGGGCAGGGCCGCCGAGATGATCGGCTCCACGCAGGGCTTCCTGCGCGCGATCGGCGAAGCCCGCCTCATCACCCCGCTGCGCTCCGAGGGCGGCCACCGCCGCTACCCCCACTACCAGCTGCGCATCGCCGCGCGGGCCCGCGAACTCGTCGACCAGGGCACCCCCATCGACGCCGCACGCCGCATCGTCATCCTCGAAGACCAGCTCGAAGAAGCCCAGCGCATCAACACCGCCTTCCGCCGGGCCGCAGCCCGCACGGTAGGACTTCGCACGCCTCCCCTGCTCCACTTCCTCCGGGAAGTGAGCCGAGCCGGCTTGTCCCTTGTCTGCCAGGACCACTTCAGACCCACGGGGTGCTCTCTGTCTGCCTGCGCACCAACTGGGCGGCTGCCGCTGGAGGCAGAACGGGCTGGTCGCGGAGTTCCACGACCGGCTGCGCGGGAGGGTGCGCGAGCGGGAGGGCCGCGAGGCGGAGCCGACCGCGGGGGTCATCGACGCGCAGTCGGTGAAGGCCGCCGCGACGGTGCCGGCCGCCTGACGCGGCTTCGACGGCGGCAAGTTGATCAACGGGAGGAAGCGGCACGTCGTGACCGACTGCCTGGGCCTGCTGCTGGTGGTGGCCGTGACCGCGGCGAACGTCGGGGACCGCGAAGCGGCTACCGGCCTGCTGGGGCGGCTGCGCGAGCTGCACCGGGACATCCTTCTGGTCTGGGCCGACGGCGGCTACACCGGAGCCCTCGTCGACTGGGCCCGGCAGAACCTTGCCCTAACCGTGGAAGTCGTGAAGCGGACCGATGACACCAAGGGATTCGTGGTGCTGCCGAGGCGGTGGGTGGTCGAGCGCACCCTGAGCTGGTTGATGCAGTCGCGCCGTTTGTGCCGGGACTACGAGACGCTGACCGTCACCAGCGAGGCGATGATCCAGTGGTCGATGATCACGCGGATGGACCGCCGGCTGGCGAGGCCACGAGCCTGCGGCCGGCGCTGAACGCGCCCGACGCCTCCTGGAGCAACCACCCGCGCTCGGCCAGGCGTTTCGCCTTCGAGCGCACTCCCTCGACCTTCGCCGCCACGGCGGTGTCGATGCCCATCACGGCCGCAATGTCCTTGGCCCGCAAGGGTTCTGGCCCCGGCCGGTCCTGCAGCACATTCAAGATCCGCTGATTGTCCGGCGAGAGCGCCGACATCTGAAGCCCTTCCCGCCAGGGCGGCACGACCGCACCCGGCACCGTCGCGGCCTCAGGCACGGGAATGGAGGCGGGCGGCGCTTCTGCCGCACCCTCAACCTCCGTTGCAGAAGTGGTCTCTGCGGCTGATGCGGCCAGGGCGTCGATGAGCTCCTCGCGTGCGATCACCCGCCGGTCCAGCTCGATCTCGCCGGCCTCCAAGGCCGCAGCCGCACGGGCCGCCTCCTCCCGCAGGACCTCCACCCGCTCGCGGGCAGACACCTCCCGCGCTTCCAGCAACCCCAGCATCGACGCCATCGCGCACCCCTCGACGAACAAGCGGAAGCAGAACGTCAGATGCCTCCCTCACCGCGATCGAGACCATGCCCGACCAGCACAAATCAAGCGATCATGGTCGGTTGAAATACGGCTTCTTAGGACTCCGTTAGGTCTGGTGTGGTCTCGTTCGCCTGCTCCGGCGCAGGGGTGGCAGCGGGCGGTGGCAGGTGGTGCAGATGCCGGTCCAGCCCCTCAGTAAGGGCCCGCAGAAAAACAACATGCGGACGCCCGAAGCTCTGACCTGCGGAGTCAAGTCTTGGAACCAGCAAGTCAATTGTTTGCGGGCCCCAACTGATCGTTTCAGAATGAGGTTCTGAGGCGTCTCAAGCAGATGATGCTGCAGGCGAGTTGGAGGAATGCGAGGTGGAGGCCGGCGCGTATCTCGTTGCGGATGCGCAGTCGTTTGAACTTGGAGCCAGGCGAAGGTGCGCTCGACGACCCACCGGGTTTTGCCCAGTCCGGAGCCGTGCGGAGTGCCGGGGCGGGCGATTTTGAGGGTGATGCCGCGGGTCCACAGGAGACGACGGTATTTGTCGAAGTCGTAGCCGCGGTCGGCGAACAGCCGCCGGGGGCGGTGGCGAGGTCGGCCACGCAGACCCCGGATGCGGGGAATCGTGTCCAGCAGCGGCATGAGTTGGGTGACATCGTGACGGTTTCCGCCGGTCAGAGAGACGGCGAGCGGGGTTCCGTGCCGGTCGACGATGAGGTGGTGCTTGCTGCCCGGGCGGGCACGGTCGACCGGCGAAGGTCTGGTGTGAGCCCCCCTTGAGCGCCCTGACGTGCGAGCCGTCGATCGCCGCATCGTCCATCTCCAGCAGGCCGCCCCGGCGGAGTTCCGCCAGCAGGGCGTCGTGCAGGCGGGGCCAGACCCCCGCCTCGGTCCAGTCCCGAAGACGCCGCCAAGCCGTCACTCCGCTGCAGCCGACCCGCTCCGCGGGAACATCCCGCCGGCTCACGCCCTTGCACAGCACGTAAACGATGCCCCGCAAGGCAGCACGGTCATCCACCGGCAACCGCCCCGGATACCGGTGCCGCCACACCGGCCGGGCCGGAAGCAGCGGGGCGACGCGTTCCCACAAGCCATCAGCCACAAGATCAACAGCCACCCAGCAGATCCTGCCGAGGCATCATCCAACTGACAACCCGTCGGACACAGTCCATTCTGAAACGATCAGTAAGGGGGACGGCTGCGATGTGGGGTGGTCCCGTGGTGGAAAGGGGCACGGTGTGGCGGAAATTGGCGACGGGGGCGGGTCCGGGCCGGGGGCTGTAACGACCCGGTTCAGCGACCGGTTGCGGGTGACTCGGCCCTGGCCGCGGGAGCTGCGTCCGTACGTGCACAGTTACGACGGTTACCGGGTGGCGGCGACGACTGCGTACAAGGTTCGGATGCTCCCCAGGGGACGAGCCGTCGTAGTGATCAATCTTGGCGAGCCGTTCACCCAGGTGTTCCGGTTGCGGGAGACGGGTCCCGCGGTGCGGGTGATTGGGTCGCTGATCGCGGGGCTGGAGGACGGGCCGCGGGTGTGCGACCACCCAGGCGGTCAGGAGGCGATACGACTAGAACTGACGCCGCTCGGCGCCTACCGACTCTTCGGCGTGCCCATGCGGGAGTTGACGAACACGGTGGTCGAGCTGCGCGACTTTCTCGGTCCCGGGGCGGATGAGCTGGTGGAACGGATGTCGGCTACCGGTGACTGGGCTCAGCGGTTCGACCTGCTGGACGCCGCGTTGCTGACCCGGCTGGACCGGGGGCCCGACCCCTCGCCCGAGGTCGTACATGCCTGGCGCCTGCTCGCGCGGTCCGCGGGCACGATCCCTGTCGCACAAATCGTCGCCGAAGTCGGCTGGAGCCACGGCCATTTGGTCCGTCGCTTCACGCAGCAGGTCGGTTTGACGCCGAAGACATCCGCCAGGGTGCTGCGCTTCCACCGGTCGGTGGAACTGCTGTCGCACAAGTGGACGGGCCTCAGCGAACTGGCGGCCACCTGTGGCTTCTACGACCAGGCCCATCTCAACCGCGAGTTCCGCGCCCTCGCCGACGTCACTCCCACCGGCATGGTGACCGCACGCCGAATAGAGGGCGCCCACGAGCTGTGAGCGGCGAGGTACGAGCGGCCGGCTCTGAACAGCGACAGACCCCCTGGGCGGCCGAGGTCAAATTTGTCCAAGCGACGCCGTCCGTGCCGTCTCTAAGGTCCCTGGAGAGTACGCAGTCGTTCCGCCCGGTCACATCTTCAAACATCTTCAAGGGGAGACGCATGTCGCTGCCGAATCCGAGGTCGGGCAATCAGCCCGCACGTCGCGGCCGGTGGGAACGGTTCAAGGTGACGCGCCCGTTCTCGCCCCAGGACCTGGCCGGTCTCTGGGGCTCGATCCTGGGCGTGGTGGCCCTTGCGCTCCTGCTCGGGTGGGCACTCGACATGAAGGGCGGGGTGGTGATTGTCGCGGCGATCCCGTTCATCTCGTCCTGGTTCGATTCGCGCCGCATCCTGTTCCAGTTCGACGCAGCCGGCGTAAGGGTCGCCGACTCGCTGCTGCCCTGGAACGACGTCACCCAGTTCGTCGTCGCGAAGCCCGAGGGAAGTGAGCACGTGCTGATCGGTGTACGGCTCCGACAGGGGGTGACGCTGCCGGCTGGTACGGGGGTCCGGCCGACGCATCCGGCGATGCCGGCGCCGCTGCACGTAGCCGTACAGCGGCACAAGTTCGACCTGGACAAGATGCTCACCAAGGCATGCAAATACGCCCCGTCCTACGTTCAGGTAGTGGTGGCCGGGCCGGCGGGGGAGCGGCTGGCGTCCTGAGAGGGGGTACGGGAGACGGGGCCCACCTGTGGTTCGGTCCCGGCCCCTGCCTGGCACTCCGTACATCCGCGCCGACGCCTGTGGAGACTCCGCCCGTTCCATGCCTCGTTACCGGCCGCCGCTGGTTCGGTGTCGCGGTGATGAGGCCACGGGTGGGGATCCCGCGAGTGGTGAGTTCGTCCTGCGGCAAGGAGACGGAGCCGGTGGAACTCGTCTCCGGTCCCTGTACCCAGCAGCGTGTTCGGACCGCACAAGCAAATGAAGGGGAAGACCGATGAGCCACCACCAGCCCAGCCCGTACGGCGGCCAGCCCCAGCAGCCCGGACAGTTCGGTCCGGGGCAGCCGCAACAACGGGGCCCCTACGGTCAGCCGCCGCAGGGCGTGCCCCAGCAGGGCTACGGCTACCCCCAGCAGGGCCAGCCGGGCGGCCCCCGCCAGCCGCAGCAACCTGGGCACCACGATGTATGGGGCCCCCACGGGCAGGTACCGCCGTCCCCGCCGAGTGGAGGTGGCGGCGGCACGAGGGCCGGGCTCATCGTGGGAGCTGTGGTGGCGCTCTTCGCCATAGGCGGTGGGGCCTGGTACCTCACAGCGGGCGGAGACGGGGGAGGAGACGCAGGCGGTGGCACGAAGCTCACGGACGACGGACCGCACCGGCTTACGGCCCCGGCGGAGGTACTGGACGGCACGTACAAGAGCGTGACCAAGAAGGACGATGAGCCGCGGGCCCTCAACGAGTCCAAGGCGAAGTACCTCGCCGGGACCGGCATCTCGGCGGACGCGGAATCGGTCGTCAACGTCTACTCGGTCTCTGAGGAACTGCATGGTGCGCCGAAGGTGGAAGGTCTGACGTTCCTGGGCATCCACGGCGAGGTCAAGGACCCCGAAACCACTCTCGACGCCGTGTTCGCCAAGATGAAAGAGCGTCCGGGCACCACGTTCCTCGGCGATGCCCGGAAAATGTCGCCCGACGACCTGAACGGTGCCGTGATGAAGTGCCAGAAGGTCCAGTCGCAGATCCCCTCCATACCCGGGCACACCGAGAGCGTGCGGTGCGTCTGGGCCGACCACAGCACCATTGGTGTGGTGACACCCAGCAAGCCCGCCGCGGAGTACTCCATGGAGGAGGCCGCCAAGATTGCTGCGGCGCTCCGAAAGGAAGTGCGTATCGCGGCCAAGTAACCCGCTGGCGCACAACCCCTTCTGCACGCCCTCACGCACCTGTACATCCGCAACGAGATGTGTGCTGTCCTCTCTCCACTCTCAGGGCCCGGACGCCTGCCGAAGTCCGCGCGCACCACGATGTCGCGCACCTCGAGCGACGCCCCGCACTCGTCACCTCGCTGGTCTGCTGTCCGCAGGAAGGCGGGCTCCTTTAGCATCCTGCCCCTTGACCGCAGTCTGATCGGCGGCTGCGGCCAAGTTGGTCAAGGAGAAACGTGGGCCCGGCCGGACAGGGACAAGGTCCGCGCGATCTGCGATTGGTGCGAACATGCGGTCACCACTGGACAGACCGACATGGACGACGCCCTCGCCCGCCATGGTCCACGGCGCACAGGCTGGCTCACCCGATTCGGACTCCCGTTCACCGACATTCTTCAAGATCGGAACGACAACAGCCACTCACTACTGATCTTGTCAGACACCCCCAACGGGCTCGCCAGCCTCCCCAGTTCCGGTACCGCTGACACCGGATATGGCCACTGTTCGATCTGCCGCAGCTCTCCAGCAAGATCGCGGTGAATAGAAGGACGGCCTCAGCTCATGGCTCTGAGTAGTTCCCCAAAGATAAAAGACAAGCTTAGCCGCCCTCAAAGGGGGGGCAGGCAGGACATGGCCGACCGGTCTCTGGGGACCCGTGGGGACCTCCGCCCTTTGGCTCCGCACGTGATCGCCCGGACACGTCACACTCGGAGGGGAACAAAATCCGAGGCTACGAGCAGGGCGTACACGCCGACGTTGGCCAGAGCCATCGCGAGGAAGTACCCGACGTGTGCCCGGGTTCCCTCGATGCCGGGCGGTGAAGCCAGGGTGCCGGGTGTCCTGGTCTGCCACCACACGAAGGCCGCGAGCAGAATGCCGGCAGTCGGAAGCTGGAATTCCTGGCCTGTGAAGTGCGGAATCGCCCCGCTGATTCCGGCGATCCCGGCGGCGCCGAGCAGCACCCCGAGTCCGTCGAAGCGAACGCCGATGCGGCCCGGCCGGTCACGCACCAGGGCAGCCGCTCCGATCACGGCGACCGCGGCGAAGGGAATTCCTCCGTAGAGGTACCACCGCCAGCCCAGGTCCAGAGGCAAGGACCAGGCCGTCAGCAAGCCGAGTGCCGGGCCGCCGCCCGCGATCGCGATGTAGATCCCGAATGCCTTGCGGCGTTCCTGCGGGCTGGTGAAAGAGGTGGCCACCAGGACCGGTGCGGCCGAGGAGACCAGTGCGGCAAAGGCGCCCTGCAGGGCGCGGCCCGTGATCCACATGCCGGACGAGGACGCCGTGCCGCCGAGGACGGCGGCCGCCGCAAATCCCACCAGGCTGGCCATCAACATCCTCTTGCGGCCCATCAGGTCCGCGATGCGGGCACCGAACGGCAGCAGCACGATGAAAGCCAGCGCATAGGCGATGGGCATCACGTCCAGGTAGACGGTGGACGACACCCGCACTCCGTCGGAGTCAAGCCCCACGTCCCTGTCGGCTCCCATCACCTTCATCATCATGTTGGAGAACGTCGCGTCCATCAGCACGACCAGCTGGGCCAGAGCCAGTGCCAACAGGCCCCACCAGCGCCGGGGAAGGGGGACGGCCGGCTCCGAGAACTGGGCTGGGGACGTGGGTGCACCCCAGATTCCGGGTGGTTGGGCCGGGGGCGCGCTGAAGCCGGGGGCGGCGCCGGAGTGTGCGGGGGCGGTGGGGAGGTACGAGGGCTGCGCGGGCGTCGGTCGCGCAGCATGTGGGACGGCCCCTTCTATCGAGTCAGACGTGACGGATACGAGATCTGCTTCGTGCCCGGTGCTGGGGAGGACCTTAAAGAGCGTTTCGTCCCGGCGAGAGTGTTTGGTTGGCGTATGGGTGCCTGGTTGGATACCGCTGAGGTTGCTGTCGTCATCCGTGAGGTGAGAGACGGGTGACGACGTGAGCGGGACCGTTTCGGCCCTTTCACTCCTGTCTGATCCCAAGGCGCCCCCACTCACCCCTGTTTGCGCCCTGTGGCGGAGGGACGACCGCCGGTACTACGGAAACATGCCTCGACGCCGACGGTATCCAAGTGACCTGTCCGATGCCCGATGGAAACTGCTCGAGCCAAACCTGGCGGGCCGAGCGCCGAGGGAAGGGCCTGGACATCGGGCGGCCGCCCGAACACGACCTGCGCCGAATCATGGACGCGGTCCTCTACGTCGACCGGACGGGGATCCCGTGGCGGTATCTGCCACACGACTTCACACCATGGGAAACCGTGTATGGATACTTCGCGGCTTGGCAGAAAGACGGAGTGTTCGACCAGCTCAACGGACTGCTCCGTCAGCTGGTTCGAGAGGCCGAAGGCCGGAATGCAGAACCAAGCGCGTGCGTGCTGGAAGCGCAGAGCGTCAAGACATCAGCGAATGTTCCGGCCGCCGGCCAGGGCCTCGACGCGGGCAAGAAGATCGCGGGCCGCAAGCGCCACATCGGTGTCGACACCCTCGGTCTCCTGCTGGCCGTCTGGGTCACGGCAGCCAGCGTGTCCGACAACGTCGGCGGCATCCACCTGCTCTCGAACATCGCCAAGGCCCATCCACGCGTGACGAAAGCGTGGGCTGACACCGGCTACCGGACCAAGGCCATCGACCCCGGTGCCACTCTCGGCATCAACGTCGAGGTCACCCGCCGCGACCCAGGCCAGAAGGGCTTCAAGGTCATCCCGCGGCGCTGGGTCGTGGAGCGGACCTTCGGCTGGCTGATGAATCACCGCCGCCTGGCCCGCGACTATGAAACACACCCACACTGCTCCGAAGCGATGATCCGACTCGCGATGATCGACCTAATGAGCCGCAGGCTCACCCGAGAGTCCACTCCGAACTGGAAGGACACATAGCCAGAGCGCGAGAAGCAGACTCGCCGGCCCGACAAACCCAACCGGCGATACGAGAGGATGCAGGCCAGCCCCTCTCAAGAGAGCGAGACCTACGGTGACTGAACCGGCCCCGGTGAACCTGATCGATCTGGGAGATGCGGATGGCAACCGCTGCGTCGTCCGCGTGACCAGCCGCTATCAACCCGGAGTGCTGACCGGCCACGACATTCTGCAAGCCGATGTCCTGGTCTCCGCGAGCTTTGTCGATGCCAGACTTGAGCTCTACCTGTGCCAGCAGGACCTCGACACCTGGCAGCACGACTTGACACAGCTCGCGCCGGGCAAAGGCGCAACCATCGGTGGTGACCGCGGGCTGAGTCTCGACTTCTTCATGCATGAGGACCGCACCTTGTCGTTGACGGTCCAGGACCCCGACCGCATGAGCCTCGCGCTAGGGATCGGACCGCAGGAGTCCTGGGTTCAGGACCACCACCAGCGACTTGAGCACGTTCGAGAGACCTGGCCCAGCGAAGTCGTGGAAACGGCTCCCATGACCTACGAGTGGAGCTCCAACCGCAAACGCTAAGTCGGTACTCGTACCCCAAAGATCAACTAATTCGCCTACTTCTCAAACACCCCTGCCGGGACGAAACGCTCTTTGACCGCGCCGTCAACTCGTCCTGTGCACCCGATACTTCGCACCATCCGACCGCCTCGCCCGACAGAGAAGGGCGTACAGGCCCGGCGCCCGAAGCGGCCCAGCCCCCATCAAACGCGCAGGCTCACGGCTACCCGGACCGCGCGCGCCGCGTGTGCCAGGCTCGTTCGCGGCACGCGGGAGAGCAGTACGTTGCTGAGGCAGGATGCTCGACCCCCACCGTCCACGACGCCCCCCACTCCGGGCAGCTGGACGTCACGTCGGCCTTCACCGCATCGGTCCTCGACCGCGCACGCCGCATCCGCCGCCAATGCCCCGACCGACAAGAGGACGAACAGAACACCGCCGTCGCCCTTGCCGCCGGCATCAGCGGACCACCGCATCCGCGACACAGCCGCGGCCCGGAGTCGCTGGCCCCGACTACGACCAGTCTCAGCCGGGGCACCCCCTCCTCCATGACGCCACCATACGGCCAGCCGGCTTCGGCTACTCGGTGGTGAGCGCCTTGCTATAAACCGTGGAACTACGCTGGACCGTCATGCCAATCCGCTCGTACAGCGACACCGCACCCGTGTCCGAGTGCGTCCACAGCGTGCAGGTCTGCTTCCCTTGTTGATAGAAGGCGCGGAACGCTGCCTGCAGCAGCATGTAAGCGATCCCTCGGTTGCGGTGGTCGCGTCGTACCGCGACGCGCTCGACGCGCCCTTCGTCGTTGCCCGGGACGTCCAGCGACAGCACCGCGCCGACCATCTGATCGCCAGCAAACGCGACTGGTGATGCCGCAGGGGCGAACGTTGCTCGTTCGACCGTATACCGGGCCCATTCCGCGTAAGTCTTTCGCCGCTGCTGCCACTCGTCGAACGCGTCCTCGGTGACCTGGTATGCCGCTTGCTCGTCACCGACCCGAAAGAACCGGACCGTGATACCGCCCTGCGGTTCAGGTACCTCTGGTTCGACAGGCATCGCGATCTCCAGCAGCCACTCAGTGACGAGCCGGGCGTACCCAGTGGACCGTAGGAGTGCGACCGCCGCGTGATCCCTGTCGGAGACCGTCTGAGCGAGCCGACTGCTTCCCAGCTGCCGGGCACGCGCCTCGGCCCAGGCGAGCAGCGAACTTCCAAGACCCCGCCCTCGGTGATCGGGGTGCACGTGGACCGTAGCCCGCCGGCCCTTCACCCACCCCCAGCCGGCCAGCCCTCCCTCGGAGTCGGGCAGGAGTACCGTGTCGGACTTGAGCTCCAGACCAGGCAAGCTGAGATCAGCAGCGATGCGATCGGAGCCGGTCACGGCACGGCCCTGCAGCTCGTACTCGCACGCGGTGACCAAACGGTGAACCGCGTGGGCGTCAGCAGTGGTAGCCGATCGACTGCGGTAACCGATCGGCAACAGCATCGAGGAAGGAACAGACATGGGGTGAACCCTGCGCCATCCGTTCTTCCATGTCGACCTGATTACCTCGCTCACCAGCAGGCCTGTGATTCCCGATCCGCCAGCCAGTGCCGTCCAGGCCCAATTTGATATGGCATGAACGGATCAGACACAGCTTCTGAGCTTGTTTTTTATGGTTTGTGAGCTTTGAGTTGATTACGCTCCGCGATACTTTCTGGGCGTCTGGTCGTTTTGCCCACGTCATAACGGGTGGCGGGGCGCCGGTTCTTGGATCCAAGTGGGCGTCCTGGGCCTGGAGTTGAGGGTTTGGGCGCACGGGCCGGATTGTGCAGGTGAGGGCGGAGGTTCCTGAACCCGCGACGGACGCGGGCCGGGGTGAGCCGGGCGGGTTCGGCTGGTTTCTCCCAGGGGCGGCGGAGGTCGGCGGCGGCCTCGCGGGTGAGCCGGAGCTGGGTGTGCGCTGCGATCACGAGCCATGTCCACCGGTCCGCGGCCTCGGGGCTGCGGAGCTTGGGACGGGTCCAGCCGAGCGTCTGCTTTACAAAACGGAAAGTATGTTCAAGATCGAAGCGCCTCAGGAACGCTTGCCACCGCAGACCGACGTCCTCGCTGGTCATGCCGGTCTTGGAGGACCACAGCCAGACGGGCAGTGGGTCACCTCCGCCGGGCAGGTGGTCCACCTGGAGGCGGATGAGGGTGCCCTCGATGAGGGGGAGTTCGCCGTCGTGGTCGATCCACGCGCTGCGGGTGGTGAGCCGGGGGTGGATGCGGTCCCAGGCCATGGCCTGGGCGGTGCCGTAGCGGTCGGTGACCTGCACAGTCTCCGCGTCGGGATTGCCCCAGGTCTCGGGCCTGGCGAAGCGGAACTCCTTGCCGTGCTTCGGCGGCCGCCCGCCCTGGGGGTAGGCCAGGGCGTACTCCAGTTGCGTAGGTGTAGGACGGCGCATGACTCGGTCCGAGCGCATCCGTCCGAGCACCTCGATGGGCAGGCCGGTAAGGAGGTAGGCCATGCGCGGGGCGTCGTAGCCGGCGTCGAAGACGACCAGGATGTCCGGGTCGCCGTCCTCCCACTGGCCCTGGCCGATCAAGTCGTTCACGACGCGGCGGACCTGCCGTGCGGTGACCTCGGCGACGTCGTCGTCGGGGCCGAGGCGGACCGCGTCCAGCAGCTGGCACCACGAGGTGCGGCCCGTCTCCAGCGCGGCGACAAACGAGTACGGCCAGCCGGGAATGAACTGGTCACTGGAACGTCCCGATCGACCGTAGACATGACAGAACAGCCGGTCCGGGCTGGTCGGCGCGTCCGGACGCAGCCAGTTGGTCACGTCGACCGCCAGGACGATCCGGTTGTCGGCGGCCTTGGGCTGCGGCAACATCGCTAGCGCATGCCGCAGCCCGGCCACGTCGACATGACCGCAGTTCAGGGCGTCATACAAGGCGCCGTGCCCGCGGCGGTGTTCGGCCAGCAGCGTTAGGTCGACCGGTGACGTGACCGGCCCGTTCTCGCAGAGCATCGCGTCGCACAGCTCGAACAGGGCGTCACCGCGCCGGGTGAGGCAGGCGTAGAGGTCTTCCCGAAAGTGGGACGTGAAGTCGAACGCGTCGCGCAGGGCATCGTCGTGCAGCACACTCACCTCTACGGTCTTCGCTTGATTCCGGTGCCTCTGTGACGGAGCACAGGATCGAACGAAGGCCGCTCTCACGTCCGGCGGTTACCTGCTCGGGTCATCAAGTTCGAGGGGCTATTCGACCCTGCCGGTCTGCCTGGGGAGTGCCAGCCGGTGGCCGTTTGGGCAGGGCGGTGTATTTCGTGAAGGCTTCCTGGCAGTCGGGGACGAATGGCCACTGATGCAGAACCTCCCGAAGGGTGGCTTCGGGCAGCCAGTCGTGCCAGGCGATCTCCGACGGATCCGGTGCCACGTTCTCCTCGATAACGGCTTCGTGCACACCGAGCCAGTACGGGCTGATCACCCCGTGGCAGAGGAACTTGAAGGCGAACCGAACCGGGGCACGAACACCGAGCTCTTCCGCCAGTTCTCGGGCGGCCGCGGCCTCGTAGGTTTCACCCGCGTCCACCGCGCCACCAAGGAGCCAGTTGTACTGGCCTGGGAACCGCGAAACGTTCCCCGGTCTGCGGTGCACCAGGATCCGGCCCTCCACGTCACGACACACGATGGTCGCCACCCGGTGCAACAATCTGCTGCGAATCGCCTCACCCCGGTCGACGATCCCCAGCACTCGGTCCTGCTCGTCTACACGCTCCACCAACTCGCTCATGACACCCACGATGTCAAAGAGACCCGTAGTGCTGTCACAGACCGTGAGGAACCCACGGGGCACAGGTTAAATACCAAGCTCAACGAAGCGGTGCACCGGTCTGGAGGCCGGTGCACCGGCAGCCGTCAGGGACGGCTGTGGTTGTTGTGAGGGTCAGCAGCTGGTGGTGGTGTCGCCGCTGTCGGCAGAGCAGGTGTCGTTGCCGAGGCCACCGTTCGCGGTGTCGCCGCCGACTCCGTCCAGGACGTTGATGGCGTCGTTGCCGAGGTTGCCGCTCATCGTGTCGGTGCCGGAGAGGTCTTCGAGGACGTCGTCGCCCTTTTGGCCGTCGAGGTCGTCGTTTCCGGCGCCGCCGTAGATGTGGTCGTTGCCGTTGTCGAACAGGTACAGCAGCGAACCCAGCAGCGTTTCACCGTAGTTGGCGTCGTTGCCGGCCTCGCCGTAGAGGTAGTCGGCGCCGTTCCCGCCGCCCATCACGTCGTCACCGTTGCCGCCGTGCAGGATGTCGTCGCTGTTCCCGCCGGCGATGGTGTCGTTGCCGTCACCGGCGTAAATGGTGTCATTGCCGTTGCCGCCGTTGATCGTATCGTTGCCGCCCAGGCCGCAGATGACGTCCGCACCGCTGGTGCCGTTCAGGGTGTCGTTGCCGTTGGTGCCCGTGAGGGTGCAGCCCAGGCCGTTGGCGACGGTGGTGTTCTCCGCGGCGCTGTCGTTACCCGGCGTGGGGTCGGCCTCGGTGGCGTCCGCGGTGGCGGTCGCGGTCACCGTGCCGGTCGCCGTCGGCGACAGCGTCACGGTGATGGTGGCGGACGCGCTGGAAGCCAGAGTGCCCAGGGTGCAGGACACGGTGGGCGCGGAAATACTGCACGAGCCCTGTGAGCTGGTCGCGGAGACGATGCCGGCCGCGGACCCGGACAGGGTGAGCGACGCGGTCGTCGACGTGGCTGCGGTGGGGCCGTTGTTGGTGACGGTCGCGGTGTCGGCGAAGGTGTTGCCCAGATCGACCGGATCTGCGGAGTCGGTCAGGGATACGCCCAGGTCGGCTCCTGAGGGGGTCTCGGTGACGGTGATGGTGGGGCCGTTCACCGTGCCTTCGCCGCCGCTGGTGTTGGAGTAGATCTGGTAGCGCAGGACGAACGTGCCGACCGGGGTGGCGGGGTCGATGCGCAGGGTGATCGAGCCACTGAACGGATCGCCGGCGTTGAGGTTGCCTAGCGGTACCCGCGGGCCCAGGAACGCTTGCTCGAAGCAGGGGCCGGCGTTGCCGGTGCACGACTCGATGCTGGTGAACTGATCCAGCGTGCCGAGGGCCGTGGAACCGGAATAGAAGTTCTCGCCGGCGCCGGGTCGGGCGTTATCCGAAGTGCCGGTGAAACTGATGGTGAAGGTGTCGCCGGCCGCCACGGTGGTGGAAGAGACACTGATGGAGGTGACTGCGTGCGCGGGGGTGACCGCGAACAGCAGGCCCGCCACCGCGAGCAGGAACGCCGCGCCCAGTGTCCGCAGACGGTTTGGCCACCGCAGTCCGGTAGGGGCTGGCCGGCGCGCCAGGACACGTCGGCGCGGTGTAGTTAAGGAGACAGGACGGGATCTGAGGTATCGCACAGGAGACCTTCCGCGATCAGGGCTGAAGGCCCGGCGACCCGGGCTGCCCTACGACTTACGAGCGGCTCCACGGTCACTGCGGATGTGCCGGTGACAGTACAAGCCCGCACGCCCACCCCGGTCTCGTGGGGAGCCCGCGATCAGATCGCAGCACAAGCACTACCCGGCAGGCCAGAGCGGACATCTCACCACGTACGTGCCCGCAGTCTCCCACCCAGGACAGCGGACACCCCCCACCAGAACGGAGGGTCTTCCCATGGCCCGGAAAGCATTCCTCCGGTCCGGACCGCCGCCAGCTACCCCACCGACGTACTGCGTTTGAGGAAGAGACACAGACACTGAAGAATTCCGCTGCCGATGGGCGGTGTCGACGGTCACAGGCTGTAGCGAATGCGCATCGTGCCCCGGATTTGCGCATTCATTGCGCATCCTCAGCCGACATTGCGCATCAACTCGCGGATCCTAGACCACGCCCTGGACGTACCGGTCGACGAGCGGGTCCAAGTAGTCGACCTGCGGGCCGTGCAGTCCCGCCAGGTCCTTGACCGAGTGGGCCAGGGCCATGCGGTCGAGCTCCGGCTCGCGTCCCCGTGCACGCTCGGCAGCCGCCAGCGCGGCGAACCCGCTCGGACAGCACACCCGCCGGGAGCGCTGGGGCCAGATACGTCAGGCCGACACTTCGGTGCGTACGGTTGCCGCGCTCCCGCGCACGTCTGGGCGCCGCACACGGCGTCCAGGCGACCTGTGACCCGCGGGTGTGGTGCGCGGGGCCGGGATTTTGGGGCAGGTGCTCAGGGTCATGGACTTCGCACCACGGCCGTGGTGAAGAGGAAACATCGGCACCATCCAGCCCGCAGGCGGCACGGCCGACCAGGCACGGAGCATGGTCGCGACCGACCCCAGCGCGGACACCTGCGACATGTGCGGTGCCCCGAATCCCTGACTCGGAGGCCGACCTCCTCGACCGCTAGGAGGCGGGCCTCCCTCACCCCGCCCGTGAGCTGCGCGGGACGTGCCCGGGATACATGAACGCCTTGTTCTCGTAGGCGAGTTGGCCTGTCGGCCGCGTCGGGGGGCGTCTCAGGCGGTGCCGTGCTCGCGGGTGTGGTGGTCGGCGGCCTGTTGGTGGGCGTTGCCTTCGTTGACGGCTGCTCCGGCCGTGGGGCAGCCGGGGGTGGTGCAGGACCACAGCCACGGGTGCTGGCGGTCGGCGGGCTCGGGGTGGGGGCGGACGGTCCAGGGCGCGGCCAGGAGTCCGAGGCGGGCGGCCTGGGCGAGTTCGGTGGTGCGCATGGAGGCTCCTTGTTCTGATCAGCGGTCAGGGCCGGGGTCGGTACCCGATAGGAGGCCCGCACCGGATGTCCGGATGCTGTTGGCGAATGTGGGCCCTGTGCGTGACGTCGGCCTTCGAGACCTGGTTGTGGTCTTGAAGGCCGACGTT